>NZ_JBVKBN010000005.1:0-462422 GCF_055657065.1 Streptomyces sp. NPDC110618 | reverse complement strand
TCTCGGGCTTTCCTCCGGGCGCTTCCCTTCGGTCTTGCGTTTCCGACTCTATCAGATCCTTTCGGGCCTGATTCCCAGTCAGCGGGATTTGTCTTTCGGCCTCGCGGCCTTTCGACATTCACTACGTTAGCCGATTCCCCGCTCAACTCATAATCGAGTCTCTGCGTTCTCGAATTCGGGCATGCGGGCACGCCGAAATCGATCCCGCGAAGGGAATCTAGTAGGTAGTGGGTTGGCCGCTCCGGCTGCTGGCGATTGCCGTACCCGGTTCAGCGGCTCGGGCTACGTTACGCGCCTGTCCAGGGCGAGTCAACTTGAGCGGCGACGCGGTACATGGGCCCGATACGGGCTCACCGTGGGGTCGTTGGCGATCCAGTAGCGCCAGGGGTGGGTGTCACCGTTGCCGCCCTCGCCGGAGACTCCCGTGCGCGGTCCGTTCCGTACCTGGTCAGCGGGGACCGGGGTGCCCGTCAGCATCCTCAAAGGGGTCTCCCCCGCGGCGCACGCGTCCGTGCCGTCGAGGGCGCGGTCCACGCCCAGGGCGGTCGCCAGGCGGGCCGGGCCTTTGGCCAGTTCCTTGTCATTTCGGGCCGAGAGTCGACGTTTGCGGGCCAGCTCGGCGCCCTCGACGATCTCGCCGGCCCGGAGCAGCACGGCGCCGGCCCTGCCGTCGGGGCCGCACACCAGGTTCATGCAGTGCCACATGCCGTAGGTGAAGTAGACGTACACATGGCCGGGCGGGCCGAACATCACGCTGTTGCGGGGCGTGCGGCCGCGATAGGCATGGGAGCCGGGGTCGTTCTCACCGTCGTAGGCCTCCACCTCTGTGAGGCGGAGGGCGATCGGACCGTCGGGGGTGGTGCGTACGAGGATGCGGCCCAGGAGGTCGGGGGCCACTTCCAGGACGGGCCGGTCGAAGAAGCTCCTGGGGAGCGGCGTACGGTCGGGGGTCGCGATCACGCCGTCCGAGAGTAGTGCAGATGGGTGGTGGCCATGGGGTGGTCAGGGGCCCGTCCCCTTGCGAGGGTGAGGGCGCGGAACCGGCCAGGGCCGGATCGCGTTTGTAGGGATCAAAGGCAGTCGTAGAGGGAGAGTCATGGCGTTCAAGAAGCTGCTCGCGAGTCTGGGGGCCGGTGGCGCGTCGGTCGAGACGGTGCTGACCGAGGTCAACGTCGTTCCGGGCGGCGTCGTCCAGGGCGAGGTGCGGATCCAGGGCGGTTCCGTCAACCAGCAGATCGAGGGACTGTCGGTGGGCCTGCAGGCCAAGGTCGAGGTGGAGAGCGGCGACCAGGAGTACAAGCAGGACATCGAGTTCACCAAGGTGCGGCTCGGTGGCGCCTTCGAGCTCCAGGCGGGTGCCGTGCACGCGGTGCCGTTCGGCCTTGAGATCCCGTGGGAGACCCCGGTCACGATGATCGACGGTCAGCCGCTGCGCGGGATGAACATCGGTGTGTCCACCGAGCTGGAGATCGCTCGCGCGGTGGACTCCGGTGACCTGGACCCGATCAATGTGCACCCGCTGCCGGCGCAGAAGGCGATCCTGGACGCGTTCATCCAGCTGGGCTTCCGCTTCAAGAGCGCGGACATGGAGCGCGGCCACATCCGCGGTACGCGGCAGAAGCTGCCGTTCTACCAGGAGATCGAGTTCTTCCCGCCGCAGCAGTACCGGGGTCTGAACCAGGTCGAGCTGAGCTTCGTGGCCGATCAGAACGCCATGGACGTCGTGCTGGAGATGGACAAGAAGCCGGGTCTGTTCAGCGAGGGCAGTGACACCTTCCGCTCCTTCCAGGTGGGTCTGAACGACTACCAGGGCACCGACTGGGCGGCGTACCTCAACCAGTGGCTGTCCGAGGTCGGTTCCAAGCGCAACTGGTTCTAGGCTCGGAACCCACTGATCGATCCGACTCAGGAGGTACCGAGGTGACCGAGCTCAAGAGGCGGCCGCTCCCCCACGACTTCCATCCGCCCGTGCCGTCGTTCACGGTCACGAGTGAGGACGTCTCGGAGGGCGCGACCCTCAAGGAGGCTCAGGTCTACGCGGGCGGCAACACCTCGCCGCAGCTGCGGTGGGAGGGCTTCCCGCCGGAGACCAAGAGCTTCGCCGTGACCTGCTACGACCCGGACGCGCCCACGGGCAGCGGGTTCTGGCACTGGGTCGTGTTCGATATCCCGGCCTCGGTGACGGAGCTGTCGGCGGGTGCGGGCAGCGGCAAGTTCGAGGGGCTGCCCGAGGGCGCGGTGCAGGCGCGCAATGACTACGGGTCGAAGGACTTCGGTGGTGCGGCGCCGCCCGCGGGGGACGGGCCGCACCGCTATGTGTTCACGGTGTACGCCGTGGACCAGGAGAAGCTCGGTCCGGACTCGGACGCCTCGCCGGCGGTGGTCGGTTTCAATCTGCGGTTCCACACGCTGGCGCGCGCCCAGCTGATCGGTGAGTACGAGGTACCCGCCGAAGCCTGACGTTCTCGGAACGTTTGCCCGCCCCTGGTCTTGGAAGTGATCAGGGGCGGGCATTTTTTATTTCGTTGTCCATCTCGGCGCGCCCGGCCAGAGTTGATCCCAGCCCGCCACGGGGGTGGGCCGCTGCACACAGGAGGTGGGCTGGTCATGCGGGACACGCTGGTACTGAACGCGAGCTTCGAGCCGCTGTCGACGGTGACTGTGAACCGTGCCGTCGTTCTGGTGCTCCAGGACAAGGCCGTTGTCGAGCAGGCCCACCCCGAACTGCGCATGCGCGGAGCCGCGGTCGACATACCGGCGCCCCGGGTGATCAGGCTGTGCAGGTACGTACGGGTGCCGTTCCGAAGACAAGCGCCGTGGTCGCGGCGGGGTGTGCTGGTCAGGGACCGGCACAGGTGCGCGTACTGCGGTCGTAGGGCGACGACCGTGGACCACGTGGTGCCGCGGTCGCAGGGTGGTCAGGACTCCTGGCTGAATACGGTGGCCTCGTGCGCGGAGGACAACCACCGCAAGGCGAACCGGACTCCGGAGGAGGCGGGGATGCCGCTGCTCAGGCAGCCGTTCGAGCCGACTCCGGCGGACGCGATGCTGCTGTCGCTGGGGGTTGAGGAGTTCTCGGCGCTGCCTGACTGGTTGTCCCGGGACGCCGCGTAGCGCTCGCCGAACTGACAGTGGGGCCCGCCTTCTTGGGAAGGCGGGCCCCACTGTCGTAGTGCGCTGTCCGCTAGTCGATGCGGGGGTTCTCGCGCTTCTCGGCGCCGCTGCCGCCGGAGTTTCCGTTGCCGCCGCCCGAATTGCCGCCCAGAGGGCCGAAGTTGCCCATGGCGCCGGAGAGGCCCTTGAGGGCGTCGCCGATTTCGCTGGGGACGATCCAGAGCTTGTTGGCGTCGCCCTCGGCGATCTTCGGGAGCATCTGGAGGTACTGGTAGGAGAGGAGCTTCTGGTCCGGGTCGCCGGCGTGGATGGCCTCGAAGACCGTACGGACCGCCTGGGCCTCGCCCTCGGCGCGCAGGGCGGCGGCCTTGGCCTCACCCTCGGCGCGCAGGATCTGGGACTGCTTCTCACCTTCGGCGGTGAGGATGGCCGCCTGGCGCGTACCTTCGGCGGTGAGGATCGCAGCGCGCTTGTCTCGGTCGGCGCGCATCTGCTTCTCCATCGAGTCCTGGATGGAGGTGGGCGGTTCGATCGCCTTGAGCTCGACGCGGTTGACGCGGATGCCCCACTTGCCGGTCGCCTCGTCGAGGACGCCGCGCAGGGCCGCGTTGATCTCCTCGCGGGAGGTGAGGGTGCGCTCCAGGTCCATGCCGCCGATGATGTTGCGCAGGGTGGTGACGGTGAGCTGCTCGATCGCCTGGATGTAGCTGGCGACTTCGTAGGTGGCGGCGCGGGCGTCGGTCACCTGGTAGTAGATGACGGTGTCGATGTTCACGACCAGGTTGTCCTGGGTGATCACCGGCTGGGGCGGGAAGGGCACGACCTGTTCGCGCAGGTCGATGCGGTTGCGGATGGTGTCGATGAACGGGACCACGATGTTGAGGCCTGCGTTGAGGGTCCTCGTGTAGCGGCCGAATCGTTCGACGATGGCCGCGCTCGCCTGCGGGATGACCTGAATCGTCTTGATCAGGGCGATGAAGACCAACACCACCAGAATGATCAGGACGATGATGACCGGTTCCATCGTCGTTCCCCGTACCCCTTCTCCGCTGCGGCAACTTCGGCAGATCTTATGCTTGTTGAAGATCTTGCCGATTGAGTCTGACAGACCGTTGTGTGCGTCGTGGGGTCTTCCCCCAGTTCCGTATCGAGCGAGGTCACATGACGATCGCGGTGGCCCCCTCGATGTCCACCACGTCGACTTCCTGACCCACTTCGTAGGCCTGCCCGCTGTCGAGAGCGCGGGCGGACCAGACCTCCCCGGCCAGTTTGATCCGGCCTCCCGAGGAGTCCACGCGTTCCAGGACGACCGCCTGTTTGCCCTTCAACGCGTCGACCCCGGACACCAGTTGGGGCCGCTGGGCGCGGTGCCGGGCGGCGAGGGGGCGGACGGCGAAGATCAGGGCGACCGAGACGGCCACGAAGACGAGGACCTGGGCGACCACTCCGCCGCCGAGTCCGGCGACGCCCGCGGCGGCCACCGCGCCGACGGCGAGCATGCCGAGTTCGGGCATCGCGGTGATCACGAGCGGGATTCCGAGCGCGGCCGCGCCGATGAGCCACCACACCCATGCGTCGATGTCGTTCACATGGTCATGGTAGGACCGCACAACCTGCCTGGGACAGGGCGCACTTCGGGTGCGTCAGCTCAAAGGCAGGCCCTGGGCGGTCCAGCGGTCGCCGACCTGCTCGACGACGAGGGGGAGGCCGAAGCACAGGGAGAGGTTGCGGGAGGTGAGTTCCAGCTCCAGCGGGCCCGCGGCGAGGACCTTGCCCTGGCGGATCATCAGGACGTGGGTGAAGCCGGGGGCGATCTCCTCGACGTGGTGCGTGACCATGATCATCGACGGGGCGATGGGGTCGCGGGCGAGGCGGCCGAGGCGACGGACCAGGTCCTCGCGGCCGCCGAGGTCGAGGCCGGCGGCGGGCTCGTCGAGGAGGAGCAGCTCGGGGTCGGTCATCAGGGCGCGGGCGATGAGGGTGCGCTTGCGCTCGCCCTCGGAGAGGGTGCCGAACTTGCGGTCGAGGAACTCGCTCATGCCGAGCCGGTCGAGGAAGGCGCGGGCGCGCTGCTCGTCGACGTCCTCGTACTCCTCCTGCCAGGCGGCGGTCATGCCGTAGGCGGCGGTGAGCACGGTCTGCAGGACGGTCTGGCTCTTGGGGAGCTTGTCGGCCATGGCGATGCCGGCCATGCCGATGCGCGGGCGCAGTTCGAAGACGTCGACCTTGCCGAGGGTGTCGCCGAGGATGGTGGCGGTGCCCTTGCTGGGGAAGAGGTAGCTGGACGCGATGTTCAGGAGGGTGGTCTTGCCGGCGCCGTTGGGGCCGAGGATGACCCAGCGCTCGCCCTCCTTGACCGACCAGGAGACCTGGTCCACCAGAGCCCGGCCCTCACGGATCACGGATACGTCCTGAAGCTCCAGAACATCGCTCATGAGCGCGTTGTCTCCCCTTGCAGTGTGACCGGTCTCGGCGTCGTCGGTGGTCCGTGCGCCGACGGGCGCACCCCTCAACGAAATCTACGCCACCGGTCCACCGCTTCATTCCATCGGTACGGTCCTTAGGGTGGAGGCATGCTCTTGGAACCGCGTTCAGGACGCCTCGCCGCTTGGGGAAACGCCCTTTTGGCCGGACTTGTCTCTCCGGATGACTCGGTGCTCGCGATCGTCGGCGAGGACGCCGTGCACCGGGTGGAGGGGCTGCCGGGTGAATCGGGGCCGGTGGGGCTGACCCTGGCGCTCGGGCGGCTGCGGTCGCTCGGGGTGACCGGGTTGCGGGTGGCGCTGCCCGCGCCGGGGCATCCGCTGGGGCTGAGCGGGCCGCCGGAGTTCAACGCGCGGGCGCTGGAGGCGGAGGAGGCCGTCGTCTGCCAGGGTGCCGCGTTCGGGCTGGTGCCGGAGGTGTACGCGGCCGGGCCCGAGGGCGATGAGCATGTCGAGGTGGTCTGGCATGTGCTGCCGGTGCGGGAGGCGCCGCCCGCGGATGTGCCCTCGCTCGGAGAGGCGGAGCGGGAACTGGCGGAGGCGCTGCGGGAGGCGACCGAGGTGCTGTCCCGACTGGATGTGGCGGGGTCGGGACCGGTGGCCGAGGCGGCGATCGACGCGTACCGTGCGCGGGCGGAGCGGGGCCGGGAGGTGCTGGCGCCGGGATATCCGCCGCGTGCGGTGCGGGTGCTGGAGCTGGCGCAGCGGGTGGGGATGCTGGTGGAGCTGGCGTCCGAGAACGGGCACGGGGCCGCGGTGACGTCCGGTGAGATGGCGGCGCGGGCCGAGGCGCTGCGGCCGGTGGAGCGGACGGCGCGGCGGGCGCAGGTGGCGGCGTACAACGCGTATGTGGAGGAGCGGGAGCGGGGGGTTCGCTGACCTCCGGATCCGGGACGGCACCGGCCTCCCGGATCGCGCCGGGAGGCCGGTGGGCGTGTGAGGGCCTGGGTCAGTGGTTGAGGCCCAGGTTGCCGAAGGCGGGGTTCAGGACACCGATGACGTTGACGCTGTTGCCCACCGCGTTGACCGGGACGTGGACCGGCGCCTGGATGAGGTTGCCCGAGACGACGCCCGGGGAGCCCACGGCGTTGCCGTCGGCGTGGGCGTCGGTGGCGGAGGCCATACCGGCACCGGCGGCGATCAGACCGCCGGCCATCATCGTCACGGCCGCTGCCTTCTTCAGGTTCTTCACTTTCTGAGCCCTCCCTAGTGGCTGCCGCTGCGTTCGCCGCGGCACGCACTGGAGAACGGGCGAGGCCTGAAGAGGATGCGCCGTCCGGGGGACATTCCCACGACAGTATGAATCTCGGTCCGGAGCGGAACCCTCCGTGTTGCCGCGCGTTCCGCTCCTATCCGGCCACACCGTGCCGTACCGCCCATAGCGCGGCCTGGGTGCGGTCCGCGAGGTCGAGTTTCATCAGGATGTTCGACACGTGGGTCTTGACCGTCTTCTCGGACAGGACGAGGGCGCGGGCGATCTCGCGGTTGGAGCGGCCGTCGGCTATCAGGCCGAGCACCTCGCGCTCCCGTTCGGTGAGCGACCCGGCTCTGCCCTGGCCGGGGCCGTTGTCCTCCTGGGACAGCAGCGCGCCCGCGACCTCGGGCTGGAGCAGGATGTGCCCGGCGTGGACGGAGCGGATGGCACCGGCCAGGGCGTCGGGGTCGACGTCCTTGTAGACGTAGCCGGCGGCGCCCGCGCGCAGGGCCGGGATCACGGTGCGCTGCTCGGTGAAGCTGGTGACGATGAGCACGCGCGTGGGGTTGTTCAGCTCGCGGAGCTTGCGCAGGGCCTCGACACCGTCCATGCCTGGCATCTTGACGTCCATCAGGACGACGTCCGGTTTCAGCTCCTCCGCGCGGGCGACGCCCTCGGCGCCGTCGGCCGCCTCGCCCACGACCTCGATGTCGTCCTGGACTTCCAGAAACGTGCGCAGGCCCCGGCGGACGACCTGGTGGTCGTCGACGAGCAGCACCTTGATTGGGTCAGCCACCGGGGACCTCCATCTCGATCGTGGTGCCCTTGCCGGGCGCCGATTCCACGGTCAGTGTGCCGCCGACGCCACTGGCCCGGTCCCGCATGGAGACCAGGCCCAGGTGGCGTCCGGCGCGGCGCACGGTCTGCGGGTCGAAGCCCCGGCCGTCGTCGGTGACCCGCAGGACCGCTCCGGCGCCCCGGCGGTCGAGGGTGACCTCGACGGTGTCGGCGCCGGAGTGGCGCAGGGCGTTGTGGAGGGCTTCCTGGGCGACGCGCAGGACGGCTTCCTCCTGAGAGGCGGGCAGGGCCCGTATGCCCCGGCCGTCGAAGGTGACGCGCGCGCTGTGGGCGCGGTCGAGGACCTGGACGTGGGTGCGCAGGGTGGCGACCAGGCCGTCCTCGTCGAGGGCGGCGGGGCGCAGCTCGACCACGGCGGCGCGCAGCTCGTCGGCGGCCTCGGCGGCGAGGGCGGCGACCTGCTGGAGCTCGCCCTTGGCGCGGGACGGGTCGCGGTCGACGAGACGGGCGGCGGCCTGGGCGGTCAGGCGCAGGGAGAACAGCTTCTGGCTGACCGCGTCGTGCAGTTCGTGGGCGAGGCGGGAGCGTTCCTCGGCGATGGTCAGCTCGCGGCTGCGTTCGTAGAGGCGGGCGTTGGTGAGGGCGATGGCGGCGTGCTGGGCGAGGATGCCGAGCAGTTCCTCGTCCTGCTCGGTGAAGCCGCAGGTGCCTTCCGGTTTGGGGCAGTTCTTGTTGGCCAGGAACAGGGCGCCGATGATCTCGTCGCCGTCGCGGATGGGCAGGCCGAGGAAGTCGGACATCTCGGGGTGGGCGGACGGCCAGCCCTCGAAGCGGGGGTCCTTGCGGACGTCGGCGAGCCGCTCGGGGCGGGCCTGGTGGAGCATCGCGGCGAGGATGCCGTGCTGGCGCGGGAGGGGGCCGATGGCCTTCCACTGCTCGTCGCTGACGCCGTCGACCACGAACTGGGCGAAGCCGCCGTGGTCGTCCGGGACGCCGAGGGCGGCGTACTGCGCGTCCAGCAGCTCCCGCGCGGAGGCGACGATCGTCTTGAGGACGTCGCGCACCTCCAGATGCCTGCTCATGGCGAGCAGGGCGGAGCTGACCGCGGCCAGACCGGTTCCCGGACCTTGATTCATGTCCTCACCGTACCGGCGGGGTGTGACGCCGCGGATCGGTCGCGTGACCAGCGCCTCCTAGGCCCGTGGGCCTAGGGCTGAGGTCCCCCGGCGCCGGACCCCCGTCAAAGGGACCCGGCGATCAGCGACCTGCGTCGGAGGCGGGCCGGGCGGTGCCGTTCCTACGTTGAGGCCACATCGAGTCTGAGGAGACTGTCATGCCGGTGGCGATCATCACGGGGGCCTCGAAGGGGCTGGGGCGGGCGCTGGCCGAGGGGCTGGCGGCGCGCGGCTGGGACCTGGTGCTGGACGCGCGCACGGAGCGGGTGCTGAAGGAGGCCGCGGCGGCGGTGTCCGCGCACGGCACGCGTGTGGAGGCGCTGTCCGGGGATGTCACGGACGCCGGGCACCGGGCCGCGCTGGTGGCGGCCGCGTGGAAGCTGGGCGGGGTGGATCTGCTGGTGCACAACGCGAGCGCGCTGGGCGCGGAGCCGCTGGTACGTCTTGAGGAGCTTCCGCTGAAGGGGCTGCGGTGGGCGCTGGAGGTGAACACGGTGGCCGCGCTGGGCCTGGTCCAGGAGGCGCTGCCGCTGTTGCGGGCGGCGTCGGCGCCCGCTGTGGTGGCCGTCTCCTCGGACGCGGCGGCGGAGGCGTACGGCACGTGGGGCGGGTACGGCGCCTCCAAGGCGGCCCTGGACCAGCTGGCGGCGGTGCTGGCCGTGGAGGAGCCGGGGCTGCGGGTGTGGGCGGTGGACCCCGGGGACATGGCGACGGACCTGTACGCGTCCGCCGTACCGGACGACGACGATCCGCGTCCGGCGCCGGGGACCGTGGTGCCGGGGTTCCTGCGGCTCCTGGACGAGCGGCCCGCGAGTGGGCGGTACTCCGCGCCGGCGCTGCTGGAGGGGGCGCGGTGACGCTGACGGTACGGGTGCCCGAGGAACTGTCGGCGCGGGTTCCGGTGGAGCAGCGGGGGCCGGGGCTGGCCCGGGACTCCGTACGCCTGCTGGTGTCGCGGGGGACGCGGGTGGCCCATCACGCGTTCCGGGACCTGCCCGCACTGCTGCGGCCCGGGGACCTCCTGGTGGTGAACACCTCTCCTACCCTCCCCGCCGCCGTGGACGGTTCGATCGGCCACGCGCGCGTGGTGGTCCACTTCTCCACGCGCGGGGAGGACGGCCGCTGGGCGGTGGAACTGCGCGAGCCTGACGGCAACGGCACCACGCGCCCGCGCGCTGGAGGTCCCGCGGGGGCGGTGGTGCGGCTGCCCGGCGGCCTGCGGCTGGTACTGGAGGAGCCGCTCGGCGCGGGGAGCGGGCGGTTGTGGTGGGCGCGGGCGAGGACGGGGGGTGAGCGGGGCGGGGCGTTCGGCGCGTCTTCGCCAGGCCGGGCCGGTGAGGTCGACCGATCGGGGCGGGCCGGTGGGGACGACCGATCGGGCCGGGCCAGTGGGGACGACCGATCGGGCCGGGCCAGTGGGGACGACCGATCGGGCGGGGCCAGTGGGGACGGCCGATCGGGCCGGCCTGCGCGGCCGAGCGAGCCGCCTCAGGAGTCCCTGCCGCCCGGGGCCGGTCCGCCCGGCAGGCCCTGCGGCCCGAGCAGTGGTCCGGGCAGCGGTCCAGGCAGCGGCCCGAGCAGCGGTCCGGGGGAGGCGTACCCGATGCCCGGAGCCGGCGCGCCGGGAGCGGGTCGGCTGCCCGGGCCGGGGCGGACGAACGGGCCAGGACAGTCGGACGAGCCGGAGCAGGCGGACAGGCCGGGACAGACGGACGGACCGAAACAGACGGACAGGCCGGGGCGGCTGGCCGGGTCGGCGCCGTCCTCCCCGCACGGTGCCGACCCCGTAGTCCGGATGCTGCGTGGGCACGGGCGGGCCATTCGGTACTCCTATACCGAGCGGGACCAGGCCCTGGCCGCGTATCAGACCGTGTTCGCGCTGGATACGCCCGACGGGGCGGGGAGTGCGGAGATGCCGAGTGCGGCTCGGCCCTTCACCGGGCGCGTGGTCGCGGAGCTGGTGAGTCGGGGGGTGCAGTTCGCGCCGGTCACCTTGCATACGGGGGTGGCTTCCGGGGAGGCGCACGAGGCGCCGTATGCGGAGCGGTTCGCGGTGCCGGAGGTCTCCGCGCGGGTGATCAATGCGGTGCGCGCCGGGGACGGGCGGGTGATCGCCGTGGGCACGACCGCCGTGCGGGCCGTGGAGTCGGCCGTCGGCGCGGACGGCGTCGTACGGGCGTGTGCGGGGTGGACGGATCTCGTGGTGACCCCCGAGCGAGGGGTGCGGGTCGTGGACGGGCTGCTGACCGGGCTGCACGAGCCGGAGGCCTCGCATCTGCTGATGCTGGAGGCGGTGGCGGGGCGGGCGGCCGTCAGCCGTGGGTACGAGGAGGCCGTACGCGGGCGGTACCTGTGGCACGAGTTCGGGGATCTGCATCTCCTCCTCCCGGCGGACAACCCTCACACAGCGCATTGCTCCAGCAACTGAAGGTGAGACGGCAGGGGTGTCGATGTGAGGCCGCGCATAGGGTCCACATCACGTACGAACGGACATAGGAGATAAAGAACCCCTATGTGAGCGGGAAAGACCTTCCTGTCTGTCCCGATTTGCCCTCTCCTGCACTACTACCGGGGGTCGTACATCACACCTTTGCCTGGGCATTTTGCGGCCGCTAAGAATTGCTCTCGTCGCTCAGCGCCGCGGGTTCCCCCCGCGGCGTTTGTGCCGGAAGCACCCGTGTCCCCCGCCGGACAGCGAGCGACCTCCGCGCTATTCGAAGAGGTCCCCCTGCCATGCCCAAGAACACCTTCACCGCTGGTCGCCGTTCGCTGACCAAGCAGCACAAGATCGCGATCTCCGGTGTCGCAGCGCTCGGCGCCGCCGCCATCGCCTTCTCGGCGGTTCCGGGCAATGCGCAGACCACGACCACCGCCGAGCCCGCCGCCGCCAAGGTCGCCTACAGCACCGAGCAGATCAAGGACGTCAAGGCGAGCGTCACCGACCAGCTCGCGAGCGCCAGCCTCAAGGCCGAGGCCGTCGCGGCCAAGAAGAAGGCCGCCGCCGAGGCCGCCGCGAAGGCCGCCGCGAAGAAGAAGGCCGAGGCCGCGAAGAAGGCCGCGGCCCAGGCCGCCGCCAAGAAGAAGGCCGAGGCCGCGCGCAAGGCGAAGGCGGCCGCGAGCCGCTCCGCCGCCCGCCCCGCGGCCAAGCCGGTCGTGAAGAAGAGCTACGCGAACAACCTCGACGGCTGGATCAAGGAAGCCCTCGACATCATGGACAAGCACAACATTCCGGGCACCTACAACGGTCTGTACCGGAACATCATCCGTGAGTCCTCGGGCAACCCCAACGCCATCAACAACTGGGACATCAACGCCCAGAACGGCGTTCCGTCCATCGGCCTGCTCCAGGTCATCAAGCCCACCTTCGACGCGTACCACGTCCCCGGCACCGCCTGGAGCCAGTACGACCCGGTCGCCAACCTGACCGCCGCCGCCAACTACGCGGCCGACCGGTACGGCTCGATCGACAACGTCAACAGCGCGTACTGAGGTCGGCGCGGACCTCGTACGAACGCCGAAGGGCGGCACCTCCTGACGGGTGCCGCCCTTCGGGGTCGTACGGGCCTTACTTGCGCATGACCTCCGGCTCGTGCCGGCGCAGGAAGCGGGCCACCAGGAACCCGCAGAGCACGCCGATCGCGATCAGGGCGATCATGTCCATGCTGTAGGCGCCGACCGTGTGCTCCCACAGCGGGTCGGTGTCGCCCTTCTCCTTGGGCGGGCTGATGTTGTTGAAGTCCAGCGTGGCGCCCGCGGCGGCCACCGCCCAGCGGGACGGCATCAGGTACGAGAACTCGTTGACGCCGATGTTGCCGTGCAGGATGAACAGGCAGCCGGTGAAGACGACCTGGACGATCGCGAACATCACCAGCAGCGGCATGGTCTTCTCGGCGGTCTTCACCAGCGAGGAGATGACCAGGCCGAACATCATCGAGGTGAAGCCCAGGCCCATGATCGGGATGGACATCTCCAGCAGTACCGCGGTCTTGCCCTCGCCGAGGAGCAGCGCCTCGTCCGGGATGGTCCGGCTGGAGAAGCCGATGACGCCGACCATCAGGCCCTGGAGCACGGTGATGGCGCCGAGCACGATCACCTTGGACATCAGGTACGCCGAGCGGGACAAGCCGGTGGCCCGCTCCCGTTCGTAGATCACCCGTTCCTTGATCAGCTCACGGACGGAGTTCGCCGCGCCCGCGAAACAGGCGCCGACCGCGAGGATCAGCAGGACCGTGGTCGCCGTGCCGTTCGGCACCGGCAGGCCCGTCTGCGGGTTCACCGGGCGGACCAGCAGGTCCTTGTCCGGGTCGATCAGCAGGCTGACCGCGCCGAGCACGGCCGGCAGGATCACCGTGAGCGCCAGGAAGCCCTTGTCGGAGGCGATCACCGACACATAGCGCCGGATCAGGGTCATCAGCTGCGAGCCCCAGCCCTGCGGCTTGGGCGGGCGCATCGCCTGCATCGGCGGCATCTGTACGGACTGCGGGGCGATCGCGTCGATGTCCGCGGCGTACATCTGGTAGTGCTGCGAGCCCTTCCAGCGGCCGGCCCAGTCGTAGTCGCGGTAGTTCTCGAAGGCGGAGAAGACATCGGCCCAGGTGTCGTAGCCGAAGAAGTTCAGCGCCTCCTCCGGGGGTCCGAAGTAGGCCACCGCGCCGCCGGGCGCCATCACCAGGAGCTTGTCGCACAGCGCCAGCTCGGCCACCGAGTGGGTGACGACCAGGACCGTGCGGCCGTCGTCGGCGAGGCCGCGCAGCAGCTGCATGACATCGCGGTCCATGCCCGGGTCGAGGCCGGAGGTCGGCTCGTCCAGGAAGATCAGCGACGGCTTGGTGAGCAGCTCCAGGGCCACCGAGACGCGCTTGCGCTGGCCGCCGGAGAGGGAGGTGACCTTCTTCTCCTTGTGGATGTCCAGCTTCAGCTCGCGCAGCACCTCGTCTATGCGCGCCTCGCGCTCGGCCGCCGTGGTGTCGGCGGGGAAGCGCAGCTTGGCCGCGTACTTGAGGGCCTTCTTGACGGTCAGCTCCTTGTGCAGGATGTCGTCCTGCGGGACCAGACCGATGCGCTGGCGCAGCTCGGCGAACTGCTTGTAGAGGTTGCGGTTGTCGTAGAGGACGTCGCCCTGGTTGGCGGGGCGGTAGCCGGTGAGCGCCTTGAGCAGGGTCGACTTGCCGGAGCCGGACGGGCCGATGACCGCGACCAGGGACTTCTCCGGGACGCCGAAGGAGACGTCCTTGAGGATCTGCTTGCCGCCGTCGACCGTGACGGTCAGGTGGCGGGCCGAGAAGGAGACCTCACCGGTGTCGACGAACTCCTCAAGGCGGTCGCCGACGATCCGGA
This sequence comes from Streptomyces sp. NPDC110618, assembly GCF_055657065.1. Classification (NCBI taxonomy): domain Bacteria; kingdom Bacillati; phylum Actinomycetota; class Actinomycetes; order Kitasatosporales; family Streptomycetaceae; genus Streptomyces; species Streptomyces sp. NPDC110618. Next base: position 448,320 of record NZ_JBVKBN010000005.1, on the reverse strand, counting down.
ACGTGGAGTGACCGACGCCGACGATGTCGGTGGGGCCGAGCAGCTGCGCGCCGCCCTTGGGGATCGGCTGGCCGTTGACGTACGTGCCGTTGTGCGAGCCGAGGTCGCGGATCTCCATGCGGCCGTCGGGCGTCGAGTGGAACTCGGCGTGGTGCCGGGAGACCTGGAGGTCGGAGACCACGAGGTCGTTCTCCAGGGCACGGCCGATGCGCATCACGCGGCCGACGGAGAACTGGTGGAACGTGGTCGGGCTGCGGTCGCCGTAGACCGGCGGCGCCCCCGCGCCGACGCCGGGGCCCTGCTGCTGCGGGATACCGGGCGCGGCCTGCTGCGGCTGGGGCTGCTGCCAGCCGGGCTGCGGGGCCTGCTGCTGCGGTGCGGGCTGGCCCCAGCCCGGGTTCGCGCCCTGCGCGGCGTACGGCTGCTGCTGGGGCTGGGCGACCGGGGCCGCCGAGCCGGACAGGGTCAGCCGTGGTCCGTCGGTCGCGTTGCCCAGGTGCACGGTCGAGCCGGGGCCGAGCTCCAGGTGGTGGATGCGCTGCCCCGCCGCGAACGTGCCGTTGGTGGAGCCGTGGTCCTCGATGGACCAACTCCGGCCGCTCCAGCTGATCGTGGCGTGCCGCCAGGAGACCCTGGCGTCGTCCAGCACGATGTCACCCTGCGGATCACGACCGAGGGTGTATGTCCTGGACGGGTCGAGCGTCCAGGTTTGTCCATTCAATTCCAGTACGAGTTCCGGCACTCCATGCCCCACTGAGTAGTCCCCCGAGTAACGCCCCATCACAGGGAGTCTAGGGATGTCGAACATCGTCGGGAACTATTTCAGGCTCGCCCCCCTGACCGAAAGTCGGGCCTTGTAAAGACCACGCGCACACGCGTCGACTGGTTCCGTTGACGGGGTTGAAACCGGCCCGGAGAGTGGTAATCCACGCGAGGGGGACATGCGCGGCCAGTCGCCGCCTTGCGGATCGGGGGGTCTGCCGATGAGTGCGTCCGGGAGCGTCGAGCGTACGAGGGTGCCGTGGGCGGACGTTGTGCTGTCCGCGGTCGCCGCGGTGAGCTGGGCCCTGATCGGTATGGCGGGTACCGCCGCGCTGGGTCTGCATCTGCTGGAGGCGGACGCGGCCGGCTCACTGGGCCCGATGACTGCGGCTGTTGTGGCGCTCGGGGCGGGTGGTTCCGTCACACCTTCCGGCGATGTCTCCGCGTTCGGGCTGACAGGGGCGGAGGCGACGACCGCCATCGAGATCACGCCACTGGGCGTGAGCCTGGTCGGCGCCCTGCTGCTGTCGTGGTTCTTCCTACGCTCCCTGCGCGCGGCCGGTGTTGCGATCAGCCCGTCCGAACTCCTCGCGCGGGCGGGCGCGGTGGTGGCGCTGTTCGTGGCGATGCTCGGCGGGCTCGCCTGGGCGGGTCACGATGTGATCACCTTCGACGGCGGCGCGCTCGGACTGGACGATCTGCCCGGCGGCGGGGGCGGCGTCGAGATCCCGGGGCTCGGTGACGTCGGGGACATCGGGGGGCTGCTGCCGGACCGGATCGGGGATCTGGTCGACGCGGAGGCGGCGGTCGGGTTCACCGTCGACACGGCGGCCACGCTGCTCGGTGGTCTGTGCTGGTCGGCCGGGGTCCTGCTGATCGCGCTGCTGGCCTCGCGCCGTGCTCCCCTGCCGGCCGACTGGGCGGCCCTGGGCCACGTGGTCCGGCCCGCCGTGTCCGCGCTCGTCGGCGTGCTGCTGATGGCGGTCCTGGCCGGGTGGGCGGCGGCGGTGTACGCGCTGATCGGCGACGACAACCCGAAGCGGATCGCGGGCGCGGCGCTGCTGGGGGCGCCGAACGGGGTGTGGCTGGGCATCCCGATCGGTCTGTTCGTCCCGTGGGACGGGGAGGCGAGCGGCCCGCTGGCCCAGTTCCTGCCCGACCCGGTGGACGACCTGCTGGTGGACTCCGACCGCGCGCTGACGCTGGGGCGGCTGGCCGAGCTGGACGGCCGGGTGTGGCTGCTCGGGGTGGCGGCGGCGATGGCGATGCTGCTGGCGGGCGTCCTGACGGCGGTACGCACCCCGGTGGAGACCGGCACCTTGGGCTTCGTGGGCCGCTGCGCGGTGCGCCTGGGCGTGGTGACCGCCCTGGCCCTGCCCCTGCTGGCCTGGCTGACGGAGGTCTCGGTCGACGCCTCCCTGGCGGTCTTCGGCATCGACGCCTTCGACGCCGGCATCGAACTCCACGGCCGCCTCGGCATGGCCCTCCTGGTGGGGGCCCTGTGGGGCGCGGCGGCGGGCGGCGCGGGGGCGCTGCTGGCGCGGGCCACGGGGGCGGCGGGGCGGCGGGCACCGGGTGCCGTTGCCAGTCCCGAGGGCGCCCCTCCGCCCCGGGTCGCCACGGGCCCCTACGCGCCGGGTACGCCGTACCGCCCCCCGAACCCCGACACGAACCCGTACCTCCAGGTCCCGGAGGACCTGCGCGAGCCGGAGGACACCCGCCCGCCGACCACCGACGACGTCTACGGCGCCCCCACGATGATCAAACCCGTAACCCCGCCCCCACGCCGCTCCCCCCGCCCACGGCCGGGCCGGGGCCTGCCGAAGAGCGGCCCGGGAGAGGGCCCCCCTCCACCCCCTCCCCCGCCGCCGGCGGCGCCACGGGGGCCCAAGGGGCGGGGCTGAGGGGCAGGACGCAGGTTCCCCGGCCCATGTGGGCGCCGACGGCCTGCGGGGCTGCGGGCGCCGGTCCCGGCACATCGGAAGGGCGAGCGGGGCGGCGGCTACGGAGTGCAGATCCCGGCTGCGATCACGGCAAAGCCCGCCCACCGGGACCCCCGCCATCGCGGCAGCCCGCGGCACGTCGGGGCGCGGCTCGCCGGAAGGGCGAGCGGGACTGCGGCCACGAAACGCAGACCCCGGAGCGGACCACGACAAAGCCCGCCCACTCGGTCCCAGCGGGCCGGGCTGAAGGGCAGGACGCACGGCTCCCGGCCCGTGCGGGCGGCGACGTCCCACAGGGCTACGGACACCGGCCCCGGCTCGCCGGAAGGGCGAGCGGGGCGGCGGCTACGGAGTGCAGATCCCGGAGGGGATCGCGGCAAGGCCTGCCCACTGGGGGCCCCGGTTATCGCGGCAGCCCGCGGGTCGTCGGGGCGTGGCGCGTCGGAGGGGACAAAGGGCCGTAACCGCACAGGCGGGACCTTCGGCCGGGGTCCGGCGGTGCGGCACGCTGCATCGCCGGGCCGGCACCCAGTGCCGTCGCCCGCCCGCCCATCGCCGCCAACCGCGCCTCCCGACCGCGCGGTCGCGGCTCGCCGAACGGGCATCGGACGGAAGGGCCGATGTCTCCCGCGCGCCACGCGCGCCCTCAGGCCCCGGTGGACGGGCCGCACCGCTGCTCCCGCCCGTCGGCTGCGAGACGACCCGTGCTCCTGCCACCGGGGCTTGAGGCGCCACGTATACGGCCCTCGGACGGGGCGAGGTGCGCCGGGGTGATGTCCGTCAGGCGGACCGCGGGCGCGGTAGGCACGGGGTGCCGGATACGGTGGAGGCACCATGAGCGCTTTGCAGACCTCTGACGTTCCCACGCTTCTCGTCAAGATCTTCGGGAAGGACAGGCCGGGCATCACGGCCGGGCTGTTCGACACCCTTGCCGCCTACTCCGTCGACGTGGTCGACATCGAGCAGGTCGTCACCCGTGGCCGGATCGTGCTGTGCGCGTTGGTGACCGAGCCGCCGCGCGGGACGGAAGGGGATCTGCGGGCCACCGTCCACAGTTGGGCGGAGTCGATGAAGATGCAGGCCGAGATCATCTCCGGCCTGGGCGACAACCGTCCGCGCGGCCTCGGCCGTTCGCTGGTCACGGTGCTCGGGCATCCGCTCACCGCGGAGGCCACCGCCGCCATCGCCGCGAAGATCACCAACGCGGGCGCCAACATCGACCGTATCTTCCGGCTTGCGAAGTACCCGGTGACCGCCGTCGAGTTCGCGGTCTCCGGTGTGGAGACCGAGCCCCTGCGCACGGCGCTGGTGACGGACGCCGCGAAGCTCGGTGTCGATGTCGCGGTCGTCGCGGCCGGTCTGCACCGGCGGGCCCAGCGCCTGGTCGTCATGGACGTGGACTCCACGCTTATCCAGGACGAAGTCATCGAGCTGTTCGCCGCGCACGCCGGGTGCGAGGACAAGGTCGCCGAGGTGACCACCGCGGCGATGCGCGGGGAGCTGGACTTCGAGCAGTCGCTGCACGCGCGCGTGGCGCTCCTCAAGGGCCTGGACGCCTCCGTCGTGGACAAGGTGCGCAGCGAGGTCCGGCTGACCCCGGGCGCGCGGACCCTGATCCGTACGCTGAAGCGGCTCGGGTATCAAGTGGGTGTCGTCTCGGGCGGGTTCACGCAGGTCACCGATGACCTCCAGGAGCGGCTGGGGCTCGACTTCGCCCAGGCCAACACCCTGGAGATCGTCGACGGCAGGCTCACCGGCCGGGTCACCGGCGAGATCGTGGACCGCGCGGGCAAGGCGCGGCTGCTGCGCCGGTTCGCCGCCGAGGCGGGTGTCCCGCTGTCGCAGACGGTGGCGATCGGCGACGGCGCCAACGACCTGGACATGCTGAACGCGGCCGGTCTCGGTGTCGCCTTCAACGCGAAGCCGGTGGTCCGGGAGGCCGCGCACACCGCGGTGAACGTGCCCTTCCTCGACACGGTCCTGTATCTGCTGGGCGTCACCCGCGAAGAGGTCGAGGCCGCGGACACCCACGACGAGAGCTGATCCCGCGCGCACGGAGAACGTGCACGGTGAATGCGGACGGAGAAGGGGCCCGGCAGCGCGCCGGGCCCCTTTGAGCTGTCACGTTTCACATGCGGGGGTCACTCCGAGGGAGCCCAGTAGTCGACCAGCCTGGCCACTCCGGGCTCCAGGGACTTCCAGGAGCCCTCGTGGGTCAGCAGAGCGAAGGCGGCGGCGGGGAAGCCACGGCGGTTGAGCCGCTCCCGCGCGTCGCTCTCGGACTCGCCGGAGAGGATGTCGGTGAGGCCGTGGATGCCGGGGTTGTGACCGATCAGCACGAGGTCGTGGACGTCGTCGGGGGTCTCGTTGAGCACGGCGATCAGCTCGCCGGGCGAGGCCTCGTAGATCCGCTCCTCGTAGACGGTTTTCGGCCGGTGCGGAAACTCGTGGACGGCGAGCTTCCAGGTCTCTCGGGTTCGGGTCGCGGTGGAACACAGTGCCAGGTCGAAGGAGATTCCGGTGTCGGCGATCCTGCGGCCGGCGACAGCGGCGTCCATGCGCCCCCGTTCGGCGAGCGGCCGCTCATGGTCGGACACCTGGGGCCAGTCGGCTTTCGCATGCCGGAAGAGGACAATCCTGCGGGGTTCTGCGACGCTCATGCCTCCCAGCTTCGCATGAAACAGGCCACGGGGCGCAGGTAGTTGACCAGCGGCCGCACGGCTGCTCAGCGCGCCATCAGCCGCTGTACGCGCTCCAGCACCTCGGTGATCGCCGGGTCGGCCCCGGCGGCATGGGCCTCACCCGGCTCCAGTATCAGCACCAGGAGGGTGACGAAGGCGAGCACCGGCAGGGCGAACGCCCACCACGGCAGCCGGATGTCGACGCCGCCCCGGGGTGCCGAGGAAGGCGGGGTGTGCGTAGGGGCCGACATGGGTGCCTCCGCGTCTTCGAGTGGGCCGGTGGTCCGCGATCGCGGCCATGACTCGAAGGTACGGACTCGGCGAGCCCCAACCCATCCGGTGATCCACCCAGTTGACCCTGAGCCTCACCCCCTAGGGGATGGTGGTGCTAGCCCCACCATCGGCCGGACGTGGGCAGACAGGAGGCCGCTGTCGGCAGATGGCAGACGGCTGTCAGTGAACGGCAGACGGCTGTCAGTGAACGGCAGACGGCTGTCAGTGAACGGCAGACGGCGGTCAGGGCGACGCGATCGTCGCGATGACGCCGATGATCACGAAGATGGTGAGGAACGCGCCGAAGACGAGCAGCAGCTTCTTCTGGCCGTTCTGGGGGTTCGGGTCGAGCACGGGCATGGAGCCAGTCTCGCACCCCGCGCCGCCGGGCGGCCCGCCGGGGTGACGGCTGCCCGTGCCCCGCCGAAGGCGCCGTCTACCGCGCCGCCTCTTCCTCCACCGTCCGGTCGCGCCCCGCCAGCACCCCCACCGCCATCTGCGGGATCATCAGCGCCGTCATCAGGGCGATCGGCAGCCCCCAGCCGCCGCTGTGCTGGTAGAGCACGCCCACCAGGAGCGGGCCGGGGATGGAGATCAGATACCCGGTGCTCTGCGCGAACGCGGACAGCTGGGCGACCCCGGCGCCGGTCCTGGCCCGCATTCCGACCATGGTCAGGGCCAGCGGGAAGGCGCAGTTGGAGACGCCGAGCAGGACCGCCCAGGCCCAGGCTCCGGCGGCGGGCGCGAAGTACAGGCCCGCGTAGCCGATCAGGCCGCAGGCGCCGAGCACGAGGACGATGGGGCCCTGCCGGGGCAGGCGGGTGGCCACGCGCGGGATGACGAAGGCGAGCGGCACTCCCATCACCATGGTCACGGCCAGCAGCACTCCGGCGGTGCCCGCGGGCACGCCCGCGTCCCGGAAGATCTGCGCCATCCAGCCCATGGCGATGTAGGCGCCGGTGGCCTGGAGCCCGAAGAACACGGCGAGCGCCCAGGCGGTACGGCTCCGGGTGATCCGCAGCGCGGGCGCCGCCTCACGCGCGTGCCCCGTCTCCCGCGGCTCCCCCCGCTCCCGCGCGGGCCGCTCGGAGGGCTCCGCCCGCCGGTCCCGTACGAAGGGCAGCCACGGCAGTACGGCCGCCGCGGCCAGGGCCGCCCACACCGCGAGCCCGGTCTGCCAGTTCCCGCCGAGCGCGTCCGTGACCGGCACGGTGACCGCCGCCGCGGTCGAGGTGCCGAGGGCCAGGGCCATCGAGTACAGGCCGGTCATGGAGCCGACGCGGTCGGGGAACCAGCGCTTGACGATGACCGGCATCAGCACGTTGCTGACCGCGATGCCCATCAGGGCGAGGGCGGTGGCGGCCAGGAAGGCGGGCGTACTGCCCGCGTAGGGGCGGATCAGCAGCCCGGCGGTGATGGCGGCCATGCCCGCGCAGACGACCGCGCCGGGGCCGAAGCGGCGGGCGAGCCGGGGTGCCATGACGCCGAAGACGGCGAAGCACAGCGGCGGCACGGAGGTGAGCACCCCGGCGACGCTGCCGCTCATGCCGAGGCCGGTGCGGACCTCTTCCAGGAGGGCGCCGAGGCTGGTGATGGCGGGGCGCAGGTTCAGCGCCGCCAGCACGATGCCGAGGACGAGCAGCCGCGTCCGCCACGCGCGCGTGCCGGACGTGCGGGATCCGTCGGCCGTCGTGGCCCGGGCGGGTGCCGCCGCGGGGCGGGTGTCGTCGGCCGTCCGGGTCGCCTCCGTCGTGGTCTCTTCGCATGCCATGGACCCCATCATAGAATCATGGGATGAATGCTTGTCCATGCCCCGGCTTCGCCGGGCGGCCCGTCCCGTGCGAAGGTGTGCCATGCCCCTGAGCCCGCAACGCCGTGCGGCACTGTCCGAGCAGGTCATCGCCGCGCTACGGAACCAGATCACCTCCGGCGAGTGGCCGGTCGGCTCGCGCATCCCCACCGAGCCGGAGCTGGTCGAGCAGCTGGGCGTGGCCCGCAACACGATCCGCGAGGCCGTCCGCGCGCTCGCCCACAACGGCCTGCTGGACATCCGCCAGGGCTCGGGCACGTACGTCGTGGCCACGAGTGAGCTGGCCGGAGTGATGCACCGCCGCTTCGCCGACGCCGACCCCCGGCACATCGCCGAACTGCGCTCCACGCTGGAGTCGGGCGCCGCGAAGCTGGCCGCCGAACGGCGCACCGAGAAGGACCTCAAACAGCTCGACGCGCTCCTGGTCCGCCGGGAGGAGGCATGGGCCTCCGGCGACAAGGAGGCGTTCGTGACGGCCGACGCCACCTTCCACATGGCGGTGGTGGCCGCCTCCCACAACCAGGCCATGACGGCGATGTACGCGGACCTGGGCGAGGTGCTGCGGGACTGGCTGCGCGAGGACGTGGGCGAGGAGCTGACGCCGGAGACGTACATGGACCACGCCCGGCTGGTCGACGCCATCCGCGCGGGCGACGCGGCGACGGCCGCCGAGGAGGCCGCGAGCTATCCCTTCCAGTGCCGCCCGGGGAGCTTCAAGGGCTGACGGGACGGTTCACGCCCGCTGACGGCCAACGGCTGACGGCTGACGGCTGACGGCCGACGCACAAGGTCACGCCCGCTGATGGCTCACCCACACCGAGCGGACCTCCTTCCAGCACCGCCCGGTGAGCCGTACGGTCACCGCCGGTCCGGTGTCCACGGGGGCGCTGTCGGTGTCGAGGTCCCACCACCGGGCGCACTCGATGTGCAGGCGGACGCGGTCCATGTCGGCATAGGGGTTGTGGCAGTGGGCGACCACGTGGGAGCCCTGCACGCGCGTACGGCACTCGGAGCCGAACGGCTCCGCCACGCGCGCGTGCGGTGTCGCCTCGTACGGCAGACACAGGGTGAGAGCGACGGCGACGGTCACTGGGGCGAGGCTGCGGGGCAGACGCACAAGGGGACCTCCTCGGCCGTGCTGGGGAGGGAAAAGGCGTGGTGAACGCCTGTGTCCAGGGTGCCCGGACCGGCCCGCTCCGCGCCCGGCCGGTTACGCCGAACGGGGGACACGCGCGCGGGACGCGCGAAGGGCCCGCGTCCGTCGGCGGACACGGGCCCTTTCGGGTGATGCGAGGTCAGGCGCCGATGGCGTGCAGACCGCCGTCGACGTGGACGATCTCGCCGGTGGTCTTCGGGAACCAGTCGCTCAGCAGGGCGACGACACCGCGGCCGGCCGGCTCCGGGTCCTTCAGGTCCCACTCCAGCGGGGAGCGGCTGTCCCACACGGAGGCCAGCTCGGCGAAGCCCGGGATGGACTTGGCGGCCATCGAGCCGATCGGACCGGCGGAGATGAGGTTGCAGCGGATGTTCTGCTTGCCCAGGTCACGCGCCAGGTAGCGGTTGGTGGCCTCCAGGGCCGCCTTGGCCGGGCCCATCCAGTCGTACTGCGGCCAGGCGAACTGGGCGTCGAAGGTGAGGCCGACGACCGCGCCGCCGTTCTGCATCAGCGGCAGGCAGGCCATGGTCAGCGACTTCAGGGAGTACGCCGAGACGTGCATGGCGGTGGCGACCGACTCGAACGGGGTGTTCAGGAAGTTGCCGCCGAGGGCGTCCTGGGGCGCGAAGCCGATGGAGTGCACGACGCCGTCCAGGCCGCCCAGCTCCTCGCCGACGATGTCGGCGAGGCGGCCGAGGTGCTCGTCGTTGGTGACGTCCAGCTCGATGACCTTGGTGGGCTTGGGGAGCTTCTTGGCGATGCGCTCGGTCAGCGTGGGCCGCGGGAAGGCGGTGAGGATGATCTCCGCGCCCTGCTCCTGGGCCAGCTTGGCGGTGTGGAAGGCGATGGAGGACTCCATCAGCACACCGGTGATCAGGACGCGCTTGCCCTCAAGAATTCCGCTCATGTGATCAGTGACCCATTCCCAGTCCGCCGTCAACGGGAATGACGGCTCCAGTGATGTACGAGGCGTCGTCCGAGGCGAGGAACCGCACCGTCGCGGCGATCTCCTCCGGCTGCGCGTAACGGCCGAGCGGGACCTGCGACACGATGGCCGCGCGCTGCTCGTCGGTGAGCACCTTGGTCATGTCGGTGTCGACGAAGCCGGGCGCGACGACGTTGAAGGTGATGTTGCGCGACCCCAGCTCACGGGCGAGGGAGCGCGCGAAGCCGACCATGGCGGCCTTGGAGGCGGCGTAGTTGGCCTGCCCCGCGGAGCCCGCGAGCCCGACCACCGAGGAGATCAGCACGACGCGGCCCTTCTTGGCGCGCAGCATGCCGCGGTTGGCGCGCTTGACCACCCGGAAGGTGCCGGTGAGGTTGGTGTCGACGACTGAGGTGAAGTCCTCCTCGGTCATGCGCATCAGGAGCTGGTCCTTGGTGACGCCGGCGTTGGCGACGAGGACCTCGACCGGGCCGTGCTGGGCCTCGATCTCTTTGTATGCCTGCTCCACCTGTTCGGTGTCGGTGATGTCGCACTTGACGGCGAGGAAACCGGCCGGCGGCTCTCCCGAGCGGTATGTGATGGCGACCTTGTCGCCGGCGTCGGCGAATGCGCGGGCGATGGCGAGGCCGATGCCCCGGTTGCCTCCGGTGACGAGAACCGAGCGGCTCAACGGATCACCCTTTCGATAGCGGTCTGAACACCCGCCCGAACACCTGGATGACAGGCGGCTTCACCGAAAACCTATCGGGCCGGGCGTGCCCGCGGAGAAGCGGGCACCGACAGTGGCTCGCGGGAGTCACTGTCGGGTCCCTACAGAACAGCTCCGGGCACGGCGCGCAAACGTGTGGTCCCCGGCCCGCCCCCCGCGACATGATCGGAGCGACCACGGTAACGGCGACAGGAAGAGATCCAGGTGCCTCATACCATCGACGAGTCCTTCACGGCACTCCCACTGCGCGCGCTGGCCGACGCCGCCCTGGCACGCGCGCGTGCCCTCGGCGCGGAGCACGCGGATTTCCGGTTCGAGCGGGTGCGCAGCGCCTCCTGGCGGCTGCGTGACGCCAAGCCGTCCGGTTCGTCGGACACCACCGACCTCGGGTACGCGGTGCGGGTCGTGCACGGCGGCACCTGGGGTTTCGCCTCGGGCGTCGATCTGACCATGGACGCGGCGGCCAGGGTCGCCTCGCAGGCCGTGGCGATGGCGAAGCTGTCCGCGCAGGTCATCCGGGCTGCGGGGTCCGACGAACGGGTGGAGCTGGCCGACGAGCCGGTGCACGCGGAGAAGACCTGGGTGTCCTCGTACGAGATCGATCCGTTCACCGTGCCCGACGAGGAGAAGTCGGCGCTGCTGGCGGACTGGAGCGCGCGGCTGCTGGCGGCGGACGGGGTGAACCATGTGGACGCCTCGCTGCTCACCGTCCACGAGAACAAGTTCTACGCGGACACCGCGGGCACCGTCACCACCCAGCAGCGCGTCCGGCTGCACCCGCAGCTGACGGCGGTGTCGGTGGACGAGTCCACGGGTGAGTTCGACTCCATGCGCACCATCGCGCCGCCGGTCGGCCGGGGCTGGGAGTACCTGACGGGCACCGGCTGGGACTGGGACGAGGAGCTTGCGCAGATCCCGGAACTGCTCGCCGAGAAGATGCGCGCGCCGAGCGTCGAGGCGGGCGTGTACGACCTGGTCGTCGACCCCTCCAACCTGTGGCTGACGATCCACGAGTCCATCGGGCACGCCACCGAACTGGACCGGGCGCTCGGCTACGAGGCCGCCTACGCGGGCACCTCCTTCGCCACCTTCGACCAGCTCGGCAAGCTCAGGTACGGCTCCGAGCTGATGAACGTCACCGGTGACCGCACCGCCGAGCACGGCCTGGCGACCATCGGCTACGACGACGAGGGCGTCGAGGCGCAGACCTGGGACCTGGTGAAGGACGGCACGCTGGTGGGCTACCAGCTGGACCGGCGGATCGCCCGCCTGACCGGCTTCGAGCGCTCCAACGGCTGCGCGTTCGCCGACTCCCCCGAGCACGTGCCGGTGCAGCGGATGGCGAACGTCTCCCTCCAGCCGGACCCGGCCGGGATGTCCACGGAGGACCTCATCGGGGGCGTCGAGCGCGGGATCTATGTCGTCGGGGACCGCTCCTGGTCGATCGACATGCAGCGCTACAACTTCCAGTTCACCGGTCAGCGGTTCTTCCGGATCGAGAACGGCCGGCTCGCCGGGCAGCTGCGGGACGTCGCCTACCAGGCGACCACCACCGACTTCTGGGGCTCCATGGCGGCCGTCGGCGGCCCGCAGACGTACGTCCTGGGCGGCGCCTTCAACTGCGGCAAGGCCCAGCCGGGCCAGGTCGCGGCGGTCTCGCACGGCTGCCCGTCCGCCCTGTTCCGCAGCGTCAACATCCTTAACACGACCCAGGAGGCCGGTCGATGAGCAAGCCGTACGAGATCGTCGAGCGGGCCCTTGAGCTGTCCCGTGCGGACGGCTGTGTCGTCATCGCCGACGAGCGGTCCACCGCCAACCTGCGCTGGGCGGGCAACGCCCTGACCACGAACGGCGTCACGCGCGGGCGCACGCTCACCGTCATCGCCACCGTGGACGGCAAGGAGGGCACCGCCTCCGGTGTGGTGTCGCGTTCCGCGGTGACCGAGGACGAGCTGGAGCCCCTGGTGCGGGCCGCCGAGGCGGCCGCGCGCGGTGCCGGGCCCGCCGAGGACGCGCAGCCGCTGGTGACGGGCGTACCGGCGTCGCCGGACTTCACCGACGCCCCGGCCGAGACGTCCTCCGCGGTGTTCGCCGACTTCGCCCCGGCGCTGGGCGAGGCGTTCGCACGCGCGCGTGCGGGCGGACGGGAGCTGTACGGGTTCGCCAACCACGAGCTGGTCTCGTCCTACGTCGGTACGTCCACGGGTCTGCGGCTGCGCCACGACCAGCCGAACGGAACGCTGGAGCTGAACGCCAAGTCCCCGGACCGTACGCGCTCGGCCTGGGCCGGGCGTTCCACGCGGGACTTCAAGGACGTCGACCCGGCGGCCCTGGACGCCGAACTGGCCGTGCGCCTCGGCTGGGCCGAGCGGAAGGTGGCGCTGCCCGCCGGACGGTACGAGACGCTGCTGCCGCCGACCGCCGTGGCGGACCTGCTGATCTACCAGATGTGGTCGGCCTCGGGCCGGGACGCGGCCGAGGGCCGCACGGTGTTCTCCAAGCCGGGCGGCGGCACCCGGATCGGCGACCGGCTGTCCGAGCTGCCGCTGACCCTGCGCAGCGATCCGAACGAGCCGGGTCTGGAGTCGGCGCCGTTCGTGCTGGCGCACTCCTCGGGGGGCGACGCCTCCGTCTTCGACAACGGTCTGCCGCTGACGGCCACCGAGTGGATCCGCGAGGGCGAGCTGCGGCACCTGCTGACCAGCAGGCACAGCGCCGGTCTGACCGGCCTGCCGGTGGCGCCCGGCATCGACAACCTGGTGCTGGACGGCGGCGGCGACCGCTCGCTGGACGAGATGGTCGCGGACACCGAGCGCGGGCTGCTGCTGACCTGCCTGTGGTACATCCGCGAGGTGGACCCGGCGACGCTGCTGCTGACCGGTCTGACCCGGGACGGGGTGTACCTGGTGGAGAACGGCGAGGTGACCGGCGAGGTGAACAACTTCCGGTTCAACGAGTCGCCGGTGGACCTGCTGGGCCGGGCCACCGAGGCCGGGCGCACGGAAAAGACGCTGCCGAGGGAGTGGAGCGACTGGTTCACTAGGGCTGCCATGCCGGCGCTGAGGGTGCCGGACTTCAATATGAGCTCGGTCAGTCAGGGCGTATAACCTCGTACCTGACCCGGAGCACTCCCAAGGAGATACGAGAATCGTGACGGACATCGTCGACGAGCTGAAGTGGCGTGGCGTGATCGCCCTGTCCACTGACGAGGACGCTTTGCGCAAGGCGCTCGCGGACGGTCCCGTCACGTTCTATTGCGGTTTCGACCCGACCGCGGCCAGCCTGCACGTCGGTCACCTGGTGCAGGTCCTCACCATGCGCCGGCTCCAGCAGGCCGGGCTGCGCCCGATCGCCCTGGTCGGCGGGGCCACCGGCCAGATCGGTGACCCCCGCCCGACCGCCGAGCGCACGCTGAACGACCCGGAGACGGTCGCGAACTGGGTGAACCGGCTGCGCGCGCAGATCGAGCCGTTCCTGTCCTTCGAGGGCCCGAACGCCGCGGTGATGGTGAACAACCTGGACTGGACGGCCGGCATGTCGGCCATCGAGTTCCTGCGGGACATCGGCAAGCACTTCCGCGTCAACAAGATGCTCACCAAGGACTCGGTCGCCCGCCGCCTGCAGTCCGAAGAGGGCATCAGCTACACGGAGTTCAGCTACCAGCTGCTGCAGGGCATGGACTTCCTGGAGCTGTACCGGCGGCACGGCTGCACGCTCCAGCAGGGCGGCAGCGACCAGTGGGGCAACCTCACGGCGGGTCTGGACCTGATCCACCGGCTGGAGCCGCACGCCCAGGTGCACGCGCTGGCCACCCCGCTGATGACCAAGGCGGACGGCACCAAGTTCGGCAAGACCGAGGGCGGCGCCGTCTGGCTGGACCCGGAGATGACGACGCCGTACGCGTTCTACCAGTTCTGGCTGAACGCGGACGACCGGGACATCTCGACCTACATGCGGATCCTGTCCTTCAAGTCCCGCGAGGAGCTTGAGGAGCTGGAGAAGCAGACCCAGGAGCGGCCGCAGGCGCGGGCCGCGCAGCGGGCGCTGGCCGAGGAGCTGACGACGCTGGTGCACGGTGCCGACCAGACGGCCGCCGTGATCGCCGCGTCCAAGGCGCTGTTCGGTCAGGGCGAGCTGGCCGAGCTGGACGCGGACACCCTGGCCGCGGCGCTGTCCGAGGTGCCGCACGCCAAGGTCGCCGAGCTGGCGCCGGTCGTGGATCTGTTCGCCGAGGTCGAGCTGGTGCCGAGCAAGTCGGCGGCGCGGCGGACGGTGAAGGAGGGCGGGGCCTACGTGAACAACGTGAAGGTGACCGCCGAGGACCACGTCCCGTCCGCGGAGGATCTGCTGCACGGCCGCTGGCTGGTGCTGCGCCGGGGCAAGAAGAACCTGGCGGCGGTCGAGGTCACCGGCTGACACGGGCAAGCGCGCCGAAGGGGGCGGCTCTCCACCCGGAGGGCCGCCCCCTTCGTCGTACGGGCGCTCAGGTCTGCTGTTTCCGCTTGCCCAGGGTGGCCATGTAGGCCATGTCGCCTACGGCCACGATGATGATCGCCGCGATGAGCTGGAAGATGTGCCGGCTCCAGTCGATGCCGGAGGTCTCCTCGACACCGGCGGCGCGTGCGATGGCGTTGCCGACGATGGCGCCGAGCATGCCGAAGATGGTGGTCAGCCAGAGGGGACTGTGCTGCTTGCCCGGCAGGATCGCCTTGGCGATGAGACCGAGCACGAATCCCACGATGATCGCCCACAACCAGCCCATGGCTGCCTCCTTGTACGGCTCGACGTGAGCATTACGCCCAGTCTCGACGCGGTTTCCCTACGTCGCATGTCGGGGGCGGCCGTACGCGGGACGGCCGAGCACGGTCACCCCGGTGGGAGGTGCCCCGGTCTCGTAGGGGGCGCAGGCCGGGCGTAACGTGGAGGGTGTCCGTGACCGGCTCCCCCGGGCCGGGACGGATCGGGTGCGGGCAGGGGAGAGTCCGATGCGGGCGGATGGTGGAATCTGATGCGGAAGCTGCACGGCGGCAATGCCCAGGTGTTCCGGATCACCGGAGCCCGGGCGGGCCTCCAGGAGGACGTGCGCGGGCGGCAGCGCCGCTACATCATCTCCATGTCGGTCCGTACGCTGTCGGTGATCCTCGCCGCGACCCTGTGGAACGTCGAACGGCACGTGGCCGTGGTGGCGTTGGTGCTCGGCGCGATCCTGCCGTACATCGCGGTGGTGATCGCCAACGCCGGGCGGGAGAACGCCCCGTCGCTCCCCTCCACGTTCGTCACCGCGCCGGCCCCTCCGATGCTCTCCGGACCGACGGTGGACGGGCCCTTCGCGGAATCCGTCCCGGAAGACGTCGCCCCCGGTCCGGCACCGGATGCGGGCGGCGAAACACATGACCGGAAATGACCTTGGCGTCGGGCGAGCGGTGACCCGGAAGCGGAATCATCCTCCGCAACCAAGCTCAAGAAAAGCTCAGATCAATAGTGTTGTTCCGGTGCCGGGCGGCGGGTGACCCATGACATACTTCGTAGGCGCTCCGCATCCCCCGTCGGAGCGACGGACCGACGCCGGGCAGCTCCCCCCGTGGCTGCTCGGCGTCGCCTTTTGTGGACCTTAGTGAGACGAATCCGTGAGTGACGAGACGCCGATCTGTTCCGCCAAGGGCTGCCGGGCCGCCGCCGAGTGGGTGCTGGCCTGGAACAACCCCAAAATCCATACGCCGGAGCGGCGCAAGACCTGGCTCGCCTGCGAGGAGCACCGGGAGCATCTCTCCCAGTTCCTGGGCGTACGGGGGTTCCTCAAGGACGTCGTGAAATTCGCGGACTGGGAGGAACCGACCGCATCGTAGCCGGGAGGTTGGACCGTAGGTTTTCAGCCGCCGATCGCGGACATCGGGCGGTCCGGCTGGACGAAGCTCGGGTCGTCCAGGCCCGCTCCGGCCTTCTTGCCCCACATGGCCAGCCGCCAGATGCGGGCGATCTCCTCGTCGGGGGCGCCAGAGCGCAGGGCGGCCCGCAGGTCGGTCTCCTCGCGGGCGAACAGACAGGTGCGGACCTGGCCGTCGGCGGTGAGCCGGGTGCGGTCGCAGGCGGAGCAGAACGGCCGGGTGACGGAGGCGATGACGCCGACGCGGTGCGGTCCGCCGTCCACCAGCCAGCGCTCGGCGGGTGCCGAGCCGCGCTCCTCGGAGCCCTCGGGGGTCAGCTCGAAGCGGGTGCGCAGGGAGGCCAGGATGTCCCCGGCCGTGATCATGCCGTCGCGCTTCCAGCCGTGCTGGGCGTCGAGCGGCATCTGCTCGATGAAGCGCAGTTCGTAGTCGTGCTCGACGGCCCAGGAGAGCAGGTCGGGGGCCTCGTCCTCGTTGAGGCCCGGCATCAGCACGGAGTTGACCTTGACCGGGGTGAGGCCGGCGTCGCGGGCCGCTTCCAGGCCCTCGATGACGTCCTTGTGGCGGTCACGGCGGGTGAGGGCCTTGAAGACGTCCGGGCGCAGGGTGTCCAGGGAGACGTTGACCCGGTCCAGGCCCGCGGCCTTCAGGGCGGGCGCGGTGCGTTTGAGACCGATGCCGTTAGTGGTCAGGGACATCTGGGGGCGGGGAGTGAGGGCGGCGACGCGCTCGACGATGCCGACCAGGCCGGGACGGAGCAGGGGCTCGCCGCCGGTGAAGCGGACTTCGGTGATCCCGAGGGTGGTGACCGCGATGTCTATCAGGCGGACGATCTCGTCGTCCGTGAGGAGGTCGGGCTTGGCCAGCCACTGCAGGCCCTCCTCGGGCATGCAGTACGTGCACCGCAGGTTGCACCGGTCCGTGAGCGAGACGCGCAGGTCGGTGGCCACCCGGCCGTAGGTGTCGATGAGCACGTGGCCCCCTCCCTCGTGGTGGAGCACTCGTCTTCCGTCACCTGCGAGCCTACGTGACCGCACTGACAACGACAGTGCCCGATCCCACCAGGAACGGCACGGCCGCGTCGTAGGGACCTACGACGCGGCCGCTCGGGGGTGCGCTCAGGCTCAGTGGGCACCGGTGCCGGTCAGGGACCGGACCTCCAGCTCGGCGTACTTGCCCTTGTCCGGCTCCTCCTTGGAGAGGTAGGTGCCGATGATGCCCAGCAGGAAGCCGACCGGGATCGAGATGATGCCGGGGTTCTCCAGCGGGAACCAGTGGAAGTCGACGTCGGGGAACATCGAGCTGGGCTTGCCGGAGACGACCGGCGAGAACAGCACCAGGCCGACGGCGGCGGTCAGACCGCCGTAGATCGACCACAGGGCTCCCTGGGTGGTGAAGCGCTTCCAGAAGAGGCTGTAGAGGATCGTCGGCAGGTTGGCGGAGGCGGCGACCGCGAAGGCGAGCGCGACCAGACCGGCCACGTTCAGGTCGCGGGCCAGGGCGCCGAGCGCGATGGAGACGATGCCGATGCCGACGGTCGCCCAGCGGGCGGCGCGGACCTCCTCCTGCTCGCTGGCCTGGCCCTTCTTGATGACGTTGGCGTAGATGTCGTGCGCGAAGGACGAGGAGGACGCCAGGGTCAGACCGGCGACCACGGCGAGGATCGTCGCGAAGGCGACCGCTGAGATGGTGGCCAGCAGGATGGCGCCCCAGCTGGATTCCACGCCGCCCAGATGCAGTGCGAGCAGCGGGGCCGCGGTGTTTCCGGCCTTGTTGGAGCCGGTGATCTCCTCCGGGGTGATGAGCGCGGCGGCGCCGAAGCCGAGGGCCAGCGTCATCAGGTAGAAGGCGCCGATCAGGCCGATCGCCCAGATCACGGACTTACGGGCGGCCTTGGCGGTGGGCACGGTGTAGAAGCGGATCAGGATGTGCGGCAGACCGGCGGTGCCCAGGATCAGGGCGATGCCGAGCGAGATGAAGTCCAGCTTGGTGGTGCCGCTGACGCCGTACTTCAGACCGGGCTCCAGGAAGGCGGCGCCCTTGCCACTCTGGTCGGCAGCGGAGCCGAGCAGGTCGGAGATGTTGAAGTCGAACTTCAGCAGGACCAGGAAGGTCAGCAGCAGGGCGCCGGTCATCAGCAGCACGGCCTTGACCATCTGCACCCAGGTCGTGCCCTTCATGCCGCCGATGCTGACGTACATGATCATCAGGACGCCGACCAGGGCGACGATGCCGACCTTCCCGGCGTCGCTGGAGATGCCGAGCAGCAGCGAGACCAGGACACCGGCGCCCGCCATCTGGGCCAGCAGGTAGAAGATCGACACGACGATCGTGGAGGTACCGGCCGCCGTGCGGACCGGGCGCTGGCGCATCCGGTAGGCGAGGACGTCGCCCATCGTGTAGCGGCCGGAGTTGCGCAGCGGCTCGGCGACCAGCAGCAGGGCGACGAGCCAGGCGACCAGGAAGCCGATGGAGTAGAGGAAACCGTCGTAGCCGAACAGGGCGATGGCGCCCGCGATGCCGAGGAAGGACGCGGCGGACATGTAGTCGCCGGAGACGGCGAGACCGTTCTGGAAGCCGGTGAACTGGCGGCCGCCCGCGTAGAAGTCGGCCGCGTTCTTGGTCTGGCGGCCCGCCCACACGGTGATGACCAGGGTCGCGAGGACGAAGACGGCGAAGAGGCTGATGATCAGCGTGCGGTGCTCGCTCGCCGCGTCGGCCGCGAGGATCGTGTGTGCGGGGCTCATGCGCCGCCCTCCATCCGGGACTTGATCGCCTCGGCCTTGGGGTCGAGCTTGGCGGCGGCGTGCCGCGCGTACCACCAGGCGATGAGGAACGTGGTGAGGAACTGGGCGATGCCCAGGGCGAGGGCCATGTTGATGTTGCCGAACAGCTCGATGCCCATGAAGCCGCCGGCGTAGATCGACAGCATCACGTAGAGCAGGTACCAGACGATGAAGCCGACGGTGAGCGGGAAGGCGAAGGAGCGGTAGGAGCGGCGCAGTTCACCGAACTCCGCGCTGTCCTGCACCTCGGTGAACTCCTCGGTGGTGGGAAGCCGGTGTTGTTCTGTCGCGGGGGGCGGTGCATCGGTGGCCACGGACTCTCCTCGCGTTGCGGGTGTGGTGACGACAGTGGACGGGGACGGTTCGGGGTTCGGAGATGGGTTCGGCACGGCGGACATATCGGGGCAGACCTCGCATTGATGGGGGGATCGATCGTGCTCACGCCCCCTGTTCAACGTCCACGGCGCCACGCGAGAACCGGTTCAACGTGGCTTGGTTCTTTCCCCACTGACTTCCGGAAGGTCATTGCTGGGCGCTACGCGGGGAGATAGCTTCACCCTGCACACCCGTCATGTACCTGCCCGAGCACCACCTGTGTCTCGGGCAGGTCTCGTTTACCGGATGATGTGGAGATCCCATGGCTCATCTGCCTTCCAGACGCCGGCTCGCGCTGGCCGTTCCCGTCGTGCTGTCGCTGACCGCCTCGCTCGGCTTCCTGCCGACCGCCGCCACGGCCGCTCCCCCCGCGGAGACCGTGGCGCAGTCCGCGGACGCCACGAAGCTGGCGTACGTCGTCAACACCAAGACGGACCGGCGCACCATCAGGTCGGTGGAGAAGGCCGTTGTCGCGGCGGGCGGGTCCGTCGTGACGACGTACGAGAAGATCGGCGTGATCGTCGCTCACTCGGACAACCCGGACTTCGGCAAGACCATGCGCAAGGTGCGCGGGGTCCAGTCGGCGGGCGCCACGCGCACCGCGCCGCTGACCGCCGCCGGCACCACCGACCAGGGCGCCGCCGAGTACCTGACGGCGGCTCAGGCGGCCCAGGCCGCGAAGGCCGCCGCCCCCGGCAGCGAGCCCCTCGAAGCCGACCAGTGGGACCTGCGCGCGATCGGCGCCGACAAGGCCGCGAAGATCAACCCGGGCTCCAAGAAGGTGACCGTCGCCGTCATCGACACCGGCGTCGACGACACCCACCCGGACCTCGCGCCGAACTTCTCCAAGTCCCAGTCCGCCAACTGCGTCGGCGGTGTCGCGGACACCAGCGACGGCGCCTGGCGGCCCTACACCGCGGACGACTACCACGGCACGCACGTGGCCGGTGAGATCGCCGCCGCCCGCAACGGCATCGGTGTCGCGGGTGTGGCCCCCGGGGTGAAGGTCGCCGGCATCAAGGTGAGCGACCCGACCAACGGCCTCTTCTACCCGGAGAACGTCGTCTGCGCGTTCATGTTCGCCGCCGAGCACAGCGTGGAGATCACCAACAACAGCTACTACGTGGACCCGTGGCTGTACAACTGCATGGACGACCCCGACCAGCGGGCGATCGTCGACGCGGTCAACCGGGCCCAGCTGTACGCCCAGAAGAAGGGCACCCTGCACGTCTCCTCGGCGGGCAACTCCAACCACGACCTGGCCTCGGACGCCATCGTCGACGCCAGCAGCCCGAACGACACCACCCCGGTCGAGCGGACCATCGACCCGCACGAGTGCTTCGACGTCCCGACCCAGCTGCCCGGCATCGTCACGGTCAGCGCGACGGGCGTGCAGAACCTCAAGTCGTACTACTCCACCTACGGTTACCGCGTCGTGGACATCGCCGCGCCGGGCGGCGACCGGCTGTACCAGATACCCGACACGCCCTCCAAGAACGGCCGCATCCTGTCCACCATGCCGAACGGGGAGTACGCCTGGCTGCAGGGCACCTCGATGGCCTCGCCGCACGCCGCCGGTGTGGCCGCGCTGCTGAAGTCGAAGCACCCGTGGGCGTCCCCGGCGCAGCTCCAGGCGCTGCTCAAGGCGCAGGCGGACAACCCGGGCTGCCCGGAGTCCTACGACCAGAACGGTGACGGCACGCAGGACGCGGTGTGCGAGGGCGGCAAGCGCGTGAACGGCTTCTACGGCTTCGGCATCGTCAACGCGCTGCGCGCGGTCAAGTGACCGGCGGACGGGAGAGACTGACACCATGACAGCGCACTTCCCGCGCTCCCGTCGCGCTCTGGCCGTCGGCGCCGGAACGGCCCTGGCGACCGCCATCGCCCTGCTGCCGGGCGTGTCGACGGCGGCCGAGGCGGAGGCGATCCAGCTCAGCTATGTCGTCAACGTCCAGCCCGGACACGGCCCTTCGGCCCGGGTGGAGCGGGCCATCGCCAAGGCCGGCGGCACCGTCGTGACGTCGTACGACCGGATCGGCGTGATCGTGGTCCACTCGGCGAACCCGGACTTCGCCAAGGTGCTGCGCAAGGTGCCCGGGGTGTCCTCGGCGGGCAACACCCGCAACGCCCCGCTGCCCGCGCAGTCGACCACGGACGTCGGCACCCCGAAGGTGCTCAGCGCCGCCGAGGTCGCGGCCGTGGCGGAGGCCGAGGGGCAGGACCCCCTGCAGCCGCTCCAGTGGGACCTGCCCGCCATCAAGGCGGACCGGGCCCATGAGAAGTCGCTGGGCAGCTCCAAGGTGACGGTCGCGGTGATCGACACCGGCGTCGACGACACCCACCCCGACCTCGCGCCCAACTTCGACCGGGACGCTTCGGTCAACTGTGTGACGGGCAAGCCGGACACCACCGAGGGCGCCTGGCGTCCGGGGCCGACGGAGAGCCCGCACGGCACCCATGTGGCCGGTGAGATCGCGGCGGCCAAG
This sequence comes from Streptomyces sp. NPDC110618, assembly GCF_055657065.1. Classification (NCBI taxonomy): domain Bacteria; kingdom Bacillati; phylum Actinomycetota; class Actinomycetes; order Kitasatosporales; family Streptomycetaceae; genus Streptomyces; species Streptomyces sp. NPDC110618. Next base: position 426,508 of record NZ_JBVKBN010000005.1, on the reverse strand, counting down.
AACGGCATCGGCATGACCGGTGTGGCGCCGGGCGTGAAGGTCTCCGGCATCAAGGTGTCGACGACCGAGGGCTACTTCTACACGGAGGCCGTGGTCTGCGGCTTCGTGTGGGCGGCCGAGCACGGCGTCGACGTGACGAACAACAGCTATTACACCGACCCCTGGTACTTCAACTGCAAGAACGACCCGGACCAGACGGCCCTCGTCGAGGCCGTCTCCCGGGCCGCTCGCTACGCGGAGAAGAGGGGCACGGTCAACGTCGCGGCGGCGGGCAACGAGAACTACGACCTCGCGGCCGACGAGATCACCGACCCGGTCTCGCCGAACGACGGCACGCCCGTCGAGCGGGTCGTGGACCCGTCGAAGTGCCTGGACATCCCGACCCAGTTGCCGGGTGTCGTGACGGTCGCCGCGACCGGGGCGAAGGGCCTGAAGTCGTCCTTCTCCAACCACGGCCTGGGAGTGGTCGACATCGCCGCGCCCGGCGGTGACTCGACCCGCTTCCAGACCCCGGAACCGCCGGCCACCAGCGGACTGATCCTGGGCACTCTGCCCGGCGGCCGCTGGGGCTACATGGCCGGTACGTCGATGGCGTCGCCGCATGTCGCGGGTGTCGCCGCGCTGATCAAGTCCACGCGTCCGTATCTCCCGCCGACTGCGGTGAAGGCCCTGCTGTACGCGCAGGCCGACGCCAAGGCGTGCGGGGACCCCTACGACATCGACGGCGACGGTGAGATCGACGCCGTGTGCGAGGGGTCGAAGAACCGGAACGGGTTCTACGGCTGGGGAGTCGCGGACGCTCTGGACGCGGTGACCAAGTAAAAGGCAACCAAGTAAAGAGCACCAAGTAGGAAGCACGGGCTCCCGCCATATATTGATTCGGTCAATCATGCATAGTGCAGTCATGACCGACATCAAGATGGTGATGCGGGAAGGCGCTCTCCCGGCGCGCCTTCCCGCGCGGGAGCTGGCACGCGCGTGCGTGCGCGCGTGTGCGCTGGCCGGCGCCGAACTGGGGGCGGTGCGGGCCGGGTTGCGGGAGGTGCCGGAGGTCCTGGTGGACGACGGTGCCGTCGCCACGGCGTTCGTGAGCGAACGGCATCTGTTGATCAATGGCCGGGCCCCGGTCACCTTCGCCCCGCTGTCGCGGTTCTGGCGCACGGCGGACGGCTGGGTGCGCACCCACGCCAACTACCCCCACCACCGTGAGCGGCTGCTGAGCGCCCTGGGCGTGCCCGCGGAGGGCGTGGAACGCGCGCTGGCCGAGCGGTCGGCACATGAGGTCGAGGAGGCCGTGTACGCGGCCGGAGGGCTCGCCGTGGCCGTACGCACGCCCGAGGAGTGGGCGGCGCATCCCCAGGCGGCCGAGGTGGCGCGGCGGCCCCTGGTCGAGCGCGAGCGCCTGGACACGGCACGCGCGCGTGCCCTGCCGCCCCTGCCCCCACCGCCCGCTCCCCTGCTGCCCGCGGCCGGAGTACGGGTCCTGGACCTGACCCGGGTCCTCGCCGGACCGGTCGCCACCCGCACCCTCGCCCTGCTGGGCGCCGACGTCCTGCGTGTCGACCCGCCGGGCATCCCCGAACTCCCCGACCAGCACGCCGACACAGGCTTCGGGAAACGCTCGGCGACCCTGGACCTGACCCGGGACCGCGCGGCCTTCGAGGAGCTGCTGCGCGAGGCCGACGTGGTCGTCACCGGCTACCGGCCGGGCGCCCTGGACCGGTTCGGGCTCGGCCCCGAGGCGCTGGTGGAGCGGCGGCCGGGGCTGATCGTGGGCCAGTTGTCGGCGTGGGGCGCGTACGGGCCCTGGGGCGGGCGGCGCGGCTTCGACAGCCTGGTGCAGGCGGCCACCGGCGTCTCCCTGCTGGAGGGGTCGCCCGAGCAGCCGGGGGCACTTCCCGCGCAGGCCCTCGACCACGGCACCGGGTACCTGCTGGCCGCGGAGATCCTGCGGGCGCTGACCGGGCGGCTCACGGAGGGGTACGGCCGGGTCGTACGGCTGGCGCTGGCGCGGACCGCGCGCTGGCTGACGCACGAGATCGAGGCGGGGGCGGCGGACGGACCGGCGTACGAGGGGCCCGGGCCGTGGCTTGCCGAGACGGACAGCGCGCTCGGGCGGCTGCGGTACGCGCGGTCGCCGGTGTCCTTCGCCGGCGGGCCGGTGGACTGGTCCCGGCCGCCCGGGGTCTGGGGCAGTGACCCCGCGCGGTGGCACCCTGTCTGAACGGCCGGGCGCCCGATACGTACCCATGGACGGAATTCGTACCGCCAGTTGTTTCCCCGCGCTTGCCCGGTTCTGGGACGACTGGTGAAGATCATGAGGTGACCTTGATAAGACCCACGTCGGAGAGGGCCGACGCGAACGAGCCCGTGCGGCGTCCCGGTACCGGCCGGGCCGTCGCCGTCCTGGCCCTGGTGCTGCTCGGGGCGCTGATCCCGCTGCTCGGGCCGAATGTGGCGCTGCACGGCACCGGCGAGGCCGACGCCCCCGGCGACGGCGGCATCGCGCTGCTGCGGACGGTGCTGTTCCTGGCGCTGTCCGTCCCGGTGGGCGAGCTGCTGATCAACCGGCTGGCCCGGGCGGTGCCCGGCACTCCCCCGGCCCCGCCGCGCAGTTGGGCGGTGTACGCGGCGGCCGCCGGTTTCGTCGCCGCGCTGGGGCTCGCCTCGGTCGTCTCCTCCGGCAACCTGGTCCCGAGCAGCCCCTCCGACCTGGACCTGGGCGGCCTGTACGCGACCCGCGACGGCAAGCTGGCGCTGCTGGAGGTGAACGCCTTCGCCGTGGCCTGGATGTGCGCGCTGTCCCGGCGTCCGGGCATCCAGGTCTGGCCGCTGGCCGCGATCGTCGTGGCGGAGGCGCTGCGCGCCCACCCGACGACCGAGCACTCCCCGATGATCGGCACCGGGCTGACGCTGGTGCACCTGACGGCCGCGGCGCTGTGGACGGGCGGTCTGCTGCACGCCCTGCGCACGCTGCGCGGCGACCGCACGGCGGCGGGCGCGGCGCTGCTCGGGCTCTACGCGCGCGTGGCGGCCGTCGCGCTCGCCGCCGTCACGGCGACCGGGGTGTGCTCCTCGCTGCGGCGCATGCCGTCGGAGACGATCCTCGACCAGCTGACGGAGACGGCGTACGGGCGGGTGCTGCTCGCCAAGGTGCTGCTGGTGGCGGCCGTCGCCGCGCTGGCCCTGTGGGCGCGGATCCGGCTGAGCCGGGCGGCCGACCCGCTCAGCGCCTGTGTCCCCGCGCGCGCGGAGGTCGTCGGGCTGGGCGTGGTGATGGCGGTGTCGGGACTGCTGACGGCGCTTCCGATCCCGATCAGATGGTGAGGGCCGCGAGGTGGTGAGGTGCGCTCAGGGGGTGGTTGAGCGCACCTCACCGTACGTCGCCGCCGGGCCCGGGCGCGCTTCGAGGGCGCGCAGGGTGCCGGTGGTCAGCAGGTACTGGGCCGCGATGTAGGTGAGCATGATCCACAGGTCGGGGCGGAGCGGCTGCGGCCATTCGGCGACGCCGGTGGCGATGAGGGTGTCGGAGAGCATGAACAGCGCCCCGCCGAGCCCGGCGAGCAGTCCGAACCGACTGCCGGCCCGGTAGGCCATGGCGGTGAGCAGCAGGCTGTACCCGGCGACCGGGATGCGCAGTTCGGCGGGCAGGTCGGGCCAGAGGGCGACGACCGTGGCGGTCAGGGCCAGGCCGTACCCGGCGAGCAGGAGCGGGCGCTGGGTACCGCCGCGGAACAGCAGCAGGTAGCAGACGTGCCCGGCGGCGAAGGAGCCCATCCCGGCGAGGAAGGCGGCATCGGCGTCCGACAGCAGGAACACATCGCCGCCCCAGCCGAACAGCAGGGCGGCCACCAGCAGCCGGGGCGCCCCGGACAGGGCGGCGTACCCGGCGAGCAGCGGCATCAGCAGGGGCTTGGCGAGGGTGTGCCCGGGGTCGAACCCGGCCGCGAGGGAGCCGAGGTCGACGGCGGCGGCGAGGGCGAAGGCGGACAGCAGCAGGTGCTTGCGGGTCACGTCGACACGCTCTCCGGCGCCGGGGTCTGCCGCGCGGCGGGCTGCCAGCCGGGGCCGCGGAAGAGGTGCCCGGCCCGGTCGCGCCAACTGCGCGCCGCCTTCAGGTCCTTGGCGATGGAGACGTACTCGTGGGTGGCGACCTTGACCGGGTTGTAGGTGTCGATGTTCTTGGTCAGCCCGAACACGGGGCGCTCGGTCTCGGCGACGAAGGAGCCGAAGAGGCGGTCCCAGACGATGAGGATGCCGCCGAAGTTGCGGTCCAGGTAGCCGCCCTGGGAGGCGTGGTGGACGCGGTGGTGGGAGGGCGTGTTGAAGACGAACTCGAACCAGCGGGGCATCTTGTCGATGCGCTCGGTGTGGATCCAGAACTGGTAGACGAGGTTCGCCGAGGAGCAGAAGGCGAGCGCGGCCGGGTGCACACCGCAGGCGATGAGGGGGACGTAGAACGGCCAGACGGTCAGCGAGGTCCAGGGCTGGCGCAGCGCGGTGGTGAGGTTGAACCTGCGGCTGGAGTGGTGCACGACGTGGCAGGCCCACAGGATGCGGATGACGTGGTGGCCGCGGTGGGACCAGTAGTAGAAGAAGTCCTGGGCGAGCAGCATCAGCAGCACCGTCCACCACAGGACGGGGACGCGCAGCGGGGTCAGCTCGTAGATCGCGGTGTAGATCGCGACGATCGGGATCTTCCACAGGAAGTCGAAGAACAGGCTGCCGAGCCCCATGCTCAGGCTGGTCGCGGCGTCCTTCGTCTCGTAGCCGGCGGCGTCCTCGTCCGGATGGATGCGGACGCTGATCATCTCGATCACGGTGAGCAGGACGAAGGCGGGTATCGACCACAGCACGACATCGGGCAGGTTCGGCATGGGGGCACCGTAGAACCGCCGGTCGGCCACGGCTAGGGGTTGTTACTCACAAGTATTACCGGGGGTACGCGCTTACTTGTTGGCGATCTCTTCCAACTGGCCCCCCGGTGGTGGAGGAATGTCCGACTGGGGCCTTTCGTGCGGATCGGCCGGCCGGCACGCCTAGACCCCGGCCGCGCCCAGCAGACTGCCCACCGCGTAGGTGACGCCCATGGCGAGGGCACCGCCCGTGACGTTGCGCGCCACCGCCCGGCCGGGGGGTGCCGCGCCCAGGCGGGCACTGGTCCAGCCGGTGAGGACCAGGGCGGCCAGGACCGAGGCGACGGTGACCGGGACGCGGGCGCCGGACGGGGGCAGGACGATGGCGAGCAGCGGGAGCAGGGCGCCCACGGTGAAGGCCAGGAAGCTCGCCCAGGCCGCGTGCCAGGGGTTGGCCAGCTCGTCGGGGTTGATACCGAGCTCCACGCGCGCGTGCGCCCGCAGCGCGTCCCGCTCGGTGAGCTGTTCGGCCGCCTCCTCGGCGACGTCCTCCGACAGTCCGCGCCGGCGCAGCAGGTCCGCGAGCTCCGCCAGCTCCTCCTCGGGGCGTTCGCGCAACTGCCGTCTCTCCGCGGCGAGTGCGGCCCGTTCGGAGTCGCGCTGGGTGGAGACCGAGACGTACTCCCCCGCCGCCATCGACAGCGACCCGGCCAGCAGCCCCGCCAGACCCGCCGTCAGCAGGGCCGAGCGGTCCTCGGTGGCGCCCGCGACGCCCATCACGAGCCCGGCGGTGGACACGATGCCGTCGTTGGCGCCGAGCACCGCGGCCCGCAGCCAGTTCAGCCGTACTCCGAGCGAGCCCTCGTCGGCCTCGTCGCGCGCTGCTTCCGTCACACCCCGGAGGATGACATTCCGGACAGCCCCGCGCGAGAGGGGACTTGACCCGCATCCCGGACCGACACTCGAACGGGCGGGCGTGGCAGGCCACCTGACGGGGTGCCGATCCGGGGGCTCGGGCCGTCGCTGTCAGTCCCGGCCCGTATTCTCAATGACCATGCTCGAAGACCGTACGACCGCAGCGTCCTCGCGCCCGGAGTGGCCGACCGCGTATCCGAAGGGATACGCGGTCGTTGACGTGGAGACCACCGGACTGGCCCGGGACGACCGGATAATCTCAGCGGCCGTCTACCGGCTGGACGCGCGCGGCGAGGTCGAGGACCACTGGTACACGCTGGTCAATCCGGAGCGCGATCCGGGCCCGGTGTGGATCCACGGTCTGACGAGCGAGATGCTGAAGGGCGCGCCCCTCTTCCCGGACATCGCCGAGGAGTTCTCGGCGCGGCTGGCCGACCGGGTGCTGGTCGCGCACAACGCCGTCTTCGACTGGCAGATGATCGCCCGCGAGTACGCGCGCGCCCAGCGCGAGGCGCCGGTGCGCCAGCGGCTGTGCACCATCGCGCTCTCCAAGGAGCTGGGCCTGCCGCTGCCCAACCACAAGCTGGAGTCACTGGCCGCGCACTTCGGGGTGGTCCAGCAGCGGGCGCACCACGCGCTGGACGACGCGCGCGTGCTGGCGGAGGCGTTCCGGCCGAGCCTGCGCGCCGCGGCCGAGGGCGGCGTACGCCTGCCGCTGCACGAGTGCCGTCCGCTGACGGAGTGGACGGACCGGGCGGTGCCCCGCCAGTCGTCGGGGTACGGCGGCTACCGGCCGACCAGTTGGCGCCCCTCCCGCAAGCGGCCCGCGTGCCCGTATCCCAACCCGGGCCGGTACGAAGCAGGCAAAAGGCTCAAGCAGGGCATGCGGATCGCCTTCTCCGGTGACACCTCCGTGGAGCGGGACCTGCTGGAGGACCGGGCGATCGAGGCCGGGCTGCATGTGGCGACCAGCATCTCCCGGCTGACCAGCCTGCTGGTCACCAACGACCCGGACTCGGGCACCTCCAAGGTGGTCAAGGCCAAGCAGTACGGCACCCCGGTCGTCGACGAGGCCGCGTTCGGGCAGCTCCTCGCCGATGTGGAACCCGCGTCCGAAGGGTGACCGTACGGGTGATTGCCGGGCGACTCGCCCGTCACCCGCTCGCCCGTACCGCACCGACGGCTCACCCTGTGGCGCATGGCGAGATGCGAAGTCTGCGGAAATGACTACGGGATGTCCTTCGAGGTGCACGCCCAGGGCGCCGTACATGTCTTTGACTGCTTCTCCTGCGCGATCCACCGCATGGCCCCCATCTGCGAGCACTGCCGCGTCCAGATCATCGGGCAGGGCGTGGAGGTCGAGGGCCACTGGTACTGCGGCGGCCACTGCGCCCGCGCGGAGGGAAAGGTGGGAATCGTCGACAAGGTGTGACCCGGTACCCGCGTGAAGGCACCCCACGACCGAGTTGTACGGTCGTGGGGTGTACCGCTTCCTGTTGTCCCGGCAGTGGGTGATCCTGACGCTGGTCGCCCTGCTGCTCATCCCCACGATGATCAGGCTGGGCATCTGGCAGATGCACCGCTACGACGAGCGCTCGGCCCGCAATCAGCTGGTCGCCGACGCGCTGTCCGCGAAGCCGGTTCCCGTGCAGGAGCTCACCGCCCCCGGGCACACCGTGACCACCAAGGAGCGGTACCGCACGGTCACCGCCGAGGGCCGCTTCGACACCGACGACGAAGTCGTCGTCCGCCGCCGCACCAACTCCGACGACAAGGTCGGCTACCACGTCCTGACCCCGTTCGTGCTGAAGGACGGCAGGGTGCTGCTGGTCAACCGGGGCTGGATCCCGGCCGACGGTGTCAGCCAGACGGAGTTCCCGAAGGTCCCGGCCCCGCCGCGCGGCGAGGTCACGGTCAAGGGCCGGCTGATGCCGGACGAGACGACCGAGGCCAGCGGCATCAAGAACCTCGAAGGCCTGCCCGACCGGCAGATCATGCTGATCAACAGCGAGCTGGAGGCCGAGCGCCTGGGCGCCGAGGTACTCGGCGGCTACATCGCGCAGACCGCGCCCGCGCCGAAGGGCGACACCCCGGAGCAGCTCGGCGAGCCCGGCGACGAGAACGCCGCACTGAACTACGCGTACGCCGTCCAGTGGTGGCTGTTCGCCCTCGGTGTCCCGGTCGGCTGGGTGATCCTGGTCCGCCGCGAGGTGCGCGACCGGCGCGAGCAGGCGGCCGAGGAGTCCGCGGCGGAGGCGGCACCCGCGGCGGTGTGAGCGACGGCACCCGCGACTCCGGTCGGTATGTGAGCCGTACGGCCGGATTGCCGCGGCGGCCGGATTGTCGTGGCCCCCTCCAGGGAACCCGCACCCCGTGCACCCCCGAATCGAGGACTACGCGCTCATCGGCGACGAGCAGACCGCCGCACTGATCGGCACGGACGGCTCCATCGACTGGCTGTGCCTGCCCCGCTTCGACTCCGCCGCCTGTTTCGCCCGGCTGCTCGGGGACGAGAACAACGGCCACTGGAGAATCGCCCCCGTCGGCGCCGAGCGGTGCGCCCGGCGCGCCTACCGGCCGGACACCCTCGTCCTGGACACCGAGTGGGAGACCGACGAAGGGGCGGTCCGGGTCACCGATCTGATGCCGCAGCGGGACCGCGCCCCGGACGTCGTCCGGATCGTCGAGGGCCTGCGCGGCGAGGTGACCGTGCGCAGCACGCTCCGGCTGCGCTTCGACTACGGCTCCATCACCCCGTGGATGCGCCGCGCCGACGGCCACCGGGTCGCGGTGGCGGGCCCGGACTCGGTGTGGCTGCGCAGCGAGCCGGAGGTGCGCACCTGGGGCGAGGACCACCGCACCGTCTCGGAGTTCACCGTCGCCGAGGGCGAGTCGGTGGCGTTCGTCCTGACCTGGCACCCCTCCCACGAACCCCGCCCGCCGCTGGTCCACCCCGAGCTCTCGCTGCGCTCCAGCGTCGCCGACTGGCAGGCGTGGTCGGCCCGCTGCCGCTACACCGGCCCCTACCGGGACGCCGTGGTCCGCTCCCTGATCACGCTCAAGGCGCTCACCTACGCACCCACCGGCGGCATCGTCGCCGCCGCCACGACCTCGCTGCCCGAGGAGCTGGGCGGGGTGCGCAACTGGGACTACCGCTACTGCTGGCTGCGCGACTCCACGCTCACCCTGAACGCGCTGCTGGCCGTCGGGTACCACGAGGAGGCCGAGGCGTGGCGGAACTGGCTGCTGCGCGCGGTCGCGGGCGACCCGGCGGACCTGCAGATCATGTACGGGGTGGCGGGCGAGCGGCGGCTGCCCGAGATGACCCTGCCCTGGCTGTCCGGCTTCGCCGGCAGCAGTCCGGTCCGGATCGGGAACGAGGCGGTCAACCAGCTCCAGCTCGATGTGTACGGCGAGGTCATGGACTCGCTGTCGCTGGCCCGCGGTTCGGATCTGCCGTCCGATCCGAACATGTGGGCGCTGCAGGTCGCGCTGATGGACTTCTTGTGCACGGCGTGGCGGCAGCCGGACGAGGGGCTGTGGGAGGTGCGCGGCGGGCGCAGGCAGTTCGTGCACTCCAAGGTGATGGTGTGGGTGGCCGCGGACCGCGCGGTGCGGGCGGTGGAGAAGTACCCGGAGCTGGAGGGCGACGTGGACGCCTGGCGCGCGATGCGCGACGAGGTGCACCGGGAGGTGTGCGAGCGGGGCTACGACCCCGGGCGGAACACCTTCACGCAGTACTACGGCTCGCGCGAGCTGGACGCCTCGCTGCTGCTGATCCCGCGCGTGGGCTTCCTGTCGCCGGACGACCCGCGGGTGATCGGCACCGTGGACGCCGTCCGCGAGGAGCTGGGCCACGACGGCTTCCTGCGCCGCTACAGCGCCGAGAAGACGGCCGTGGACGGGCTGCCGGGCGGGGAGGGCACCTTCCTGGTGTGCTCGTTCTGGCTCGCGGACGCGCTGTACATGACGGGCCGGGAGAAGGAGGCGCGGGAGCTGTTCGAACGGCTGGTGGGGCTCGCCAACGACGTCGGGCTGCTGGCGGAGGAGTACGACCCGGTGGCAGGGCAGCAGCTCGGCAACTTCCCGCAGGCGTTCAGTCACATCGGTCTGGTGAACACCGCTCTCGCCCTGTTCGGGGCGGACGATGCAGGATAGGGGCCATGGATCTTGGACTGAAGGACCGGGTGTTCGTCGTCACGGGCGCCACGCGCGGGCTGGGCAACGCCACCGCGCGTGAGCTGGTCGCCGAGGGCGCCAAAGTGATCATTTCGGGGCGGGAGGAGAAGACCGTCACCGAGGCCGCGGCGGCGCTGGGCCCGAACGCGGTCGGGGTGGCCGCGGGCAACGCCGACCCGGAGACACCCGCGCGGCTGATCGCCGCCGCGCGCGAGCACTTCGGCGGCTTCGACGGCGTGCTGGTCAGCGTCGGCGGCCCGGCGCCCGGCTTCGTCGCCGACAACACCGACGAACAGTGGCAGGCGGCGTTCGAGTCGGTGTTCCTCGGCGCGGTACGCCTCGCCCGCGCGGCGGCGGCGGAACTGGAAACGGGCGGCGTCATCGGCTTCGTGCTCTCCGGCTCGGTCCACGAACCGATCCCGGGCCTGACCATCTCCAACGGCCTGCGCCCCGGCCTCGCCGGGTTCGCCAAGTCCCTGGCGGACGAGCTGGGCCCGCGCGGCATCCGTGTGGTCGGCCTCCTCCCGGGCCGCATCGACACCGACCGGGTACGCGAACTGGACGCCCTCTCGGCGGACCCGGAGTCCACGAGGGCGGCGGCGGAATCCCGCATCCCGCTGCGCCGCTACGGCACCCCGGAGGAGTTCGGCCGCGCCGGAGCCTTCCTGCTCTCCCCGGCGGCGTCCTACCTCACGGGCGTAATGCTCCCGGTGGACGGCGGGGCACGACGCGGCTTCTGAGACCCGGCGCCCCCGACCGGCACCGCCCGGTGGCTCGGCGGCACGTTCTGCGTGCGCCGAGCCCCTGCCGGCCCGCGCGGAGTCCGCGGTACGGCATGACTCCGGCCCGCCCAGCCCAGTGCCCGGTCCGCCGGGAGGCGGCACGGACTGCGCGCGGGCAGGACCCCGATCGTGCCGGCACCCGGTCGGCGTGGGGGTGCGGGTTCCGAGGTGTCAGTTCACGCGTTCCGCGCGGTGCTTGGCCGCCCGCAGTCTTAGCTCCGTCGGCAGCGACTCCAGGCCGGCGGAGTCGCGGGCGTGGGTCAGGGCGCCGGCCGTGAGGTCGGTGAGGGCCGTGCCGGGGTCCACGTGGGGTTCCAGGAGGAGGCGTACGCGGGCCTCGGGGGCGTTTCTGCGGCCCGTCAGGTGGGTGTGGGCCCGGTGGACGCCCTCCATCAGGCCCGCCTCCTCGGTCAGTACGTGTTCCAGGGCGCGGCCACGCAGCAGGGCGCCCTCGCCGTCGCCGGTGTCGACCAGGACCTCGGTGAGGCGGCGGCGCCGCAGGTTGGCGGTCAGCCACCACAGGACGAGCAGCAGCAGGACCGCGAGCACCGCGATGACGACCGGCCACCACCAGCCCTCGTCCCGCCAGCGGGTGCGCTCGGAGTCGCTGAGCAGGACGTCGTGCTCGCTGCCGTGGATCCACCAGGACGGCGGGTCCAGGCCCAGGCCGACGGCCAGCACGGAGCCGCCGAGCAGGATCAGGAGGACTCCCAGGACCGCGAGTACGACGCGGTTGACGGTCTTGAGCACGGCGCTCACCCCTTCCGTCCGGGCCGTCGTACGTGCACCGACAGCGCGGGCGGCCGGGACAGGCCGAGGCCCCGGAGCGCCTCGGCGAGGATCTGGTCCAGGTCGCCGCGTACGTCGTCCAGGTCGCGGAAGTGGGAGAGCGCGCGTACGTCGGCGTGCTTGCGACGCACCCGGACCCGTACCGACTGCACGCCCGCGACCTCCATCGCCCGGTCGCGCAGGACCAGTGCGGCGGCGTCGCGGTCGAGTCCGGCGCGGATGTCGGGGTGGGTGCGGCGCATCGGCAGCAGGGCGCGCAGGCCGGGGGTCGTGGCCAGCAGGAGCAGCCACAGGCCGAGCGCCGCGGCCACGCCCGCGCCGACCAGGACCCAGGTGTCGTCCAGCGGCCGTTCGGCGAGCTGATCGGCCAGTTCGCGGCGCCAGGCCATGGCGTTCCGGTCGGCGCGCACGGCGGCGATGTCGTACAGGAACACGCCGGTCAGGAGCAGCAGGAGCACCGCGACCACGGCGGCCGGGACCCGGCGGGCGGACCAGAAGCGGCCGTTCGCGCCGTCGTCGTCGAGGACCGGCGGCGGGGCGTCGTAGCCGGCGGCGGAGGCGTTCTGGTCGAGGGTGCCGGCGTCGAGGGCGCCGGTGTCCTTCTCGACGACCGGAAGAGGTCGGGTGGTGCCCTCGGAGCCCTGGGAATCGCTCATCGCGTCCTCACCTCCGCGCCGTGTGCCGCGTGCAGCCGCTCCACCTGGACGGCGACCTCCGGCACCTCCATGCCCACCAACGCGCCTACCCGCTCGGCGACATGGCGACGCACGGCGGCGCAGCGGGCGCCGATGTCGGTGGGGTAGTCGAGTTCGAGGTGGATCCGGACATGGGCGATGTCGTGGTGCACGGTGACCCCGGCGTACGGCGGGGACGCGTCCTTGGGCAGCGCGCCGAGCGCCTCGCGGGCGGCCTGGGAGGCGACCTTGGCCACGACCCGGTCGGCGATCCGGGTGGCGCCGCGCTCACCGGGCGGCACGGCGGCCCGCGGGACGCGGACCTCACCGGGGCCGGCCGTCACCGCCGGTCGCGTCGGTCGTCGCGGCTGCGGAAGAAGTCACCGAGTTCCAGGTCCCCTTCGAGGAACCGCCCGGCGACGAAACCGATGGCGCCCAGGGCGGCCACCAGCAGGAAGGCACCGAACCCGCCGAAGTACCCGGCGAAACCCAGCGCCATGCCGGCGATCATGCCGACCACGGCCATGCTCATGGTGCGCTCCCCTCAGCGGTGCTGCGTCCGGTCCGGGTCACTGGATCCTGGGCTCCAGCTCCTCTTCCTCTTCGTCGGGCAGCTTCACATCGCTCACCGCGATGTTGACCTCGACGACTTCCAGGCCGGTCATGCGCTCCACCGCGGCGACCACGTTCTCCCGCACCGCGCGGGCGACATCGGCGATGGACACGCCGTAGTCGACGACGATCTCCAGGTCGAGCGCGGTCTGCACCTCGCCGACCTCGGCCTTCACTCCGCGGGTGACGGACTTGGAGCCGCCTCCGGGCACACGGTCGCGCACCGCGCCGAAAGTACGGCTGAGCCCGCTGCCCATCGCGTGCACGCCGACGACGTCACGCGCGGCGAGCCCCGCGATCTTCTCGACGACGCCGTCGGCGATGGTGGTGCGTCCCCGGGTGGACGGGTCTCCGCCGCCGCGCCTGACGGTCTTGCGGGTCTGTACGGGCGACTCCTGCTCGGCCTGTGGCTTTGGTGTCGTCTCGCTCATGGCAGTACGTCCCTTCCGGTTCGTCCTCCTTCGACCACCGTAAGTGCGGTTGCGCCGTCGCGCCCCGGGGATGGGGCAGGCTGGAGTAATGACGGCGGACGGATGGACGCGAGCGGTGCGGCGGCAACTGGGACTGGGCAGGCTGCTGCCGCTCGGCGGAGCGCGGGACGGCGCGTGGATCGTGGAACAGGCGGCCGTGGCGGTGCTGGAGCGCGCGGCGCGCGACATGCCGGGGGTACGCCTCGGCGCGCTGCGGATCGCGCCGGTGGATCCGGAGCATGCGGCGGAGCCGGCCGTACCGCCCCCGCCGAGCGCGCTGTGGCCGGGCGCCCTGCGGGTGTCGGCGGAGTTCGCGACGACGGCGGCCGAGCCGCTGCCCACGGTGGCGGACGCCCTGCGCGCCACGCTCGCCGAGGCGGCGGACCGGCGCCTGGGCCTGAGGGTCACCGAGGTGGACCTACGGGTGACGGCGCTGCTGGAGGAGGCCCCGGCGCACGACGAGCAACCCCGGCAGGACCCACCGCCCACCAGGGACCCGGCCCCCGGCGACGAGACCCGGGCCGCCGAGGCCGCGCTCGCGGTACCGGGCGTCACGGCCCTGACCGCGACCCTGGCCGCCCTCGGCCGCCCGGTGCACATCGAGGAACGCCCCGCCGACACGGCCCTCCCGGCCCGCCACGTCCGTGTGGAGATCGCGGTGTTCCGGGCCTACCGGGCCGTGGACGTGGCCCGCGAGGTGCGTGCCGCGGTCTCGGCGGCGCTCACTGATCATCCGACGGTGGCCGTGCTGGTCACGGACATCACCGGGTGACCTGGCGACTTGGTGGCGTGGTGACCTGGTGACCGCCTACTCGCCGATCCCGGCCAGGTCCCGCAGTCGGCGCGCCTGAGCGGCCCGCTCCGCCTTGCGCTGGTCCTCGTACGTGCGCTCCGTGGCGCCGCGCAGCAGGGCCTTGGTCTCGATGACCGCGTCGCGGGGGGCCGCGAGCAGGGCGGCGGTGAGGTCGCGTACGGCGCCGTCGAGCTGGTCCAGGGGCACGGCGACGTTGGCCAGGCCCGTGCTGACGGACTCCTCGGCCGTGACGAAGCGGCCCGTGGCGCAGATCTCCAGCGCGCGGGCGTAGCCGACGAGGCCCACCAGGGGGTGGGTGCCCGTCAGGTCGGGGACCAGGCCGAGGCTGGTCTCGCGCATGGCGAACTGCACGTCGTCGGCGACGACGCGCAGATCGCAGGCGAGAGCGAGCTGGAAGCCCGCCCCGATGGCATGTCCCTGGACAGCGGCGATGGAGACGATGTCGCTCCGGCGCCACCAGGTGAAAGCCTCCTGGTACTCGGCGATGGTCGCGTCGAGCTCGGCATCGCTGCCGCGTGCGAGATCGATGAACGACGGCTCGCCGTCGAAGCCCTCCGGCGTGAACGCCTGCCGGTCGAGGCCGGCCGAGAACGACTTGCCCTCGGCCCGCAGCACGACGACCCGGACGGATCCGGGCAGCAGCCGACCGGCCTCGGTGAGCGCCCGCCACAGAGCGGGGCTCTGCGCGTTGCGCTTCGCGGGGTTGGCCAGCGTCACCGTGGCGACTGCGTCGTCGACGGTGAGTCGTACGCCGTCCTTGTCGAGAACCGGGTCGAGCGAAGCCATGGGGCGCCTCCGATGGGGTGCGGTCAGCTAAGTGACTGCACAGTAACCACCCGGCCGGTCAGCCGAACGACCGGGTGGCCACCATCGAAGCCGCAGGGGCCGCCCGAGGTCAGCCGGCGGCTTTCTTGCCGCGCGTCGCCCCGCCACGCCCACGCAGCGTGACGCCCGACTCACTGAGCATCCGGTGTACGAAGCCATACGAGCGACCGGTCTCTTCGGCCAGCGCTCGGATGCTCGCACCGGAGTCGTACTTCTTCTTCAGGTCTGCCGCGAGCTTGTCGCGCGCGGCGCCGGTCACCCGGCTGCCCTTCTTCAGAGTCTCGGCCACCCGTGCCTCCTCATGGGAAGTGCGCTCTGGTCTCCTCATGATCACCCCTCCCGGGCCTGATGGCCACCCATTCGGCAAGGTCCGTGAGACACGGATTTGACGACAGGAGTGGGTCCACACAAGTGGAATCGACAATTCCGAGAAGCTGTCTCCGTACCGCCGAATGGGTTGTTCCGGAAAGTGCCAGGTCACGGACGCACCGCGGCCGGGCCCTTGGGAACAAAGGGCCCGGCCGCGCAAGGAATGGAGGACACACCTCGGTACGAGGAGATCTCACACAGATGATGGATCACGGATCGGCCGAATGATCCATACGCTGTGGATCACGCTTTCGATCAAGCGAGGGCGACGAGATCCGCGTAGTCGGCGCCCCACAGGTCTTCCACGCCGTCCGGCAGCAGGATGATCCGCTCCGGCTGGAGCGCCTCGACGGCGCCCTCGTCGTGGGTGACCAGCACGACCGCGCCCTTGTAGGTGCGCAGCGCGCCGAGGATCTCCTCGCGGCTGGCCGGGTCGAGGTTGTTGGTGGGCTCGTCGAGCAGCAGCACGTTGGCCGAGCTGACCACCAGGGTGGCCAGCGCCAGCCGGGTCTTCTCCCCGCCGGAGAGCACCCCGGCCGGCTTGTCGACGTCGTCGCCGGAGAACAGGAACGAGCCGAGCACCTTGCGGACCTCGACGAGGTCCATGTCGGGCGCGGCCGAGCGCATGTTCTCCAGCACCGTGCGGTCCGCGTCCAGGGTCTCGTGCTCCTGGGCGTAGTAGCCGATCTTGAGGCCGTGACCGGGGATGACGGCGCCGGTGTCCGGCTGCTCCACGCCCGCGAGGAGCCGCAGCAGGGTCGTCTTGCCCGCGCCGTTCAGCCCGAGGATGACCACCCTGGAGCCCTTGTCGATGGCCAGGTCGACATCGGTGAAGATCTCCAGCGAGCCGTACGACTTCGACAGGCCCTCGGCCGTCAGCGGGGTCTTGCCGCAGGGCGCGGGCTCGGGGAAGCGCAGCTTGGCGACCTTGTCGGACTGGCGGACCTCTTCGAGGCCGGACAGCAGCCGCTCCGCGCGGCGGGCCATGTTCTGCGCGGCGACCGTCTTGGTGGCCTTGGCGCGCATCTTGTCGGCCTGGGCGTTGAGCGCGGCGGCCTTCTTCTCGGCGTTCTGCCGCTCGCGCTTGCGGCGCTTCTCGTCGGCCTCGCGCTGCTGCTGGTACAGCTTCCAGCCCATGTTGTAGATGTCGATCGTGGCGCGGTTGGCGTCCAGGTAGAACACCTTGTTGACCACCGTGTCGACCAGGTCGACGTCGTGGGAGATCACGATGAAGCCGCCGCGGTAGGTCTTGAGGTAGTCGCGCAGCCAGATGATCGAGTCGGCGTCGAGGTGGTTGGTCGGCTCGTCGAGCAGCAGGGTGTCGGCGTCCGAGAACAGGATCCGGGCCAGCTCGATACGGCGGCGCTGACCACCGGAGAGGGTGTGCAGCGGCTGGCCGAGCACCCGGTCGGGCAGGTTCAGCGCGGCGGCGATGGTGGCGGCCTCGGCCTCGGCGGAGTACCCGCCCTTGGTGAGGAACTCCGTCTCCTGGCGCTCGTACTGCTTGAGCGCCTTCTCGCGGGTGGCGCCCTTGCCGTTGGCGATGCGCTCCTCGTTCTCGCGCATCTTGCGGATCAGGACGTCCAGGCCGCGCGCGGACAGGATGCGGTCGCGAGCGAGTACGTCGAGGTCGCCGGTACGCGGGTCCTGCGGGAGGTAGCCCACCTCCCCGGAACGGGTGATGGTGCCGGCGGCCGGGATGCTCTGTCCGGCCAGGCACTTGGTGAGGGTGGTCTTGCCGGCGCCGTTGCGGCCGACCAGACCGATGCGGTCGCCCTTGGCGACACGGAAGGTTGCGGATTCGATGAGAACGCGGGCGCCGGCGCGCAGCTCGATGCCGGTGGCGGAGATCACGGTCAGACTCCAGGGCGGTTTGGATTGGCGGGGTGGGTGGCTGAGGACGTTTCCCGCCGTCTAATGCGCGAGGAGAATGGCCATGCGGCCAGTCTAACGGGGACGTGCAAGCGGTTTTCCGGCCTCGGGCCCGCACGTGACGTACGGCACGCCCGGCTTCCGGCCCGGTCCCCCGTTCGGCGGCCTGTCCGCGACCGGGGCGGGGCGGGGGGTGAGGATGGCCGCGGGGGGCACGGAGCGCGCGGAGGCCCCATGCAGTTCGACGACGACGCGAGGCTGGACACCTCCGAGGTGCAGGACGTGCGCGGCAGCCGGATCCCCGGTGGCCGGGCCACCGTCGGCGGCGGTCTGGCCGGGCTGCTGGCGCTGGTGCTCGCGCTGCTGTTCGGGGTCGGGACGGACCAGTTGGGGCTGACCGAGGGCAGCGAGCAGCCCGCGGCCTCGGCGTCGGGTCTCGCGCAGGTCCAGCAGGCGTGTCTGACAGGGCAGGACGCCAACGCCCGGGACGACTGCCGCATGGTGGCCGTCGTCAACAGCGTGCAGGACTTCTGGGACGGGGAGTTCGCCCGCCGGGGCGGCACGTACCGGCGCTCGCCGACGGTGTTCTTCAGCGAACGAGTCGGTACGGCGTGCGGGTCGGCGACCAGCGCGGTGGGGCCGTTCTACTGTCCGGGCGACCGCAAGGTCTATCTGGACCTGGGCTTCTTCGAGGACCTGCGCACGACGTTCGGCGCCCAGGGCGGGCCGTTCGGGCAGGCGTACGTGGTGGCCCACGAGTACGGGCACCATGTGCAGAACTTGACCGGCACGCTGGGCCGGTCCCAGGACGGGCGGACCGGGGCGGGCAGCAACGCGGTACGAACGGAACTCCAGGCCGACTGCTACGCGGGGGTGTGGGCGCACCACGCCACGACGACCCCGGACGAGTCGACCGGGCGCCCGCTGATCACCGAGCTGACCGACGCGGACATCCGGGACGGGCTCGACGCGGCGGCGGCCGTGGGCGACGACCGGATCCAGGAGCGGTTCCAGGGCCGGGTGACCCCGGAGACCTGGACGCACGGCTCGGCCCAGCAGCGGCAGGAGTGGTTCTACCGGGGGTACGAGAGCGGGGACATGGCCCGCTGCGACACCTTCCGCTGAGGAGTGACGGCTCTCATGCGTCCGAGCATCTTCCCGACGGTCCTCTACGCGGACGCCCGCGCCGCGATCCGCCAGCTCACCGAGGGCCTCGGCTTCACCGAGCTGACGGTGTACGAGGGCGAGGACGGCTCGGTGATCCACGCCGAGCTGGCCCAGGGCAACGGCGCGGTCATGATCGGCTCGAAGGGCCGCGGCGGCGTCTTCGACTCGGCGCTGCGGGGCGCGGGGCCGGTGGGGGTGTACGTCGTGGTCGACGACGTCGACGCCCACCACCGGCACGCGGTGGAACACGGCGTGGAGATCCTGCTCCCCCCGACGGACCAGGACTACGGCTCCCGCGACTACCTGGCCCGGGACACGGAGGGCAACGTGTGGAGCTTCGGCACGTACGCTCCGGCGGTCGGCGGGCGGGGGTAGGGGCGTCGGGCCCGGCCGAGCGGTGACAGTCGCCGGGCGGGCGGACTCGGCCCCCGTTCGGAAGGGCCGCGGTGTGCCGTCGGCCCGTGGGCCGGGTGGGCCGGGGCTCGGCGGGCGCCGACCGGGCGATGTGACGGTCCACGGCTGCCCGGACTCAGCCCCGCCCGCGCGGGAGACACCGCCATCGCCCCCTGTATCCACGCGCCGCGCCATCGGACCGGAGGCTGGGCCGGGCCCGAGGCGGGCGGCAGGTCCTGGCGGACGCCCGTGTGAACCGTCCCGGGGCTGCGGATTGCCACCGGCCCGTGGGCAGGACCGGCCGGACGGCGGGCAGGACCGGCCGGGCCGTGGCGGTCGCCCGAGTGCCCGGGTCGGCTCCGGCCGTTCGGGAGGGACAGCCGTTTGCCACCGGCCCGTGGGCCGACCCGGCCGGACGGCCCGGGGCCGCGGTGTGTCACCGGCCCGTGGGCTGGACCGGCCGGGCGGTGGCGGTTGCCCGAGTGCCCGGGTCGGCTCCGGCCGTTCGGGAGGGGCAGCCGTGTGCCGTCGGGCCGTCCCGGCCGGGCGGTGTGGGCTAGTTGCCGCCCGTGTGGACCTGGAAGGCCGCGCGGCGGACCGCCTTGGCCAGGGCCGGGTCGGGGTGGGCGGCGGCGAGGGCCACGAGGACCTGGACCGTGCGGGGGTGGCCGACGGCGCGGACCTCCTCCAGGAGGGCGGGGACCGTGGGCTGGACCGCCGACTCCAGATGGCGCACCAGCATGGGGGCCTCACCGTGGTCGGCGACCGCCGCGGCGGTGTCGACCCAGAGCCACGTGGCCTCTTCCCGGGTGAGGACCTCGTGGGCGTCCTCGGGGTCGACCCCGTCGTGCTCGGCCAGCCACAGCAGGGCGTACGGGCGCAGCGCGGGCTCGTCGACCACGGCCCGTACGTCGGGCTCGGCGGGAGCGCCGACCACGCGCAGCGCCTCGAAGGCGAGGCCGCGCGTCAGGGCGTCCTCGCCGCGGGCGGCGTGGATCAGCTCGGTGACGGCGCTGCCGACGGGGCGGGCGGCGAGCCAGGCGCGGTACTCGGCGCGGGCGGCGTTGGGGCGGAGCTGGGCGCAGCCGCGGAGCATGTCCTCGGCGGACTGCTCGATGTTCCCGGCGGGGCTCTGCGCGGCGACGCAGATCTGCTCCAGCTTGACCCAGACCGCCCAGCTGCCCAGCGGGGTCAGGGTGGCCTGGCCGTCGCCGTAGGTGAGGGCGTCGACGGAGGCGAGAGCGGTGAGGGCCCAGTCGAGGAGGGGGTCGAGCGGGGTGTCGGCGACGGAGTCGCCTAGGGCCTCGGGGTCGGGCAGCGGCTGCGGGCCGTAGGGGATCTCGCAGCGCTCGGTGCGCAGTTCGGTGACGCGCTGCTCCAGGAGGTCCAGCAGCTGGGCGACCGGCACGGGCCCGGCGGAGAGCTGGAGGAAGGAGAGCACCTGCGGCATGGCCGAGACGACCTCGGCGACGGCGGCGGGCGCGTGGTCGACGGGCTCCGGGTAGGCGAGCGACCAGGCGTCGAAGAGGGCGACCCAGCCGCGCAGTACGGCGCTGTCGTCGCGATTCCAGGCACGCAGCCGCCAGCCGGGGCGGGCGCTGTCGCCGTGCACCTCGACCAGACCGGCGAGGCGGGCGGTGTCCCAGTCGGCGCGGACCTGAGCGACGGTCAGCCCCAGATCGGCGGCGGCCCTTTCGGCGGTCGCGTCGGAGAGGGTGCCCTTGCCGTCGGAGGGGGCGCCGTCGCGGCCGGGGCGCAGGGCGGCGTCCGCCCAGCGGGCGACACGGGCCGCCGGGGCCAGGAGGGAACGCGCCATTCCGGCCAGTTCCGCGGGGGCCGGGGTGCCTTCCGGCGGGCGCGGTGCGGCGCGGCGTGGGCGCCGCTGGTTCACGGCTCTGGGGGCGGCGGCCAGGGGTCGCGGGCGGACGAGTCGAAGCCTGGAGTCGCGCGGGATACGGGACGTCACGGGGGCAGTCTTCCGGTTGACGGTCCGAAAACCCAAACGGAATGTCACGAGGGGCGACGGGGATGGCCAACGCACGGGGTCCGGCGGGCGGTGGGGCGCCGCGATCCGGCCACCCGTACAGGGTTAAACGGAACGAGTGCGACCGGGCCCCGCGGAGGTGCTACATCAGCGGGGTCAGGAAGCGGCGCAGGGATTCCTCGTACGCCGTGGGGTCGGCGTTCCACATGGCGCCGTGGGGCGCCTGCCTGACCGTCTGGAGCGCCACCAGGTTCGGGCGGGCGTCCGCGAGGCGCCGGGAGCGGTTCCAGGGGGCGACCTGGTCGTCGGGGCCGTGGAAGATCAGGGTCGGCACGGTGAGCGTGTCCGGGGTGTGCTCGGGGCCGGCGTGGTCGCCGTACAGGCCCGTACGGCCCTGGGCGGCGCGGACGGCGAGCGGGAGCAGGGCGCCCGGGGTGCGGCGGGCGGAGGCGAGGGCGCGCAGGGTGGCCTCCCAGTCGAGCACCGGGGAGTCCAGGACGAGGCCGGAGACGCGGTCGCGCAGCCCGGAGCGGGCGGCGGCGCGCAGGGCCATGGTGGCGCCGGTGGACCAGCCGAGCAGGACGACCTGTTCGGCGCCGTGGCTCACGGCGTAGCGGATCGCCGCGTCCAGGTCGCGCCACTCGGTCTCGCCGAGGTGGTTCAGGCCGTCCGGGGCGCGGGGTGCGCCGAGGTCGCCGCGGTAGGCGAGGGCGAGGACCGGGAAGTGGCGGGCGTGCAGGAACTCCATGACGTTCATGGCGACTTCGCGGGTGGTGCCCAGTCCGTGCACCGCGATGACCCAGGTGCCGCGGCTGGCGGGGACGAACCAGGCGGGCAGGATGCCGAGTTCGCCGGGGATCTCGACGTCGGCGTGGTCGAGGCCGAGGGCGGAGGCCGGGTCGCCGACGTGGAGGTTCGGGGTCAGCCAGACCTTGTCGCCGGGGGCGAGGCTGCCGTGGGTGACCCGCTCCAGCCTGCGGACGACGGTGTCGGCGGTCTGGCTCGCGGCGCCGAGCACATCGCCGACGACGGCGTGCGAGCCGTCACCGGCGAGCCCGTACGTACCGGGCCGCAGCGAGGCCAGATCCCGGGTGAGCGTGATCTGCCCGGCCGCCGTGCCGTGCACCGTGAGCCGGGGTTCGGTGGGCAGTGGCCTGCCCGAGGGCGCCTTCAGCGCGGCATCGCTGGCCAGCCGGCCGGCGGCCACGCTCGCCGCCCCGGCGGCCAGGGCCATGGTGACGGCAGCGGCCGTCGCTGTGACAGTGCGCACCCCACCAGTGTCCTGGCGGACGGCTCGGGGGGCCAGTGGGAGGGGCGTGGGGGTGACGGGGCGGGGCGCCGACTGGAAAGGCCGTAAGGGGTGGCGCGGGGCGCCGGACGGAAAGGCCAGAGCGGGTGAGGCAAGGCGGCGGCCGGAAGGCCGTAGCAGGTGAGGCAAGGCGCCGGACGGACAGGCCACTAGCCGGTGGGGCAAGGCGGCGGCCGGGAAGCCGTGGGGGTGATGGGCGGGGCGGCGGTCGGGAAGGCCGTAGGGGTGTGGAGCGGGGGCGCCAGCCGGAAAGGCCAGAGCGGGTGAGGCAAGGCGGCGGCCGGGAAGCCGTGGGGGTGATGGGCGGGGCGGCGGTCGGGAAGGCCGTGGTGCTGATTTCGGCGTCAGCCCTGCTGCCCGTAGCCCTTCAGCTTTTCCGCCACCTCCGACAGTTGGCCGGGGGTCAGCAGCGACGGGGTCAGGCCCGGTACCGACGACGCGGTGAGCCAGACCCGGCACATCCACTCCAGTTGGGAGGTGCGGTCGTAGGCCTGGGCCAGGGTCGTGCCGTAGGCCAGCGTGCCGTGGTTCTGCAGGAGGCAGGCCGTGCGGTCGGTCAGCGCCCGGAGCATGTTCTCGGCCAACTCCTCGCTGCCGTACGTCGCATACGGGGCAACCCGGACGGGGCCGCCGAGGTCCGCGGTGATGTAGTGGATCGCCGGGACCTCCCGGACCAGCGTCGAGACGGCCGTGGCGTGGACCGCGTGGGTGTGCACGACGGCGCGCGCGTCGGTCGCGGCGTACACCGAGAGGTGCATCGGTAGCTCACTGGTCGGGCGGAGCGTGCCGAGCACCTGGCGGCCGGAGAGGTCCACGCCCGTCACGTCGGCCGGTCCGAGCCTGTCGTACGGCACTCCCGTCGGCGTGACCAGCACCGTGTCGCCGACGCGCACCGAGACATTGCCCGAAGTCCCGACGACGAGCCCTTCGGTCACCGTCCGCCGGGCCGTCGTGACCAACTCCCCCCAGGCCCGCGCCTCCTCGGGACCCACACGTTCCGGCCACCGCTCCCCCACGTCCCGCTGCTCACCTCGCCGCTCAGCCATGCCGCGATCCTGCCAGTCCGGTCCCCGGACACCGTGGAGCCGGGGCACTTTAGGCCGGAAGCCCAACCTCCGGAAGAGGGCATAGGCGAATAAAGCAGTCGCTATCCGTACTTGGCCGGGGAGCACCGGGCATTCTTGCCCCTTCTCCTACTCTCTGGCTGATTTGTTGTGCACGTCGCCATTCCGGGGGGAAACATGGCTCGTGATCGCACACCGTCCCGGCACCGCGCCCGCGTCCTCGCGGCGTCCGTGGCCGCACTGGCCGTGGGGGGAACCGCGCTGGCCGAGTCTCCGGCCGCCGCGGCGAGCAGACCCAAGGGACACGACGTCTCGTCGCACCAGAAGAACGTCGACTGGCAGCGGGCGCGGGTGAAGGGCGCCCGGTTCGTCTACGTCAAGGCGACCGAGTCCCACACCTACCGCAACCCCTACTTCAACC
Organism: Streptomyces sp. NPDC110618; assembly: GCF_055657065.1. Classification (NCBI taxonomy): domain Bacteria; kingdom Bacillati; phylum Actinomycetota; class Actinomycetes; order Kitasatosporales; family Streptomycetaceae; genus Streptomyces; species Streptomyces sp. NPDC110618. The sequence continues at coordinate 403,013 of NZ_JBVKBN010000005.1, read as the reverse complement.
AGCAGTACACCGGCTCCCGCGGCGCCGGCCTCATCCGCGGCGCCTACCATTTCGCACTCCCGGACAAGTCCTCCGGCAAGAAGCAGGCCGCCCATTTCGTGCGCAACGGCGGCGGCTGGACGGCGGACGGCTGGACCCTGCCGCCCGCGCTGGACATCGAATACAACCCGTACGACAAGGACCACAAGTGCTACGGCCTGACCCGGTCCCGGATGGTCGGTTGGATCAAGGCGTTCAGCGGTGAGGTGAAGCGGCTCACCGGGCGCCGCCCGGTGATCTACACGACCACTCACTGGTGGAACACCTGCACCGGCGGTAACCGCGATCTCGCCGCCGATCACGCGCTGTGGGTGGCCCGCTACAACTCCTCCGGCGCAGGCACGCTGCCCGCCGGGTGGTCGATATGGACCTTCTGGCAGTACGACAACGGCGGCACCCTTCCGGGTGATCAGAATCTCTTCAACGGCTCCCTGAATCAGCTCAAAAAGCTCGCCCGGGGCGCCTGATCCTGCCGTACGTCACCAAGCGGAGCCGCACGGTGAAAGCGGAATGCCAAGACCCCGTGTTCCGACACCGCGCGGCCCGCCCCAGTTCACCTTCCGTTCACTCAGGTTTCCTACGGTCAGCCGACCGATGACTTCGAACGATTGCCTGGGTAAATGGAAAGCTTCTCGCTGATCCTCGCGATTGTGGTGGTAACCGCACTCGCGTTCGATTTCACGAACGGTTTCCACGACACCGCCAACGCGATGGCCACCACCATCTCGACCGGCGCGCTCAAGCCCAAGGTCGCGGTGGCCATGTCCGCCGCGCTCAACCTTGTCGGCGCCTTCCTCTCCGTCGAGGTCGCCAACACGATCTCCAAAGGTCTCGTCGACGAGACCGGCATCCGCCCCGAGGTCATCTTCGCCGCGTTGGTCGGCGCGATCCTCTGGAACCTCCTGACGTGGCTGGTGGGCCTGCCCTCCAGTTCCTCGCACGCCCTCATGGGCGGCCTGATCGGCGCCACCATCGCCTCGGCGGGCGTCGGCGCGGTCCACGGCGACGTGCTCGTCACCAAGGTCCTGCTCCCGGCCGTCGCGGCCCCGATCGTCGCGGGCGTCGCGGCGATGTTCGCCACCCGGCTGACGTACTCCTTCGGCAAGAAGGCCGAAGGGTCCAAGGCCTCCGAGAAGGGCTACCGCGCCGGGCAGATCGCCTCGGCCGGCCTGGTCTCCCTCGCCCACGGCACCAACGACGCCCAGAAGACCATGGGCATCATCACCCTCGCCCTGGTCGCGGGCGGCGCCGTCGCCCCCGACTCCGACCCGCCCGTCTGGGTCATCCTCTCGGCGGGCCTCGCCATCGCGCTCGGCACCTACCTCGGCGGCTGGCGCATCATCCGCACCATGGGCAAGGGCCTGACCGACCTCCAGCCGCAGCAGGGCTTCGCCGCCCAGACCAGCGCGGCGACGGTCATCCTGGCCTCCTCCCACCTCGGCTTCTCCCTCTCCACCACGCACTCCGTCTCCGGCTCGGTGATGGGCGCGGGTCTCGGCCGCAAGGGCGGTGTCGTCCGCTGGTCGACGGCCACGCGGATGTTCGTCGCCTGGGGTCTGACCCTGCCGGCCGCCGCCCTGGTCGGCGCGATCGCGGAGTGGGTCACCGGCTTCGGCAGCTGGGGCACCGGTCTGGTCGCGGCGTTCCTGGTCGCCTCCAGCGCGGCGATCTGGAAGATCTCGCGGCGCGAGGTCGTCGACCACACCAACGTCAACGAGCCCGAGCCCGAGGAGCCCGCGGGTGTCGTGACCACGGCGGTCGCGGCGGTCGCTCCGCCTCCCACGGCGGCCGCGGTGACCGAGGACCTCACGGCCACGATCGCGGCCCCGGTGACCGAACCGGCTCCGTCCCCGGCCCCGGCCCCGTCGCCGGCCACCACCGTCTGACCCCCCACCCGGCGAAGGAAACACCACCATGAAGATCGACTGGGCGGCTCTCGGCTCCGTCTTCGGCGTCAGCCTCGTGGTCACCGTGGCCCTCGTGGCCCTGTTCACCCTCGGCATCGCGGGCCTCGCGCGCCGCGAGCGGGCGACGGAGCAGGGCGGGTCCGCGGCGGGGGCTGTGACCGGTGCGTACGCGTGCTTCGCGGCTTGTGCGGCGGCTGTGGGGTACGGGATCTATTTGATCGTGGCCTGACCGGCTCTGACGCGCCCTGTTCCGCGCTGCCCCTTAGCGGGGCTTGGCGGGGCAGGGCGCTTTTTCGTAGGACGCCGGGGGGAGGTCCTTGCGGAGGGTGGGTGGGTCGTAGCCGGTGAGGGGGACGCAGAGGGCCTTGACGAGGGCGTCTGGGTTCAGGGGGATCTGCCAGGTGCCCCACTCCGTGCCGTAGTGCAGGACGTTGTTGTGGATGCGCCAGGCGCCCTCTTCCGCCAGGCCGTCCAGAAGGCCCTCCGGCTTCTCGCGGTCCTCGGACCACAGTTCGACCCCAGATCCCGAGTTGTAGCCGGATGCCAGCACGATGCGCCCGTCGGACCCGTAAGCAGCAATCACGGGCTTCTGTCTGACGGGAAGCCGCCGACGCTCCTGCCCCGTGCCGGGATCCAGCAGGGCCAACCCGTCGCGGAGCATCACCGCCAAACGTTCTCCGTCGTCCCGGAAACGCAGGCCCAGCCGGTGAGACGCGTCCATGAGCGGCCCCACACGCCATGTGGTCCTGCGTCCCTCGGCGTCCTCGGGATCCCAGAAGGTGACCGTCCCGTCCTGCCGGAGCACCCAGGCCGTCCCGTCCTTGGGCGAGACCTCGATCGCCAGACAAGGCGCCCGCCTCCCCCCGTCGTCGCAGTCGGGCGCGTGGGCCGAGGTGAGATCACCCCGGCTGTCCAGCCGCTGGACGCGGTCCGTGCCGAGCACAAGGAAGTCGTCGTCGCCCAGCGAGCGAATGTCCCGTACCGAGGGCGCGCCCTTCGCTTCCCTGACCAGACGCAGTTCTGTGGGCCTGCGCTCGTAGAGCGCCCATCCCGTGTCCCCGAAGATCACCAGGAAGCGTCCGCTCCTGCTGAAGACGACGCTGTCGGCGCCCTCACTGAAGTCGGTTCCCGTGACGTGAAGTTCCCGCTGGTGCTTGCCTGCGCGTACCGAGATCAGCAAGCGGGCCTCCGGCAGCGCCGAGGCCCGGGCGGTGCCGACCATGGCCCACTGCCTGCCGTGCCGAGCGAAGGCGGCCGACTCCTTCCAGTCCTGCTTCGGCAGGCGGTGAACCGGAGTCAGCCGGAAGGACACGAGATCCCGGTCGCACAGGACGTACAGGATCGGGTCGCCTCCGCGCCGCGAGGTGATGACGTCGCGCGTGCCGTCGCGGCATCGCTCCCGGGGCTGCACGTAGGCGATGGGCCGCGAGGTCAGGTAGTCCGCACCGGTCGCGGTGTCGTGCCAGACGGCATCACGTGTCACGTCACCGCCGACGAAACGGCCCGTCGCATCCGAGACCGTCTGTGCCCGATACCTCCCCGCCACCCGGATCCGGTTGCCGGTGGCCGGGTTCCGATAGCTCCCGTCGAGCTCCCGCACCCCAGCGGCCCCCAGCGTCCGGCCGCCCGCTCCGATCAGTGCCGCGTCGAACGGCCCGTCCGTCCACCGCCGCGAACCGGAACCCAGCACGTGCGCACGCACGGTCTCGGGCTCCCTGGCATCCCCCGTGGGTGCCTCCTCACGGAGGACAACCAGTGTCTCCTCCTTGTCCTGGCCATCGACCAGGGCGGCATCCATCAGGCATGTGTTCGCCGCCGGCACGCCGGGCGGCGCCTCGCTCCTACGCCTGCGGTCCGTGTCGCGCAGATACACCCGCAACCGGTCCCGAGCCCAGCCGCTGAGGCACGTGCCTGCCCCCTCGTACTCCTCCTCCGCCTCAGCTGCCATGTACAACACCACCCTGCCGTCCCCCGAGAAGTCCAGCGCGACGCCCGTCGCCCCCATCCACCCCGGACGTGCCTCCCACTCGTCCACGACCCCGCCATCGCGGGACCGCCACACTCTCCCCTGCCCCTCAGGTCCCGCTGCCGCCACCCGCGCACCGTCATCGCTCACCGCGACCGAGTCGACGCCCTCGGGCACACCGGGCAGGCGGTGCTTGCGCGGCATGCCGGAAGGCAGCCCGGTGATGACCCACCCCCGCACCCCACCTCGGACGCCCTCCTCCAGCACAGCCACCCTGCTCCCGTCCGCCGAGGAAGCCAGTGCCATGACCCGCCCCTCCAGGAACCCCTCACGGACGCTCCGAGCCATCGACATGCCGGGGTAGGCATTGAGGAGCGCCTTGTACGACTCCTCGGTCGGCTCCGTCCGATGAGCGAGCACCGCCAGTGCGGCTCCCTCGACGGGATCCTCGTCGAGCCGCTCCATCGACAGCGTCGCCAGCTCATTCGCCGCCGCCACCCGGTCCTTGTGCTCCGCGTCCCGCCCCGCCTGCGTGATGAAGTACGTCAAGCTCGCCGCAACCACAGCCAGCACCGCCACCAGGGCCACCGCGGTCCGCCCCCGCCGCACCGACCGACGCTGGTACTGCCTGCTCAGGCGAATGAACTCGGTTTCCACGGACGACAGTTCCCCGGCCCGCACCCCCGCCCGCCCCCGAGCCGCCCCCAACTCCTGCCCCCGCAGCAGCAGATCCTCGTGCCGCCCGCTCTCCTCCCACTCCCGGACCCGCCCCCGGAGCTTCTCGTGCCAGGCCAGGAAGTCACGGGACTCGTCCAGCCACCCCCGCAGGGTGGGCCATTGCCGGACCAGTGCCTCGTGCGCCAGCGCCACCGTCTCCCGCCCCGAGCTGTCCCGTGAGATGACCAGCAGCCGAGTCCCCGCCAACGCCTGTGCGGCCACGCGCAATTCAGCCGGCAGTTGGTCGAAGGACCGCGCGACCCGGGCGTACTCCTTGCCCCGCACCGGACGCGCCAGCCGCTCGAAGAGACGGCGTGCCGTCGCCTCGTCGGGACCGTCCGAGGACTTGCAGACCTGGGTGAGTTGATGGTCCGCGTACCGGGACAGCGCTCCCTCCACGCCTCCGATTCCCCGGTACGCGGCGTGCGTCAGGCGGCCGTGCTCCCTGCGGTCCCACAGCTCCGCCAACGCGAACTCGACCAGCGGGAGCGCCCCCGGCTCGCCCCCCGCCTCCGCCACCAGCAGTTCCGGCAGGCCCGGTTCGAATTCCACCCCCGGAATCGCGTCGACCGGGCGGCGGACCACCTCGTCCAGCTGGGCCGGGGTCATGGGGGCCACCATCTGGACCGTGCCGCTCAACGCCTCCGCGCGGCCGCCCGTGACCAGTTCCTCCAGAGACGCCGAGCGCAGCGTCGCCAGCACGCGCAGGCGGCGGCGCTCCGGGTGCGTGGCCCGGGCCATGGGCAGCAGTACGTCGAGCAGCGCACGCGCGTCCGCCGGGCGCGCCCCTACCGTCTCCTCGAACTGGTCCAGCAACACCACGTGTCCGGCCGGGCCCGACTCCCTCAGCACGGCCGCGCCCAGCAGCGTCGCCGTCTCGCGGTCCCGGCCCAGGTCACGCGCCAGGTCCCGTACCGACGGGAACTGACCCCTCAGCGCCTCCCCCAGCGTCCGTACCGGGTCCACGTCCGGCTGGCCCGCGAAGTCCGTCACCGAATAGCCCGCCGCGCGGAGCAGGGGCAGTACCCCGGCTCGTACCAGCGAGGACTTCCCCACCCCCGACGCCCCCGCCACCGGCACGAACGGGTGCTCGCGCAGCGCCTGCGCGATGCGCCGGCTGTCCGCCTGGCGGGCGAAGAACACCGCCGCGTCCTGTTCCCGGAAGGCCTCCAGGCCCCGGAAGGGGGACGGGCACAGGGCAGGGTCCAGGCCCAACAGGTACGCGGCCGGGATGAGGTACGCCGTGCTCGCGCCCGCCCCCGTGTCCGCGGCCACCGTCATGCCGACGACCCCGCCCTGTTCCGTGTCCCAGACCGGGCCGCCCGAGAAGCCCCGGCCGATCGTTCGTTCCCTCGGCTCCATCGACGTCCAGCCCTTGCCCACCGGGGCTCGGAGGCGGCCGTCCACCCAGACTCCGTGGTCGTCGGTGCGCAGGGGGAAGCCCAGGACTCGGAACGGGTGGTCCCAGACCGACGTACCGCCCGCCAGGCGTACGGCCCTCGTCCCCGGCACCGGGTCCAGGCTCAGCAGCGCGATGTCGCCGCCGCCGTCCGACGCCACGGGGCGCCAGTGCGTGACCCGCGCCGGTACGCGGGCGGAGGGGACGGTCAGCAAGGGGAAGTCGACCGCCACCGGCTCGCCAGGCGGCACCGGCTCCGTGTCGGGCACCCCCAGCGCGTTCGCCACCACATGCGCGCACGTGCACAGCGTGTTCTCGGCGATCAGGAAACCCGTGCCGGTGACCTGGCCGTCCGTTCTCCAGAAGCGGGCGATGCCGAGGGGGAGTTCGTCGTCAGGGGCCGGCATCGGTGTCGCGCTGGGTGGGCAGTTCGGGGGCGTTCGCCCAGTTCATGGTGACCGTGAAGTGCGCCTCGGTGGAGCCCCGGGCGACGACCACGCCCGCCTCCGCGCTCAGCGTGATGCCGAATTCGACCGTGACCGAGTCGGGCGATCTGGGCAGGGCGCGGGCGTTGTCCAGGACCGCTCCCAGCGCCGGGCGGACCCGGGCGAGCGCCTGTTGGAGGGTTTCCGCCGCGCCCGCGACCTGGCCGCCGCGCGAGACGCGCTGCACCCCGGCCGGTCCGTCGCCCGCCACCTCCAGCAGCACGATCTGCCCGTCGTCCAGCACCATTTCGCCCACGTACGCCACGGACCCGGCCTCCCCCTCGGCTGTGCTCGGTCGGTTCAGGTATTCCAGTTCGTCACCTCACGCAGCCGCAAGGTGATTCCCCGTAGTCAGCTCATGTGGGTGAAACACCTGAGGCATCGTCGCCCCCACAGACCCGGTGTGGGCCTCAGCACACTCTCCCCTCGCAGGTCAACGGCAAGTTGACGGCTCATTCGGGGGCGTGGTGGACTGCCCGAGCCAATTACGGCGGCAGGAGAGGAAGCCGGTGCGAATCCGGCGCGGTCCCGCCACTGTCACCGGGGTAGTAACCCCCGGGAGCCAGGAACTCTCACCGCCGGTCTCGTCGAGCCAGGGCGTGGACACCCTGAGTGAGGACATATCGCGATGCCCGCATGCCGATCGACATCCAGCACCAGAACCCTTTCTGACTCCACGATCGGCTGAGCCGATGCGGGCCGATCGCGTCTTCGCGTACGGCACCGCCGCCGGCCTCCTGGGCGACCTGCTGCTCGGCGATCCGCGCCGGGGGCATCCGGTCGCCGTGTTCGGGCGGGCCGCGGGCGCCGTGGAACGGCTGTTGTGGCGGGACGACCGCGGCCGGGGCGTGGTGCACGCGGGCGTGTGCGCCGGTGGCGCCGTGGCGCTGGGGGTGCTTGCGTCGCGTGCCGTGCGCCGGTCCCCGATCGCGTCCGTCGCGTTGACCGGGGTCGCCACTTGGGCTGTTGTCGGCGGGACTTCGCTCTCCCGCGAGGCCCGGACCGTCGGGCGGGCCCTTGAGGCGGGGGACATCGAGGCGGCGCGATCCCGGCTGCCGCATCTGTGCGGGCGGGACCCGCAGGCGCTGGACGCCGACGGCATCGCGCGGGCCGTGGTGGAGTCCGTCGCCGAGAACACCTCCGACGCCGTTGTGGGCGCGCTCGTGTGGGGCGCCGTGGGCGGGGTGCCGGGGCTGCTCGGCTTCCGGGCCGTGAACACGCTCGACGCCATGGTCGGCCACAAGTCGCCCCGCTACCTGCGCTACGGCTGGGCCTCGGCCCGCCTCGACGACGTCGCCGGCTGGCCGGGGGCGCGGCTGACCGCCGTACTCGCCGCCGTCGCCGGGGGCGATCCGCGGGGTGCGGTACGGGCCTGGCGTGCCGACGCGGACAGGCACCCGAGCCCCAACGCCGGGCCGGTGGAGGCGTCGTTCGCCGGGGCGCTCGGAGTGCGGCTCGGCGGGACCCTGTCGTACGGCGGGCGTGTGGAGCACCGGCCGGTGCTGAACCCGGAGGGACGGGCCGTGGAAGTCGCCGACATCGAGCGTGCCGTACGGCTGTCGCGGCGGGTGAGCTGGCTGACGCTGGGGGTCAGTGCCGCCGCGCGCCGCGTGGTGCGGGGGAGGCGGTCATGAGCGGCGGGGGGCTGCTCGTCGCCGGGACGACCTCCGACGCGGGCAAGAGCGTGGTGACCGCCGGGATCTGCCGCTGGCTGGTCCGGCAGGGCGTCAAGGTCGCGCCGTTCAAGGCGCAGAACATGTCGCTGAACTCCTTCGTCACCCGCGAGGGCGCCGAGATCGGGCGGGCGCAGGCCATGCAGGCGCAGGCCTGCCGGGTGGAGCCGACCGCGCTGATGAACCCCGTGCTGCTCAAGCCGGGCGGCGATCAGAGCAGCCAGGTCGTGCTCATGGGCAAGCCGGTGGGCGAGCTGAGCGCGCGTGGCTACCACGGCGGACGGCAGCAGCAGTTGCTGGGGACGGTGCTCGACTGCCTCGCCGAGTTGCGGGGCACGTATGACGCGGTGATCTGTGAGGGGGCGGGCAGCCCGGCCGAGATCAATCTGCGGCGCACCGACATCGTCAACATGGGCATCGCCCGCAATGCCGATCTGCCGGTGGTGGTGGTCGGTGACATCGACCGGGGCGGTGTCTTCGCCTCCTTCTTCGGGACGGTGGCGCTACTGTCGCCCGAGGACCAGCGGCTGATCGCCGGGTTCCTGGTCAACAAGTTCCGCGGCGACGTCTCGCTGCTGGAGCCCGGCCTGGACATGCTGCACGGCCTGACCGGACGGCACACCTACGGCGTACTGCCCTTCCAGCACGGGCTCGGCATCGACGAGGAGGACGGGCTGCGGGTCTCCCTGCGCGGTGCCGTGCGCGAGTCCGAGGTCTCCTCCCCCGTCGGCGAGGACGTGCTGCGCGTGGCCGTGTGCGCCGTGCCGCTGATGTCCAACTTCACCGACGTGGACGCGCTCGCCGCCGAACCCGGCGTCGTGGTGCGGTTCGTGGACCGGCCCGAGGAGCTGGCCGACGCCGACCTCGTCGTCGTCCCCGGCACCCGCGGCACCGTCAAGGCGCTGGAGTGGCTGCGCGCGCGGGGGCTGGCCGACGCCCTGGTGCGCCGGGCCGCCGAACAACGGCCCGTCCTCGGCATCTGCGGTGGCTTCCAGGTGCTCGGCGAGCACATCGAGGACGACGTGGAGAGCCGCCGGGGACAGGTCGACGGGCTCGGCATCCTGCCCGTACGGGTGCGGTTCGCCCGCGAGAAGACCCTCACCCGGCCCGTCGGCGAAGCCCTCGGGGAGACCGTCGAGGGGTACGAGATCCACCACGGGGTCGCCGAAGTCGCCGGCGGCGAGCCCTTCCTGGACGGCTGCCGGGTCGGGCAGACCTGGGGCACCCACTGGCACGGCTCGCTGGAGTCGGACGGCTTCCGGCGCGCCTTCCTGCGCGAGGTGGCGGCCGCCGCCGGCCGGCGTTTCGTCCCGGCCGCCGACACCTCCTTCGCCGCGCTGCGCGAGGAGCAGCTCGACCGGCTCGGCGACCTGATCGAACAGCACGCGGACACCGACGCGCTCTGGCGGCTCATCGAGTCGGGCGCGCCGACAGGACTGCCTTTCATTCCACCGGGAGCGCCCGCATGAGCACAGTGTTGTTGTTGTCGACCGCCGACACGGACCTGCTGGCGGCCAGGGCCGCGACCGGCGCCTCCTACCGGATCGGCAACCCGACCCGCGTGGACGTCGAGCAGGACCTGCCCGCTCTCATCGAGGGCGCGGACATCGCCGTCGTACGCCTGCTCGGCGGGAAGCGGGCCTGGGAGGACGGGCTCGCCGAGCTCAAGGCGTCCGGCATTCCGACCGTGCTGCTGGGCGGGGAGAGCGTCCCGGACGCCGAGCTGATGGCCGAGTCCTCGGTGCCCGCCGGAGTCGTCGCCGAGGCACTGAAGTACCTGGTCGAGGGCGGCCCCGCCAACCTCACCGAACTCGCCCGGTTCCTCTCCGACACCGTGCTGCTCACCGGCGAGGGCTTCGTCGAGCCGCAGAAGATGCCCGAGTACGGCGTCCACGGCACCCCGGCATGGGAGGACGGCCGCCCCACGGTCGGCGTGCTCTTCTACCGGGCCCACGAACTCAGCGGCAACACCGCCTTCGTCGACACCCTCTGCGATGCCATCGAGGCGCGCGGCGCCAACGCCCTTCCCGTGTACTGCGGTTCGCTGCGCGGCGCGGACGCGGGGCTGTACGAGATCCTCGGCAAGGCGGACGCACTCGTCGCCACCGTCCTCGCAGCGGGCGGCACCCACGCCTCGCAGGCGTCGGCGGGCGGCGACGAGGAGGCCTGGGACATCGGCGCCCTCGCCGACCTCGACATCCCCGTGCTGCAAGGGCTCTGCCTCACCTCCTCCCGCGCGGCCTGGGACGAGTCCGACGCCGCACTCTCCCCCATGGACGCGGCGATGCAGGTCGCCATCCCGGAGTTCGACGGACGGCTGATCACCGTGCCGTTCTCCTTCAAGGAGCAGGGACCGGACGAGGTCCCGGTGTACGTCGCCGACCCCGAGCGCGCCGCGCGCGTCGCCGGAATCGCCGTACGGCACGCGCGGCTGAAGCACAAGCCGAACGCGGAGAAGAAGCTGGCCCTCGTCTTCACCGCCTACCCGACCAAGCACTCCCGCGTAGGCAACGCGGTCGGCCTCGACACCCCCGCCTCGGCGGTCCGTGTGCTCGACGCGCTCAAGGACGCCGGGTACGAGCTGACCGAATACCCCTCCGGCGGCGACGAGTTGATCCACCGGCTCATCGAGGCCGGCGGCCACGACGTGGAGTGGCTGACCGAGGAACAGCTCGCCGCCGCGCCCGCGCGGGTGCCGCTCGCGGACTACCGGGCGTGGTTCGACAAGCTCGACGAGGAGCTGCGCGACGCCATGCTGGAGGCGTGGGGCGAGCCGCCGGGCTCGCTGTACGTGGACGGCGACGACATCGTGCTCGCCTCCCTCCAGTTCGGGAACGTCGTCGTGATGATCCAGCCGCCGCGCGGCTTCGGCGAGAACCCCATCGCCATCTACCACGACCCCGACATGCCGCCCTCGCACCACTACATGGCCGCCTACCGCTGGCTGGAGAACAGTTTCGGCGCCGACGCCATCGTGCACATGGGCAAGCACGGCACCATGGAGTGGCTGCCCGGCAAGGGCCTCGGTCTCAGCCGGGGCTGCGCGCCGGACGCGGTGCTCGGTGAACTCCCGCTGATCTACCCGTTCATCGTCAACGACCCCGGCGAGGGCACCCAGGCCAAGCGGCGCGGCCACGCCACGGTCGTCGACCACCTGGTCCCGCCGATGGCCCGCGCCGACACCTACGGCGACCTGGCCAAGCTGGAGCAGCTCCTCGACGAGTACGCCCTGGTCTCCGACCTCGACCCGACCAAGGCACCGGCCGTGCGGGCGCAGATCTGGACGCTCGTGAAGGCCGCCGAGCTGCACCACGACCTGCATGTCGACGAGCAGCCGGACGACGCCGAGTTCGACGAGTTCGTCATGCACATCGACGGCTACCTGTGCGAGATCAAGGACGTGCAGATCCGCGACGGCCTGCACATCCTGGGCGGTGGTCCGGTGGGCGAGGCACGGGTCAACCTCGTGCTGGCGGTACTGCGGGCCTCACAGGTGTGGGGCGGCCAGGCGAACGCCCTGCCGGGGCTGCGGTCCGCCCTCGCCGCCCACTTCGGGCTGGTCGAGAAGGAGTTGCTGGCCGAGCCGGGCGCACCCGTGAAGGTGCCGGTGGAGCTGACGGACCTGGTCGACGGGCCGTCCCGGACCGCCGCCGACGCCATCGACCTGCTGGAGCAGCTGTGCCGCCGGGTCGCGGAGGGCATGGAGGAGCGGGAGTGGCGGTCCGCCGAGGTGCCGGCGCTGGTCCGGGACGTGCTCGGCGTCGAACTGCCGGACGCGGTCGCGGTGTTGGAGTTCGCCTGCACGGAGGTCGTGCCGCGTCTGGCCCGTACGACGGACGAGATCGGGCACATCCTGCGCGCGCTGAACGGCGGTTACGTGCCCGCCGGTCCGTCCGGCTCGCCGACGCGCGGTCTGGTCAACGTCCTGCCGACCGGCCGGAACTTCTACTCCGTCGACCCCAAGGCAATCCCGTCCCGGCTGAGCTGGGAGGTCGGGCAGTCGCTGGCCGACTCGCTGGTGCAGCGGTACCTGCAGGACACGGGTGAGTACCCCAAGTCCGTCGGCCTGACGGTGTGGGGCACCTCTGCCATGCGCACCCAGGGCGACGACATCGCCGAGATCCTGGCGCTGCTCGGATGCCGTCCGGTGTGGGACGACGCCTCGCGCCGGGTCACCGGGTTCGAGGTGGTAGCTCTGGAGGAACTGGGGCGCCCGCGCATCGACGTCACGGTCCGTATCTCCGGGTTCTTCCGGGACGCGTTCCCGCATGTGGTCGGCCTGATCGACGACGCGGTACGGGCGGTGGCGGAACTGGACGAGCCCGTGTCGTCCAATTTCGTGCGGGCCCATGTCGAGGAGGACGTGGCCGAGCACGGCGACCGGCGGCGGGCCACGGCCCGTGTCTTCGGGTCCAAGCCGGGGGCGTACGGTGCCGGTCTGCTGCCGCTGATCGACGCTCGCAACTGGCGTTCCGACGCGGACCTCGCCGAGGTGTACGCGGTGTGGGGCGGCTACGCCTACGGGCGCGGGCTCGACGGGCGGGCGGCGCGCGGGGACATGGAGACGGCGTTCAAGCGGATCGCGGTGGCGGCGAAGAATGTGGACACCAGGGAGCACGATCTCGTCGACGCCGACGACTACTTCCAGTACCACGGCGGCATGGTCGCCATGGTGCGGCACCTGACGGGGGCCTCCCCCGAGGCGTACGTGGGGGATTCGGCGACGCCGGATCAGGTGAAGACGCGGACGCTGGGCGAGGAGACGCACCGGGTGTTCCGGGCGCGGGTGGTGAATCCCAGGTGGATGGCCGCCATGCGCAGGCACGGCTACAAGGGCGCCTTCGAGATGGCCGCGACCGTGGACTACCTGTTCGGGTACGACGCCACGGCGGGCGTGGTCGACGACTGGATGTACGAGAAGTTGGCGTCCGAGTACGTGTTCTCGCCTGAGAACCAGGAGTTCATGCGGAAGTCCAACCCGTGGGCACTGAGGGGCATCACGGAACGGCTGCTGGAGGCGGCGGACCGCGGACTGTGGGCGGAGCCGGACGCGGAGACGCTGGAGCGGCTGCGGGCCACCTATCTGGAGCTGGAAGGCGATCTGGAGGGCGACGACAAGTGACCACCCCGTTTCCGTTCACGGCCGTCGTCGGTCAGGACGACCTGCGGCTCGCTCTGCTGCTGAACGCGGTCTCGCCCGCGGTCGGCGGTGTGCTGGTGCGCGGTGAGAAAGGCACCGCCAAGTCGACGGCCGTACGCGCGCTCTCGGCGCTGCTGCCCGAGGTGGACGTCGTTCCCGGGTGCCGGTTCTCCTGCGACCCCGCCTCCCCCGACCCGGCCTGCCCGGACGGGCCGCACGAGGCGGGTGCCGGGACCTCGCGGCCCTCGCGCATGGTCGAGCTGCCCGTCGGCGCCTCCGAGGACCGGCTGGTCGGCGCGCTGGACATCGAGCGGGCGCTCGCCGAGGGCGTGAAGGCCTTCGAGCCGGGTCTGCTGGCCGACGCGCACCGGGGCATCCTCTACGTCGACGAGGTGAACCTCCTCCACGACCATCTGGTCGACCTCTTGCTGGACGCCGCCGCGATGGGCGCCTCCTACGTCGAGCGCGAAGGCGTCTCCGTACGGCATGCCGCGCGGTTCCTGCTGGTCGGGACCATGAATCCCGAAGAGGGTGAGCTGCGGCCGCAGTTGCTGGACCGGTTCGGGCTGACCGTCGAGGTGGCCGCTTCCCGGGAGCCCGACCAGCGGGTGGAGGTCGTGCGGCGGCGGCTGGCGTACGACGACGATCCGGCGGGGTTCGCGGCGCGTTGGGCCGACGAGGAAGCCGCCGTACGGCAACGGATCGTCGTGGCGCGGGAGTTGTTGCCGCAGGTCCGGCTCGGGGACGGGGCGCTGCGGCAGATCGCGGCGACCTGTGCCGCCTTCGAGGTGGACGGGATGCGTGCCGACATCGTGATGGCGCGTACGGCGACCGCACTGGCGGCCTGGGCCGGGCGTACCGACGTACTCGCGGAGGACGTGCGGCAGGCGGCGCTGCTCGCGCTGCCGCATCGGCGGCGGCGTAATCCCTTCGACGCGCCGGGGCTTGACGAGGACAAGCTGGACGAGACGCTGGAGCAGTTCACCGACGAGGACCCCGACCCGGACCCGGACGGTGACGGCGGTGGTCCCGGTAGCGGTGGTCAGCCCGCACCCGATGCCGGGCCGCAGGGCGGGGACACCGGGGCGCGCCCCGAGGAGGGCGAGGGCGGGCAGCCGCAGCCGTCCGGTGCCGGTGAGCAGTCGGCCGTACGGGCCGCCGAGCCGTTCCGTACGAAGGTGCTGAGTGTGCCGGGCATCGGGGAGGGTGCCGCCGGGCGGCGTTCGCGGGCACGGACCGAGCACGGGCGGACGACCGGGGCGCGTCGGCCCCGGGGGGCGCTGACCAAGCTGCATCTGGCCGCCACCGTGCAGGCGGCGGCACCGCATCAGCGGGCTCGGGGCCGGTCCGGGCCGGGTCTTGTCGTACGGCGGGACGATCTGCGGCAGGCGACGAAGGAGGGGCGTGAGGGCAACCTCGTGCTGTTCGTCGTGGACGCCTCCGGGTCGATGGCGGCGCGGCAGCGGATGAGTGCCGTGAAGGGGGCTGTGCTGTCGCTGCTGCTGGATGCCTACCAGCGGCGGGACAAGGTGGGGTTGGTGACGTTCCGGGGGGCTGCGGCGGAGGTCGCTCTGCCGCCGACGTCGTCCGTCGACGCGGCCGCCGTCCGGCTGGAGTCGCTGCCCACCGGTGGGCGTACGCCGCTCGCCGCCGGACTGCTGCGCGCCCATGAGGTGCTGCGGGTCGAGCGGTTGCGGGACCCCGCGCGGCGGGCGCTCGTGGTCGTGGTGACCGACGGGCGGGCCACGGGTGGTCCGGAGCCGGTCGCGCTCGCGGGGCGGGCGGCTCGGCTGTTCGCGGCCGAGGGGGTTGCCTCGGTGGTCGTCGACTGTGAGTCGGGGCCGGTGCGGCTGGGGCTCGCGGGCCAGTTGGCCGGGGAGCTGGGCGGTACTGCGGTGACGCTGGACGAGTTGCGGGCCGACTCGATCGCCGGGCTGGTCAGGGACGTGCAGGGGACAAGCAGGAGGGCCGCGTAATGCCCAAGGGACAGCCGAGTGTGGTGCCGGACGACGGACTGACCACACGACAGCGGCGCAACCGGCCGCTGGTCGTGGTGCACACCGGGATCGGCAAGGGCAAGTCCACCGCCGCGTTCGGGCTCGCGCTGCGGGCCTGGAACCAGGGGTGGCCGATCGGGGTGTTCCAGTTCGTCAAGTCGGCGAAGTGGAAGGTCGGCGAGGAGAACGCGCTGCGGGTGCTGGGGGCGTCCGGGGAGGGCGGGTCCGTCGACTGGCACAAGATGGGTGAGGGCTGGTCGTGGGTGCAGCGCGATCAGCAGATGGACAACGAGGAGAAGGCCCGCGAGGGCTGGGAGCAGGTCAAGCGGGACCTGGCGGCCGAGACGTACAAGCTGTACGTGCTCGACGAGTTCGCGTACCCCATGCACTGGGGGTGGGTGGACACCGATGAGGTGATCTCCGTGCTGCGGGAGCGGCCGGGCACGCAGCATGTCGTGATCACCGGGCGTAACGCGCCCGAGAAGCTTGTCGACTTCGCCGATCTTGTGACCGACATGTCCAAGGTGAAGCATCCGATGGACGCCGGTCAGAAGGGGCAGAGGGGCATCGAGTGGTGATGTCCTCGTCCGTTCCCCGGCTGGTCATCGCCGCGCCGGCCTCCGGCAGTGGCAAGACCACGGTTGCCACGGGGTTGATGGCCGCGCTCGCCGCGCGGGGGCTCGCCGTGTCCCCGCACAAGGTGGGGCCGGACTACATCGATCCCGGGTATCACGCGCTCGCCTGCGGGCGTGTGGGTCGGAACCTCGACGCGTATCTGTGCGGGCCCGAGTTGGTGGGGCCGTTGTTCCTGCACGGGGCGCGGCGGTGTGACGTGGCCGTCGTCGAGGGTGTGATGGGGCTGTACGACGGGGTCGCGGGCGGCGGGGAGCTGGCGTCCACGGCTCATGTCGCGAAGTTGCTGCGGGCGCCGGTGGTTCTTGTCGTCGACGCGTCTTCGCAGGCTCGGTCGGTGGCCGCGCTTGTGCATGGGTTCGTCTCGTTCGATCCGGAGGTTCGGGTCGGTGGGGTGATCCTGAACAAGGTCGGCTCCGATCGGCATGAGGAGTTGTTGCGGGAGGCGTTGGAGTCGGTCGGGGTGCCGGTGCTCGGGGTGCTGCGGCGGGCGGTTCAGGTGGATACGCCTTCTCGGCATCTGGGGTTGGTGCCGGTTGCGGAGCGGCGGGCTGCGGCGGTTTCGGCTGTGGCTGCGATGGGGGCGCAGGTCGCGGCGGGGTGTGATCTGGAGGGGTTGCTTTCGCTGGCGCGTAGTGCGGGGGCGGTTGCGGGTGCGGCTTGGGCTGCGGCTGATGCCTTGGGTTCTTCGCCCCCGCCGCCCCTTCCCGTCCCGTCCCCGGGGGCTGCCGCCCCCGGGCCCCCGCCTGTCGGCCCTGAACGGGCCTCGTCCTCAAGCGCCGGACGGGCTGAAAGCGCTGGACGGGCTGAAAGCGCTGGACGATCTCCCATAGTCGCCGTCGCCGGTGGGCCCGCCTTCACCTTCTCCTACGCCGAGCACGCCGAGTTGCTCGCCGCTGCCGGGGCCGAAGTGGTGACGTTCGATCCCCTCCGCGATGAGCAACTGCCCGAAGGCACCCGGGGTCTCGTCATCGGCGGCGGTTTCCCCGAGGTCTATGCCTCCGAGCTGTCCGCCAATGAGCCGCTGCGCAAGGCCGTTGCCGAGCTGGCGTGCTCCGGGGCTCCCGTTGCCGCCGAGTGTGCCGGGTTGCTGTATCTGTGCCGGGAGCTGGACGGGCTGCCCATGTGCGGGGTGCTGGAGGCAGAGGCGCGGATGAGCGAGCGGCTGACGCTGGGGTATCGGGAGGCCGTTGCCGTGGGGGACAGTTCGCTTGCTGTCGCGGGGACGCGGATGCGGGGGCACGAGTTTCATCGGACCGTCGTGGAGCCGGGGGCCGGGGATGCGCCCGCCTGGGGTGTGCTCTCGCCGGCGCGGCGGGTCGAGGGTTTTGTTCAGCGTGGTGTGCACGCGAGTTATCTGCACACGCACTGGGCCGCGGCGCCCGGTGTCGCCCGTCGGTTCGTGGAGAGGTGCCGGACGTCATGAGCAGCAGCAGGTTGATCGGAGTCGGGGTCGGTCCCGGCGATCCGGAGCTGGTGACCGTCAAGGGTGTCCGCGCGCTCCAGGACGCGGACGTGGTCGTCGTACCGGTGATGGACACCGGGGAGCGGGGGCGGGCCGAGGCCACCGTTCTGCACTATGTCGGCGAGGACAAGGTCGTACGGGTGGTGTTCGCGCTGAACGAGCGGACCGATCGGCGGCGGCGGGAGGATGCCTGGGACGCCGCCGGGGCTCGGGTCGCCGCGTTGCTGCGGGAGCATTCCGTCGTCGCCTTCGCCACCATCGGTGACCCGAACGTGTACTCCACGTTCACCTACCTCGCCCACACCATCGGGGAGCTGGTGCCGGAGACCGTCGTGGAGACCGTGCCCGGGATCACCGCGATGCAGGATCTCGCCGCCCGGTCCGGTGCCGTGCTCACCGAGGGGACAGAGCCGTTGACGCTGGTGCCGGTGACCGCCGGAGCCGCCGTGCTGAAGGACGCCCTGGCGGGGCCCGGGACCGTGGTGGCGTACAAGTTCGGGCGGCAGGCCGCCGAGGTGGCCGAGGCCCTGCGGGAGACCGGGCGGATCAGGGACGCGGTGTGGGGTGCCGCGCTGGGGCTGCCGGAGGAGTCGATCCGGCCCGCCGACGAGCTGGACGGGTCCCCCTTGCCGTATCTCTCGACGCTGATCGCGCCCGCGCGGCGCGACGGCGGGCGGGGTGGGAAGTTGTGAGCCGCCCGCGTCCGTCCTCACTCGGCCACGCCCACCACCAGCCAGATGAACGCCGCCCCGGCGATCGTGCACAGGACGGTGGAGCGGGCGGGGTGTTCGTGGTGGGCCTCGGGGAGGATCTCCGCCGCGGCGAGGTAGAGCAGCGCGCCGCCGAAGAGGCCGAGGTAGCCGCCGAGTACGGCCTCGGGGATCGTCACGAACGTTGTACAGGCCGCGCCCACCACGGGGGCCAGCGCGTCGGCGAACAGCATGAGCTGGGCCCGGCGGCGGGCGTTCCCGTACAGGCTGGTGATCGTGTACGTGTTGAAGCCGTCCGCGAAGTCATGGGCGATGACAGCGAGCGCGACGGCCGCGCCCATGCCGCCGCCGACCTGGAAGGCGGCGCCGATGGCAACGCCGTCCATGGCGCTGTGGCCGACCATCGCGGCGGCGGCCGTGAGGCCCACCTCGGGGGTGCGGCCGTTGTGTTCCTCGCCGCCGTGCGCGGCCTGGCGGACGGCCAGCAGGCGTTCCACCAGGTGGGCCAGGAGGAACCCGGCCACGAACAGCAGCAGCGCGGCGGGCACGCCGTGGATCTCCTCCCCCGCCGCCCGAAGCGCCTCGGGCAGCAGGTCGAGGCCGACCACGCCGAGCATCAGTCCGCCGGCCAGGCCCAGCACGAGGTGGCGGCGGTCCGTCACGCGTTGCGCCGTCCAGCCGCCGGCCAGCGTCATCAGGAACGCGCCGAGCGCGACGAAGACCGCCATAGGGCTTTGCTATCGGATTCGGGCACTCGGGGGCGAATCCGACGCCCGCGCATCCACTGAAGTTGTTCGCACCCCCCTACGAAGCACCACCCGTACGAGAGGACCCTCCCCATGGCCGATGCCCCCACCGGCAAGGTGACCTTCGTCGGTGCCGGTCCCGGCGCCGCCGATCTGCTGACGTTCCGGGCCGCGCGTGCCATCGCCGAGGCCGATGTGGTGATCTGGGCGGCCAGCCTGGTGCAGGCGGAGGTCCTCCAGCACGCGCGGGAGGACGCCGAGATCCTGGACTCGGCGGCCATGTCCCTGGAGGACGTCGTGGCCGTGTACGAGCGGGCGCGGGTGGAGGGGCTGCGCGTGGCCCGTATTCACTCCGGTGACCCGGCCCTGTGGGGCGGTACGCAGGAGCAGCTCGACCGGTGTGCGGAGATCGGGATCGCGACCGAGGTGGTACCCGGGGTGTCGGCGTTCTCGGCGGTGGCGGCGCTCGCGCAGCGGGAGCTGACGATTCCCGAGGTCGCGCAGTCGGTGGTGCTGACCCGGCTGGGCGGGGGCAAGACGCCGATGCCGCCGGGTGAGGAGGTGCGGGAGTTCGCCCGGCACGGGACCACGATGGCGATCTTCCTGTCGGCGGCCCGGAGCGGGCAGCTGGTGCGGGAGCTGCTGGAGGGCGGCTATCCCACGGACACGCCGGTCGTGGTGGCGTATCAGGCGACCTGGCCGGAGGAGCTGATCGTGCGGTGCACGGTCGGCACGCTGGAGGAGACGGTCAAGGAGCACAAGCTCTGGAAGCACACACTGTTCCTGGTCGGTCCGGCGCTGTCCGCGCACGGGACCCGTTCGCACCTGTACCACCCCGGTCACTTCCACGGGTTCCGCAAGGCCGACCCCGAGGCCCGGCGGGCGCTGCGCGAGCGCGGGGCGAGCGGGGCGGGAACATGATCACGGTCGTCGGTACCGGGACGGGGGCGCCGCTCGACGCCGGGACGCTGGCCGGGGCGCGGCTCGTCGTGGGCGGGCGGCGGCACCTGGACGCGGCGCCGGTTCCGGCGGACGCCGAGCGGGTCGTGCTCGGTCCGCTCGCCCCGGCCCTGGACGTGATCGAGCGGCATCTGGACAAGGCGCACAGGGTGGTCGTGCTGGCCTCCGGTGACCCGGGGTTCTTCGGGATCGTGCGGGTGCTGGCGGAGCGGTTCGGGTCCGGTGCGCTGGACGTGCGGCCGGGGGTGTCCTCCGTGGCCGCCGCGTTCGCGCGGGCCGGGGTGCCGTGGGACGACGCGGTCGTGGTCAGCGCGCACGGGCGGGACCCTCGTACGGCCGTGAACGTGTGCCGGGCGCGGCCGAAGGTGGCGGTGCTGACCGGGCCGGGGGCCGGTCCGGCGGAACTGGGCGCGGCGCTGCGGGACTCGGGTCGGGTGCTGCTGGTCGCGTCCGCGCTCGGTACGGCCGAGGAGCGCGTGGAGCGGGTCACGCCCGCCGAGGCGGCGGACCGGGACTGGGGTGCGGCGGTGAGTGTGGTGCTGTGTCTGGACGAGGCGCGGCTGCTGGGGCCGGTGCGCACGGTCGCGGGGCCGCCGGCCGGGCCTGACGGATGGGCGCTGGCCGAGGCGGAGTTCGCGCACCGGGACTCGATGATCACCAAGTTCGAGGTGCGGGCGCTGGCGCTGGCCCGGCTCGGGCCCCGGCTCGGCGACCTGGTGTGGGACGTGGGCGCGGGCTCGGGCTCGGTGGCGGTGGAGTGCGCGCGGCTCGGCGCCGCCGTCGTCGCCGTGGAGAAGACCTTGGACGGTGTCGGGCGGATCCGCGCCAACGCCGCCGCGCACGGGGTCGACGTGCACACCGTGCACGGTGCCGCCCCCGCCGCGCTCGCCGAACTGGACGACCCGGACGCCGTGTTCGTCGGCGGTGGTGGTGCCGAGCTGCCGGAGATCGTGTCGGCGTGCGCGCGGCGCACCCGGCGGACGGTGGTCGTGGCGATGGCGGCGCTGGACCGGGTTCCGGCCGCGCGGGACGCGCTCGCCTGGGCCGGGTTCGACTGCGACGGCGTGCTGTTGCAGTCCTCGCGGCTCTCGCCGCTGCCGGGGGATGTGTCCCGGCTGGCGGCGACCAATCCCGTTTTCCTGCTCTGGGGTGTGCGAACTCCCCTTGTCGACGAAGGAGTTGCTCAGTGATCGGCCTGATTTCCGCCACCGCGGCGGGGGCGGCTGCCCGGGACCGGCTGGCCGCGGCCTGGCCGGAGCGGACGCGCGTGTACGAGGGTCCGGTGGCGGACGCCGTACGGGCCGCCTTCGCGGAGTGCGAGCAGCTCGTGTGCTTCCTGGCGACCGGGGCGGTGGTGCGCCTGGTGGCGCCGCTGCTCGGGGACAAGCGGACCGACCCGGGTGTGGTCTGCGTCGACGAGGGCGGGCGGTTCGCCGTGTCGCTGGTCGGCGGGCACGGTGGGGGCGCCAATGAGCTGGCCGGTGAGGTCGCCGAGGTGCTGGGGGCGCAGCCGGTGGTGACGACGGCGACGGACGCCGTCGGGCTGCCCGGTCTGGACACCCTCGGCCTCCCGGTGGAGGGCGATGTCGCCGCCGTGTCGCGGGCCCTGCTGGACGGCGAACAGGTGGCCCTGCGCGCCGAGTTGGCGTGGCCGCTGCCCGCGCTGCGGACCGGCGGGGAGGGCGCGTACACGCTGCGGGTGACCGACCGTGCCGTGGAGCCCGCCGAGCGGGAGGCCGTCCTGCGTCCGCCGTCGCTGGTGGTGGGGGTCGGCGCCTCGAAGGGGGCTCCGGTCGAGGAGATCCTGGAGCTGATCCACGCGTCGCTGGACGGGCTTTCCGTGCTCTCGGTGGCGTATCTGGCCACCGTGGACGCCAAGGCCGAGGAGCCCGGCATCGTCGCGGCGGCCGAACGGCTCGGGGTGCCGCTGGTGACGTATCCGGCCGAGGAGCTGGCCCGGATCGACGTGCCCAACCCCTCCGAGCACCCCCTCACCGCCGTCGGCACCCCGTCGGTCGCGGAGGCCTCGGCGCTGTACGGGGGCGGTGAACTCCTTGTCCCCAAGCGGAAGTCGGCGATGGCCACGTGTGCGGTCGTACGGCGTCCCGCGCGCGGTCGGCTCGCCGTGGTCGGCCTCGGTCCGGGCGCCCGCGATCTGCTCACCCCGCGTGCGAAGGCCGAACTGCGGCGCGCCTCGGTGCTGGTGGGCCTGGACCAGTACGTCGACCAGATCCGCGATCTGCTGCGCCCCGGCACCCGGGTGCTGGAGTCCGGGCTCGGAGCCGAGGAGGAGCGGGCCCGTACCGCGGTGGCCGAGGCCCGCGCGGGGCATGCCGTGGCGCTGATCGGCAGCGGGGACGCCGGGGTGTACGCGATGGCCTCGCCCGCGCTGGCGGAGGCGAGCGACGACATCGAGGTGGTCGGGGTGCCCGGGGTGACCGCGGCGCTCGCGGCCGGGGCGATCCTCGGGGCGCCGCTGGGCCACGACCACGTCTCCATCAGCCTGTCCGATCTGCACACGCCGTGGGAGGTCATCGAGCGGCGGGTGCGGGCGGCGGCCGAGTCGGACCTGGTGGTGACCTTCTACAACCCCCGTTCGCGGGGCCGGGACTGGCAGTTGCCGAAGGCGCTCGCCGTGCTGTCCGAGCACCGGGAGCCCTCGACGCCGGTCGGTGTCGTCCGCAACGCCTCCCGGCCGGACGAATCCAGCCGACTCACCACGCTCGGTGAACTCGACCCGGCGTGGGTGGACATGATGACCGTCGTGACCGTCGGCAACACCGCGACCCGCGCCATCGCCGGGCGCATGGTCACACCGCGCGGCTACCGCTGGCAGGCCTCGCAGGAGGAGGCGAAGTGAAACGAGTCGTCCACCCCATCGAAGAGGAGTCCTACCGGCGGCTGCGCGCCCGTCTGGACACCTCGCACTTCCCGCCGCTGACCCGCGCGGTCGTGGAGCGGGTCATCCACTCCGCCGCCGACCTGGACTACGCCGACGACCTCGTCATGGACGAGGGCAAGCTGGAGAAGGCGCACGCCGCGCTGCACGCCGGGGCGCCGGTCGTCGTGGACGTGGAGATGGTCGCGGCCGGGATCACCCGGCGCGAGACCGTCTGCCGACTGCGCGACGCGGTCGCCGGACCCGGGCTCACCCGCTCCGCGCACGCGATCCGGCTCGCCTACGAGCAGGTGGGGCCCGGCGCCCTGTGGGTGATCGGCAACGCGCCGACCGCGCTGGAGGAACTGCTGACCCTGGACGCCGAACCGGCCCTGGTGATCGGGCTGCCGGTCGGTTTCGTCGGCGCCGTCGAGTCCAAGGCCGCGCTGCGCGAGAGCGGGCTGCCCGCCGTGAGCAACGTGTCCGAGAAGGGCGGTTCGGCGGTCGCCTCGGCCGCCCTCAACGCCCTGCTGTACCACCCCACTTCCCTTGAGGAGACATCGTGACCACCCCGCCCGCGCTGCTCATCGCCGGCCATGGCACCCGGGACGACGCCGGAGCCGAGGCGTTCCGCGACTTCGTCCGGGAACTGGGCCGCCGCCACCCCGACCTGCCGGTGGCGGGCGGTTTCATCGAGCTGTCCCCGCCGCCGCTCGGCGACGCGGTCACCGAGCTGGTTCAGCGGGGGGTGCGCCGGTTCGCGGCGGTGCCGCTGATGCTGGTCTCCGCCGGGCACGCCAAGGGCGACATTCCGGCGGCGCTGGCCCGCGAGAAGGAGCGCCACCCCGGTATCTCGTACACCTACGGCCGCCCGCTGGGCCCGCACCCGTCGCTGCTGAACGTGCTGGAGCGGCGGCTTGAGGCGGTGCTCGGCGACTGGGACCGCGCCGACGTGACCGTGCTGCTGGTGGGGCGCGGGTCGACGGACCCGGACGCCAACGCCGAGGTGCACAAGGCGGCCCGGCTGCTGTGGGAGGGGCGCGGGTACGCGGGTGTGGAGACGGCGTTCGTGTCGCTGGCCGCGCCGGACGTGCCGAGCGGCCTGGACCGGTGCGCGAAGCTGGGCGCGCGGAAGGTCGTGGTGCTGCCGTACTTCCTGTTCACGGGGATCCTGCCGGACCGGGTCAAGGCGCAGACCGAGGAGTGGGCGTCCGCGCATCCGGAGGTCGAGGTCGCCTCGGCCGAGGTGATCGGTCCGGAGCCGGAGCTGCTGGATCTGGTGATGGAGCGGTACGAGGAGGCCGTCAAGGGCGATCTGCGGATGAACTGCGACTCGTGCGTGTACCGGATCGCGCTGCCCGGGTTCGAGGACAAGGTGGGGCTGCCGCAGCAGCCGCACTTCCACCCGGACGACGACGGCCACCATCACCACCACGGCCACCACCACGGGGCGCATGGGGCGCACTCGCATGCGCACTGAGGGGCATGATCTGCGGCACCACGGGGACGCGGAGGTCCGTGACGACGGTTCGGCGCTGGTGGATCTGGCCGTGAACGTCCGCGCGGACACCCCGCCGCCGTGGCTGCGGGAGCGGATCGCGGCCTCGCTCGGCTCGCTGGCCGTCTACCCGGACGGGCGGGCGGCGCGGGCGGCGGTGGCGGCGCGGCACGGGCTGCCGGTGGAGCGGGTGCTGCTCACGGCGGGCGCGGCGGAGGCGTTCGTGCTGCTGGCGCGGGCGCTGAAGGTGCGTCAACCGGTGGTCGTGCACCCGCAGTTCACGGAGCCGGAGGCGGCGCTGCGGGACGCGGGACACACCGTGGACCGGGTGCTGCTGCGGGAGGAGGACGGCTTCCGGCTCGATCCGGCGGCGGTGCCGGAGGAGGCGGACCTGGTGGTCGTCGGAAACCCGACGAACCCGACCTCGGTCCTGCACCCGGCCGCTTCCCTTGTCCGACTCGCGCGTCCCGGGCGGACGTTGGTGGTGGACGAGGCGTTCATGGACGCGGTGCCGGGTGAGCGGGAGGCCCTCGCGGGGCGTACGGATGTGCCCGGCCTGGTCGTTCTGCGCAGCCTCACCAAGACGTGGGGGCTCGCGGGACTGCGCATCGGGTACGTCCTGGCCGACCCGGAGACCGTCGCGGAACTGGAGCGGGCCCAGCCGCTGTGGCCGGTGTCCACGCCGGCGCTGGCCGCGGCCGAGGCGTGCGTGGAACCGCGGGCGCTGGCCGAGGCCGGGCACGCGGCCCACCGCATCGCCGCCGACCGGGCCCATCTCGTCGCCGGGCTCCGGGAGTTCGCGTCACGCGGGGTGCGGGTGACGGAACCTGCGGAGGGCCCCTTCGTCCTCGTACGCCTGCCGGAGGCTGCCGCGGTACGGCGGCGGCTGCGCGAGCTGGGCTTCGCCGTGCGGCGCGGGGACACCTTCCCCGGCCTCGACGAACGGTGGCTGCGGCTGGCGGTGCGGGACCGGGGGACAGCGGACGCGTTCCTCGGGGCACTGGAACGGGCGCTGACCGGCTGATCCGGTCGGCGGTGGTGGAGTCACCGCCGACCGGAGGGCGCCGGTCAGCTCTTGCCGCGGCGGGCCATGGCCACCGCTCCCCCGCCCGCCGCGAGCAGCACGGCCGCGCCGCCCGCGAGGTACGGGGTCAGGGAGCTGCCGCCGGTCTCGGCGAGGCCCGCCTCCTGGACGGGTTCGCTGCTGCCCTGGGGTTCGACGGCGGGGGCCGGCTCGGCCTCCGTGACCACCTCGGGCGGGGCCTCGCAGGTCGCCTTCGCCAGCGTGACGGTGCCGGTGACCTCGGCCACGTTCAGCTTCAACGGGTTGACCGAGACGGTCAGTTCGAGCGCGGTGGCGGCGGCCGTACGGCTTGTGGTCTCCGTCTTGGACAGGTCCAGGCGGACCTCGCCGACGCCGGGCACCTTGACGTCGGTCGGGCCGCCGGCCGTGACGGTGACCTTCTTGCCGAGGACCGTCACCGGGCCGACCAGGTCGGAGTTGGCGGTCGGGGCCTTGCCCGCCTCGCAGGTCGCCTTGGAGGTGACCGCCTGCAGTTCGATCAGGGACAGCAGGGGCAGGCCCGGGACGTGGACCTTGGCGTGCGTCAGGTTGGTGCTGCCCTCGGCCTTGGTGTCGGTCACCGTCGCCTTCGCCGAGGCGACCTCGGCGCCCAGCACGGTGAACGGCTTGCCGCCGTCCACGCCGTCCAACTGGGCCGTCAGCGCGGTCTTCTCGGCGCTCTGCGGTGCCTGGACCTCGTTGAGGGAGACCGCGAGCGGCGCGTTCACGGTCTTGTTGAGCAGGGAGACGTCGAGCCCGGTGCGCAGCACCACCGCGCTCGCGCGGCCCTGCTCGCCGGTCGCGTGCGCGGTGCCCGCTCCGGCCAGTGCTGCTGGTCCGGCGGCGAGGGCCGTGGCCGCCGCGACGGTCGCGAAACGGCGTGCGGGCAGGCGGAAGTTGTTGCCGTTCAAGGTGGGGACCCCCAGAGAGAGTGCTCGGGACCCCGTAAGAATGTCGCGCGAACAGGGGGCCGTCAGCGAACTGACGAGGGTTCACTCCAACGTGACTCTTCCGTGCAGGTCTTCGAATCCCTGGGCACGCACGTTCTCCACAGCCACCCGGTCAACTCATGACACGGCCGTTCAGTACGACCCTGCGCGGCGCCGCCAGTACACGTACGTCGGCCCTCGGGTCCGTCTCGTAGACCACCAGGTCCGCCGGCGCGCCCTCGTCGAGTCCGGGGCGCCCGAGCCAGCGCCGTGCGCCCCATGTGGTGGCCGAGAGCGCCTGATCGGCCGGGAGTCCGGCGGTGACGAGTTCCTCGACCTCGGCGGCGACCAGACCGTGCGGGAGGGTGCCGCCCGCGTCGGTGCCGACGAAGACGGGGATGCCGGCGTCGTAGGCGTTGCGGACGGTGTCGTAGCGGCGTTCGTACAGCCGGCGCATGTGCGCCGACCAGCGCGGGAACTTCTCCTCGCCGCCCTTGGCGAGCTTGGGGAAGGTGGCGATGTTGACCAGGGTGGGCACGATGGCGACGCCGCGTTCGGCGAAGAGCGGGACGAGGTCGTCGGTGAGGCCGGTGGCGTGCTCGATGCAGTCGATGCCCGCCTCCACCAGGTCGCGGAGGGAGTTCTCGGCGAAGCAGTGCGCGGTGACGCGGGCGCCCAGGCGGTGCGCTTCGGCGATGGCGGCCTCGACCTCGGCGCGCGGCCAGCTCGGGGCGAGATCGCCTAGGTCGCGGTCGATCCAGTCGCCGACCAGCTTCACCCAGCCGTCGCCGCGGCGGGCCTCCTGGGCGACGTAGGTGACGAGGTCGGCCGGCTCGATCTCGTGGGCGTAGCCGCGGATGTAGCGGCGGGTGCGGGCGATGTGGCGGCCCGCGCGGATGATCTTCGGCAGGTCGTCGCGGTCGTCGGCCCAGCGGGTGTCGGAGGGCGAGCCCGCGTCACGGATCAGCAGGGTGCCGGCCTCGCGGTCGGTGAGGGCCTGCTTCTCGGCCGTGTCCCGGTCGACGGGGCCGTGGGCGCCGAGCCCGACGTGGCAGTGCGCGTCGACCAGGCCGGGCAGGGCCCAGCCCTCGACGGTACGGACGTCCTGGGCGGCCGTGGGCCGGTCGTAGGTGATCCGGCCGCCGACGACCCACAGCTCGTCCCGGACGTCGTCGGGCCCGACCAGGACCCTGCCCTTCACGTGCAGCACCGCGCGATCGCTCATGCACGGCACCTTAGCCAGCCGTCAGTCGGACTTCCCCACCTGGTCGCCGGTCCCCTCCTCCACCTCGGCCATCGCGGGGTCGAGGAGGCGGGAGAGGAAGTGGCGGGTGCGCTCGTGGCCGGGGCTGCCGATGACCTGTTCGGGGCTGCCGTCCTCGACGATGACGCCGCCGTCCATGAAGACGACCCGGTCGGCGACCTCGCGGGCGAAGGTCATCTCGTGGGTGACGACCATCATCGTCATGCCCTCGTCGGCCAGCATGCGCATGACCGCGAGGACGTCGCCGACCAGCTCGGGGTCGAGCGCGGAGGTCGGCTCGTCGAAGAGCATCACCTCGGGGCCCATGGCGAGGGCGCGGGCGATGGCGACGCGCTGCTGCTGACCGCCGGACAGGGAGGCGGGGTAGGCGGCGGCCTTCTCGGCGAGGCCGACCCGCTCCAGGTTCTCGGCGGCCACCTTCGCCGCCTCGGCCTTGCCCCGCTTGAGGACCCGGCGCTGCGGCAGGGTGAGGTTCTCGGTCACCGTCAGGTGCGGGAAGAGGTTGAACTGCTGGAACACCATGCCGATGCGGCGGCGCACGGCGTCGATGTCGACGTCCGGGTCGGTCAGTTCCGTACCGCCGACGAAGACCTGGCCCCGGGTGGGCTCCTCCAGCAGGTTCACACAGCGCAGCAGGGTCGACTTGCCGGAGCCGGAGGGGCCGATGACACAGACCACCTCGCCCTGCCGGATCTCCAGGTCGATGCCCTTGAGGACCTCGTTGGCGCCGAAGGACTTGTGCAGGTCCTTGACGCGGATCTCGGGTCGGGTCGTCACTTCACGGCCTCCTGGGCCTTGGCCTCCATACGGCGCACGACGAAGCCGAGCGGGATCGTGACCAGCAGGTAGCACAGGCCGGCGACGAGGATCGGCGTGGAGTTGGCGGTGGTGCTGGCCAGGTCACGGCCGTACTTGGACAGTTCGCGCTCCTCCAGGGTGACACCGAGGAAGAGGACCAGCGAGGAGTCCTTGAAGAGCAGGACGAGTTCGTTGGTCAGCGGCGGGAGGATGATCCGGAACGCCTGCGGGATGATGATCGACACCATCGCGCGGGCGGGCGAGAAGCCCAGCGAGCGCGCCGCCTCCAGCTGTCCCTTGGGTACGGCCTGGATGCCCGCGCGGATGGTCTCGGCCATGTACGCGGCGGCGACCAGGCCGAGCGCGAGGGCGACCTTTCCGTAGGTTCCGCCGGGGATCTCCGTGCCGGGGAAGGCGAGCGGGATGGCCACGCCGATGAAGATGAAGATCAGCAGGGCGGGCAGACCGCGGAAGATCTCGATGTAGATCCCGGCGAACCAGCGGTACGGGCCCACGGAGGACAGCCGCATCAGCGCGATCACCATGCCGAGGACCAGCCCGAAGACAAAGCCGGACACGGTGTACAGCACGGTGTTCTTCAGCGCGAGCGTGATGATGTCCGGGAACATCTGCTCGGCGATGTCCGCCTGGGCGAACTGGTTCTGGAGGCGGTCCCAGTCGGCCGTGACCGCGAGCGCGATCAGGGCCGCGACGAAGACCGTGTACTGGATGCCGCGGGACAGCCGGCGCTTCTGGCGCCGGGTCAGTCCCTTCTTCTTCGGCTGGATCGGTACGTCGGTGTCGGCCATGGGGTCAGGATGCCGACGCGGACGGCGAGGCGGCGGACTCGTCGTACGGGCCGATCCACTTCTCGTAGATCTCCTTGTAGGTGCCGTCGGCCTTGGCGCCGGCGATCGCCTTGTTGATGGCGGCGAGGAGCTTGGCGTTGCCCTTCTTCACCGTGAAGCCGTACTGCTCACCGGTGTTGATCTGCTCGGCGACCACGAAGGCGTCGGCGTTGGCCTTGTCCTTCAGCCAGCCCTGGACGACCGGGTAGTCGATGACGACGGCGTCGACCTGGCCGGTGCGCAGTCCGTTGAGGACGGCGTCGGATGACTCGAAGGAGACGGGGTCGAGGCCCTGGCTCTTGGCGTAGTCCTCACCGGTGGTCTGCGCCTGGGCGCCGACCTTCTTGCCCTTCAGGTCGGCGAAGGACGTGATCCCGGCGTCCTTGTCGGCCAGCACGGCCTGCGTGGCCTCGAAGTACGGGTCGGAGAAGTCGACGTTCTTCTTCCGCTCCTCGGTGATGGTCATACCGGCGGCGGCGAGGTCGCACTCACCGGAGTTGAGGAACGCGCCCGTCTTGAAGTTCTCGAAGGGGGTGTCGAGGATGGCCTGCTTGACGCCCAGGTCCTCGGCGACGAGGTCGATGAGGGAGACGTCGAAGCCCTGCACCTTGCCGTCGATCTCCGACTGGAAGGGCGGGTAGGGCAGGTGCGTGCAGGTGGTGAGCTGCCCCGCCTTGACGAGTTCGACGCCACCGGCGGCGGTCTTGGAGCCGCTGCCCCCGTCGTCGTCCGAGGAACAGCCGACCACGAACACCAGCCCGGCCGTCGCGGTGGTTGCGGCCAGAATGCGGGTCCGGCGCCCGAGGGTCGTCTTCACGGAGGAGCCTCCTGTGGGGGAACTGTGCGTTCCGATTATAAGGAGAAGTTTGAGTCTCTCAAATCAAACCGATGGTTAGGGAGGCGTTTGGCCTAAGAACTCGCAACCGGAGGGGCCGGCGAGCGGCAGTCGTAGGGGGCGCGGGCGGGCATTACGCTCGACGACGTCGTCGATCGCAGGCCGAGCAGAGAGAGCACCGCCGTGACCCACCCCTTCCTGGACCTCGCCCCCCTGAGCGCGGAGCGGTTCGCGTCGATCGAGGAGCGGGTGGCCCGGCTGCTGGACACACGACAGGACGTCGTGATCATGCAGGGCGAGGCACTCCTGCCCCTGGAGGGCGCGATCCGCGGCACGGCGGCCCCCGGCACGACAGCCCTGAACGTGATCACCGGCCCCTACGGCCAGACCTTCGGCGACTGGCTGCGGGACTGCGGCGCCGAGGTGATCGACCTGGCGGTGCCCTTCCACACGGCGGTCACGGCCGCCCAGATCGCCGACGCCTTCGCCGAGCACCCGGAGATCGACTTCGTCTCCCTGGTCCACGCGGAGGCGGCGACGGGCAACACCAACCCGGTGGCGGAGATCGGCGAGGTGGTACGGCGGCACGGGGCGCTGTTCTACCTGGACGCGGTGGCCTCGATCGGCGCGGAGCCTGTGCTGCCGGACGCGTGGGGCGTGGACCTGTGCGTGATCGGCGCCCAGAAGGCGATGGGCGGCCCAGCCGGGGTGTCGGCGGTATCGGTGAGCGAACGGGCGTGGGCCCGTATGACCGCCAACCCGAGGGCACCGCGCCGCTCCTACCTCTCCCTCCTGGACTGGAAGGAACGCTGGATCGACAGCGGCCGCCGCGCCCTGCTGCACGCTCCGGCACAGCTGGAGATGCTCGCCCTGGAGGCCTGCCTGGCCCGCATCGAGGAGGAGGGCCTGGAGTCGCTGATGACCCGCCACGCCTCGGCCGCGGCGGCGACGCGGGCGGGAGCGGTCGCCCTGGGCGGCGGTCTGGAGCCGTACGTGTACGAGGCGACGGAGGCAGCCCCGGTCGCGACGACCCTGCGCACCCCGTCCGGCGTCGACGCCTCGGCGGTGGTGGCCAAGGCCCTGAGCCTGAACCCCGAGTTGCCGCTCGCGGCGGGCGGAGGCGCCCTGTCCGGCGAGATGATCCGCGTGAACCACTACGGCCCGGCCGCCCGCCTGGACGTGGTGGAGTCCTGCCTGGCCGCCCTTGGCGCGGCTCTTGGGGAGTTCGGGGTGCGGGTTGACTTGGAGGGGGCTCGGCGGGCGGTGCGGGGGCGGTAGCGGGCGGATGTGTCCGGTGTTGGCGTACCGGAGCGCTGCCGTATCGGCCATGGTGGGACCATGACCACTGACGAACGCACCCCCGCCACCCTCCCCGACGGACGTGTCGTGCCTCCTCGTCTCGGGGACGAACGGGCCATGCTCGAAGGGTGGTTGGACTTTCATCGGGGCACCCTTGAGGTCAAGTGCGCCGGGTTGGATGACGCGCAGGTTCGGGAAGCCTCCGCGGAGCCGTCCGCGCTGACGCTGCTGGGCTTGTGCAGCACATGGCCGAGGTGGAACGGAACTGGTTCCGGCGGGCGTTCGGGGACGTCGGGGCGGAGACCGTATTCGGGGACGAGACCGGGTATGCGCTGAGCGAGGAGCGGGGGCTGGAGGAGGCGCTCGCCGTGTGGCGGCGGGAGATCGAGTTGGGGCGGGCCGTGTGCGGTGGGCGGGGGCTCGACGAGGTCGGGCGCATCCCCGGGGGCGGGCCCTTCGGTGGGGCCGAGGTCAGTCTGCGGTGGGTGTATCTGCACATGATCGAGGAGTACGCCCGCCATGCCGGGCACGCCGACATCCTGCGCGAGCGCATCGACGGCACGACCGGTACCTGAATTTACGCTCCGCGATAATTCTTGAATTCTTTATCAGAGCAGCTTCCTGTTCTCTTCTTCCCGGTTTCCGCGAGCGTAAACGCACAGATTTTGTGCGCGCCGAAGCGGGCCTAATTCGGGCACGATTCGGCGAGATTACATGACTGTGACGCGTTCAACATCACGTCCGGTTCGCACCAATCGCACGGTGCATATCGGGACAGTACGACCCTCGCGCGGATAACACATCCGCCCTGCTCGCGTAACCCCTCCCCGCCATGCAATTTTGAATTCTGCTCGGTAAGTTCAATTCGCATGACTGCCGCACAAGCAGACCTGCAAATCGACCGGCCGACGGTGACCGACGGCGCCGCGCTGTGGCGTATCGCCAAGGACTCCAGGACGCTCGATCTGAACTCGTCCTACAGCTATCTGCTGTGGTGCCGGGACTTCGCCGGCACCTCGGCGGTCGCCCGCGACGAGGACGGGCGGCCGGTCGGCTTCGTCACCGGATACATCCGGCCCGCCCGGCCCCGGACCCTGCTGGTCTGGCAGGTCGCGGTGGACGACGCCCATCGCGGCCGCGGCATCGCCGCCGCGCTGCTCGACGGGCTCGTCGCACGGGTCGGCAGCGCGTACGGCGTCACCGGCGTGGAGACCACCATCACGCCCGGAAACACCGCCTCCGAGCGGCTGTTCACCTCCTTCGCCGAGCGGCACGGCGCCGCTCTGGAGCGCGAGGTGCTGTTCGAGGCGGGCCTGTTCCCCGACGGGCCGCACGACCCCGAGGTCCTCTACCGCATCGGTCCCCTCCCCCACTGACCTCCCCACGCAACGAGGAGCGATTCGTCGTGACCATCACCCAGCCCGACCTCAGCGTCTTCCAGACCCTGGAGTCCGAGGTGCGCAGCTACTGCCGAGGCTGGCCCACCGTCTTCGACCGTGCGCGGGGCAGCCGCATGTACGACGAGGACGGCCACGAGTACCTGGACTTCTTCGCCGGGGCCGGCTCACTGAACTACGGGCACAACAACCCGGTCCTGAAACGGGCGTTGATCGACTATCTGGAGCGGGACGGCGTCACGCACGGGCTCGACATGTCGACCAGTGCGAAGCGGGCGTTCCTGCAGACCTTCCAGGACCTGGTGCTGCGGCCGCGGGACCTGCCGTACAAGGTCATGTTCCCGGGGCCGACGGGAACGAATGCCGTCGAGTCCGCGCTGAAGCTCGCCCGGAAGGTCAAGGGGCGCGAGGCCATTGTCTCGTTCACCAATGCCTTTCACGGGATGTCGCTGGGTTCCCTCGCCGTCACCGGCAACGCCTTCAAGCGGGCCGGGGCCGGGATTCCGCTGGTTCACGGCACGCCCATGCCGTTCGACAACTACTTCGACGGCACCGTCCCGGACTTCCTGTGGTTCGAGCGGCTGCTGGAGGACCAGGGGTCCGGGCTGAACAAGCCCGCCGCGGTGATCGTGGAGACCGTGCAGGGCGAGGGCGGCATCAACGTCGCCCGGCCCGAATGGCTGCGCGCGCTCAAGGAGTTGTGCGAGCGGCAGGACATGCTGCTGATCGTCGACGACATCCAGATGGGCTGCGGCCGTACCGGCGCCTTCTTCTCCTTCGAGGAGGCGGGCATCACCCCGGACATCGTCACCGTGTCCAAGTCCATCAGCGGCTACGGGCTGCCCATGTCCCTGTGCCTGTTCCGGCCGGAGCTGGACATCTGGGAGCCGGGCGAGCACAACGGCACGTTCCGCGGCAACAACCCCGCCTTCGTCACCGCGACCGCCGCGCTGCAGACGTACTGGGCCGACGGCAGCGCGATGGAGAAGCAGACCCGGGCCCGCGGTGAGCAGGTCGAGCAGGCGCTGATCTCCATCACGGAGGAGAACCTCGCCGATGTGAAGGAGTACCGGGGCCGCGGGCTGGTGTGGGGGCTGGAGTTCCACGCCAAGGACCGGGCCGACCGGATCGCGCGGCGCGCCTTCGAACTCGGGCTGCTGATCGAGACGTCCGGCCCGGAGGGCGAGGTCGTGAAGCTGCTGCCCGCGCTGACCATCACCCCCGAGGAACTCGACGCGGGCCTGAGCGTGCTCGCCCGTGCCGTCCGAGAAACCATCTGATCAGGAGGCGTCCGAAACTGTGATCGTCCGTTCGTTCAAGGACATCGAAGGCACCGACCGGCATGTGAAGGCGGCGTCCGGCACCTGGGAGAGCAAACGCATCGTCCTCGCCAAGGAGCGGGTCGGGTTCTCCCTGCACGAGACGATTCTGTACGCGGGTACGGAGACGTCGATGTGGTACGCGAACCACATCGAGGCGGTCGTCTGTGTCGAGGGCGAGGCCGAACTGACCGATCACGAGTCCGGGCTGACCCACTCGATCACGCCCGGGACCATGTACCTGCTGGACGGCCACGAGAGGCACACGCTGCGGGTGAAGGAGGACTTCCGCTGCATCTGTGTCTTCAACCCGCCGGTGACCGGCCGGGAGGACCACGACGAGAACGGCGTGTATCCGCTGCTCACCGAACCCGAGGAGGTGTGACGCATCATGACGATGACCGATCTGTACCCCAGCCGAGGCGCCACCGAGGTGACGCTCCCGCGCCAGGACCCGGTGGTGTGGTCCGCGCCCGGCACGCCGGGCCCGATCTCCGGCCCGGAGCTCCAGGCGTACGAGCGTGACGGCTTCCTCCCTGTGGAGCAGCTGATCACCGACGACGAAGTGGCCGTGTACCGCGGCGAGTTGGAGCGGCTGGTCACCGACCCGGAGATCCGCGCCGACGAGCGCTCGATCATCGAGCCGAAGTCCAAGGAGATCCGGTCGGTGTTCGAAGTGCACCGGATCAGTGAGGTGTTCGCGCGGCTGGTGCGCGACGAGCGGGTCGTCGGGCGCGCCCGGCAGCTCCTCGGCTCCGACGTGTACGTCCACCAGTCCCGGATCAACGTCAAGCCCGGGTTCGGCGCCAGCGGCTTCTACTGGCACTCGGACTTCGAGACCTGGCACGCCGAGGACGGCCTGCCGAACATGCGCACGGTGTCCGTCTCGATCGCGCTGACCGAGAACTACGACACCAACGGCGGCCTGATGATCATGCCGGGCTCGCACCGGACGTTCCTGGGCTGCGCGGGTGCCACTCCGAAGGACAACTACAAGAAGTCCCTCCAGATGCAGGACGCGGGCACCCCGTCCGACGAGGCCCTCACCAGGATGGCCTCCGAGCACGGCATCCGCCTCTTCACCGGCCGGGCCGGCTCGGCCACCTGGTTCGACTGCAACTGCATGCACGGCTCGGGCGACAACATCACCCCGTTCCCGCGCAGCAACGTCTTCATCGTCTTCAACAGCGTGGAGAACAAGGCGGTCGAGCCGTTCGCGGCCCCGGTCCGGCGTCCGGAGTTCATCGGGGCGAGGGACTTCACTCCGGTGCGGTGAGCACCCCACAGCCGGGGTCCGGGGACTTCACACCGGTCCACTGGCCCGCTACAGCCACGCCAGCGACGCGGCCGTCTCCAGTACGTTCCGGACGGCGGTCGCGTCGCCCGTGGCGCCGCGCGGGACCTCCTCGGGGGCCGTTCGGCCGCCCATGAGGAGGCAGAAGTCGACCGGGTCCAGGGTGAGTTCGGCGGCGACGGGCTCGGCCGACGAGCCCAGGACCCACTCCTCGCCGCCGGTGACGGAGAAGAGCACCGGGGGTGCTTCGGGGCCGAGGGCGAGGCCCAGGACCCGAACCGCCAGGCGGACCAGCTGGTCCAGGTGGGGCTCGGGGGGCGGGGGAACCACCAGGCCCAGGGCGCGGCCGATGTCGTCCGTGTGGATCCACGTCTCGAAGGCCCGGACCGCGAAGTGGTCGGCGACCGGGAGGCGCAGGCCCATCAACAGCTCGGCGCGCGCGGCCAGTTCGGGGTCGCGGGCCTCGGGGGTGGCAAGGAGCGCGTCCGCCTGCCCGGACCAGGACGCGACCGTCTCCCCGGGCGTACGGGCGTGCTCGTGGGCGATTACGTCGGCGGTGCGGCGGTCCCAGGCGTCCTCCCAGCGCATGTCCTGCGGGAGCACGGTCTCCGGGACCCGCGCGGGGATGCCGAGGCGGCCGGCCAGTGCCTCGTCGGCGGCCATCAGGTGGGCGACGGTGGCGTGGACGTCCCAGTCGTGCACGACCGGCGTGGTCCAGCGGCCCTCCGCCTCGGGGAGCAGTGCCCGTAGCGCCTGGACGGCGGCGGCGTAGGGCGCGGCGTGGGCGGCGGTGCGAGGCGCGGTGGGGCGGCGGGCGAGCAACGCGGGCGGGAGTCCGGTGGCGGGGCGGGCGGGCAGTCCGCCGATGGGCGGGCCGTCCAGCAGTCGTACCGTCTCACGCAGCCGTTCCGCCTCCGCCGCGCAGCTCTCGCAGCCCGCCAGGTGCGGCCGGACCCGGTCGGCGTCGGCCGCGTCCAGGGCGCCGAAGGCCCAGGCGGCCAGCAGTTCGCGTACGTCCTCGTGCTCGGTCACCGAACGCCTCCTTCCCGTGGAGCACGGACACCTACTGCCATCATGCGCCTCTTGCCCGCGCGGGGTCGGGTGGGTCGGCCAGCGTTTCGGCCAGCGAGCGCAGTGCGGTGCGCAGCCTGGACTTGGCGGTGCCCTCGGGAATGCCCAGCTCCACGGCGGCCTGCCGGTAGGTGCGGCCCGCGAAATAGGCGAGGTGCACCACCTGACGCTGCGGCTCGGGAAGTTCGGCGAGCGCGCTGTGCAGGAGCAGGGTGCGCTCCCGGTCCACGACCGTCTCGTCCGGTCCGGGCCCGGGTTCCGGGACCGCGCGCAGGGCGTCGTCGTCGGCGTGGGCGTGCTTGCGGTGCCGGGCCTCGCCGCGCACCCAGTCCACGGCCCGCCGGTGCGCGAGCAGAGACAGCCAGGTGCGCAGCGAGCCACGGCGCGGGTCGAAGGCGTACGGCCTGCTCCACAGGTGGGCGAAGACCTCCTGCGCCACGTCCTCGGCGGCGCCCGGGGTACGGGTCACCCGCACCGCGATCCGGCGCACCAGCGGTACGTACGCCGCGTACACCTCGGCCAGCGCGGACTCGTCGCCGTACACCAGCCGCCGGTGCAGCTCCTCGTCGGCGGCCGGGTTCGACGGCATTTCGCCCGTGGACTCCACTCCCCTTTCCTAGCGTCCCGGCCGGGGCCGCGCCAGTGGTTCAGGACGACAGGCGGTCAGGGGCCGGTCACGTCGGTGCCCGTGTGTCGCAGGCGGAACGTCCCCGCCCAGGGCTCAGGAGGACAGGGCGTCCAGCAGCCGGTCCACGTCGGCGGCCGTGTTGTACAGGTGGAACGCGGCACGCAGGTTGCCCGCCCGGTTGGACACCTCGATGCCCGCCTCGCTCAGCTCGGGCTGGCGGTGGCCCAGACCCGGGACGGAGACGACGGCCGAGCCGGGGGACGGGACGGGGGTGTGGCCGAGGGAGGCCAGGCCGGTGCGGAAGCGGTCGGCGAGGCCCACGTCGTGGGTGTGGATCGCGTCGATGCCCAGCTCCTCGATCAGAGAGAGCGACGCGCGCAGGCCCGCGTAGGTGAACAGGGCGGGGCTGACGTCGAACCGCCGCACCGAGTGGGCGAGTTCCTGGACCGGGCCGTAGCAGCTGTCCCACGGGACCTCGCCCGCGACCCAGCCCGCCAGCAGCGGCGTCAGCTCGCCGAAGTCCTCGGGCGCGACGAAGAAGGAGCTGCCGTGCGGTCCCAGGACCCACTTGAAGCCGACGGCGGCGACGAAGTCGTGCGCGCCGGCGTCCAGCGGCAGCCAGCCCACCGACTGGGAGGCGTCGACGTAGGTACGGGCCCCGTGGGCGCGGGCCGCCTCGCGCACCGCCGCCAGATCCGCGAGCCGCCCGTCGGCGGACTGCACGGCGCTGACCGCGACCAGCGCGGTCTCCGGGCGCACCGACTCGGCGAGCCGCTCCAGCGGCACGGCCCGCACCTTCAGGTCGCCGCGCATGTGGAAGGGGTTCACCAGGGAGGCGAAGTCGGCCTCGGCGGTGAGGACTTCGGCCCCGGCGGGCAGTGCGGCGGCGATCAGCGCGCCGTACTCGGCGACCGAGGTCCCGAGCGCCACCCGCTCGGTGGGCACACCGGAGAGCCGGGCGAAGGCGGCGCGGACCTCCTCCACGTCCTCGTAGAGGGACCCGAGCGGCCGTCCCTCGGCCCGCAACCGCACGGCGGCCTGTACGGCGTCGACGGTGCGGGCCGGCAGGAGGCCGTTGCTCGCGGTGTTGAGGAAGGTGTTCTCCGGGGCGAACTCGGCACGGACGAGGCTCTCGAAGGTCTCCATGGGACCACTCTGGAGGCCGGAGAACTCCCCGTCCATTGCGAATTTTTACGGGGTTTCGCTAAGCGCTTCTTATAGATACGCCCCGACCTGCGGCTTTCCGGAGCCGCCCCGGCCCGCCGCCGTCACTTCTGCGGCACGGCGCACCCGTCGGGACCGCACGCCTCGCCCTGGCTCGGGTCGATGAGCGTGAGCGGGGACCGCTCGTCCCACGCCTTGGTGAGTACCTGCGTGAACACGTTCGAGGGCTGGGCGCCGGAGACGCCGTACTTGCGGTCGACGACGAAGAACGGCACGCCGTTCGCGCCGAGCTGGGCCGCCTCGCGCTCGTCGGCGCGGACGTCGTCGGCGTAGGCGGTGGGGTCGGCGAGCACCGCACGGGCGGCGGTCTCGTCCAGGCCCGCGCCCACGGCCAGCTTCACCAGCCGCTCGTCGTCGCCGAAGACGGACTCCTCCTCGGCGAAGTTCGCCTCGTACAGGGCCTGGATCAGCTCGCCCTGGCGGCCGTGCTCCTTGGCGAAGTGCAGCAGCCGGTGCATGTCGAAGGTGTTGCCGTGGTCACGGCCCCGGGTGCGGTAGGTGAGGCCCTCGGCGGCGGCCTGGGCGCCGACGTTGTCCTCGGCGGCCTGGGCCTGCGCCTCGCTCATGCCGTACTTCTTGGCGAGCATCGCGATCACCGGGGCGGTGTCGTCCTTGGCCCGGCCCGGATCCAGCTCGAAGGAGCGGTGCACGACCTCGACCTGCTCCTGGTGCGGGAAGGCCGCGAGCGCCTTCTCGAAGCGGGCCTTTCCCACGTAGCACCAGGGACAGGCGATGTCCGTCCAGATCTCGACGCGCATTCTTCTCGGCTCTCCGCTCGAACGTCCGTATACGGAGACTCCCTCCGCAAAGGTAGGTGAACATTCAAGCGGCCGGGTTCATTCCCGCGGCCCCGGAACCGGCAGCCCGGAACCGGCGGCCCGGAACCGGCAACCCCGGAACCGTCAGCCCCAAAACCGTCAGCTC
Organism: Streptomyces sp. NPDC110618; assembly: GCF_055657065.1. NCBI lineage: Bacteria > Bacillati > Actinomycetota > Actinomycetes > Kitasatosporales > Streptomycetaceae > Streptomyces > Streptomyces sp. NPDC110618. Next base: position 363,907 of record NZ_JBVKBN010000005.1, on the reverse strand, counting down.
CCGTCCCGCAGCTCACTCGGCCAGCTGTCCCGGAACTCCAGGTGGTCGTAGGTCACGACACACCCCTCCCCCAGCGGTGACTGCGTCATGAAGCCGACCAGCGCCGCACCCGTCGCCTTCTCGTCACCGAGCGTGAACAGCCGGATGAACGTCCACCCCTTGCCGTCCCGGGAGGCGTGGAAGGCGAACGCCCGCCCGGTGCGGCTGACCCGCAGCCACACCGAACTGCCCTCGACGGTGAAGGAGTTGGCGTCGTCGGAGTGTCCCCGGGTGACCACCGTGCAGACGGTGGGCACGTCCGGGGAGTACTCCAGGCACAGCTTGGCCCAGGCCCGCTCGGCGACATGCACGTAGAGCACCCCGGCGTCGAAGGCCCCGGCGAAGCCGACGGTGACCCGGGCGATCAGCTGGAAGTCGCCCTCGGGCGAGCCGAGCAGCCGGGGCGCGTCAGTGGCGGGGTCCAGGGCCTCGCCGGTGGGCGGGACGAACCGGTCGGTCCGGGCGCCCGCCCATCCGGTGAGTACGCCGTCCTCGTAGGACCAGTGGCCGTCGGGGCCGTAGGTGCGCAGGAGGAAGGGGAGTTCGGGGAGTTCCAGGTCCATCCGGTCAGCGTTCCAGACGGCCGTTGTACCTGCGCGGAAGTCCGAGCGGATTGTCGTCCCTCAGTTCCGGCGGCAGCAGCGCCTCGGGGGCGCCCTGGTAGACCACGGGCCGCAGCCAGCGCTCGATGGCGGTGCCGCCGACGGAGGTGGAGGTGGAGGTGGTCGCCGGGTACGGGCCGCCGTGGTGCTGGGCGGGGGCCACGGCGACACCGGTCGGCCAGCCGTTGACCAGGACGCGTCCGGCCAGCGGGGTCAGCTCGGCGAGCAGTTCGGGGCCGCGTCCCTGGCCCGCGGCCTCCTCGGTGGACAGGTGGACGGTCGCGGTGAGGTTGCCGGGGAGCCGGGAGAGCACTGCCTTGGCCTCGGTCTCGTCCTCGTAGCGGGCGACGACGGTGACCGGGCCGAAGCACTCCTCCAGCAGCAGGTCGTACGCGCCGTCCTGGGTCAGCTTCTCCGCCGGGACGGTCAGGAAGCCCGCGCTGACCGTGTGCTCGCCGCCGGCGCCCGGGGTGACCGGGGAGTCGACCTCGGGCAGTTCGGTGCGCTCGGCGACCCCGGCGAGGAAGTTGTCGCGCATCCGGTGGTCGAGCAGGACTCCGGGGTCGGTGTCGCTGACGGCGTCGGTGAGGGACTTGACCAGGCGGTCCCCGGAGGCTCCGGCGGGCGCCAGGACCAGGCCGGGCTTCACACAGAACTGTCCGACGCCGAGCGTCATGGAGCCCGCGAGTCCGGCGCCGATGGCCTCGGCGCGCTCGGCGGCGGCGGCCTCGGTGATCAGCACGGGGTTCAGGGAGCCCAGCTCGCCGTGGAAGGGGATCGGGACCGGCCGGGCCGCCGCCGCGTCGAAGAGGGCACGGCCGCCGCGTACCGAGCCGGTGAAGCCGGCCGCGGAGACCAGCGGGTGCTCGATGAGGGCGATGCCCGCCTGGAAGCCGTGGACCAGGCCGACGACACCGGCCGGGACGCCGTGCGCCTCGGCGGCGGTGCGCAGCACCTTGGCGACCAGTTCGGACAGGGCCGGGTGGTCGGGGTGGGCCTTGACGACCACGGGGCAGCCCGCGGCGAGCGCGCTCGCGGTGTCGCCGCCCGCGACGGAGAAGGCGAAGGGGAAGTTGGAGGCGGAGTAGACGGCGACCACGCCGAGCGGCACCTTGTAGCGGCGCAGGTCGGGGACGGGCGGGGTGGCGGTGTCGTCGGGGTGGTTGATGACGACGTCGAGGAAGGCGCCCTCGTCAACGATGTCCGCGAAGGCGCGCAGCTGGTAGCAGGTGCGGGCGAGTTCCCCGGTCAGCCGGACCGGGCCGAGCGCGGTCTCGGCGTCGGCGGCCTCGACGAGCTGGTCCCTGGCGGCCTCCAGGCGCTCGGCCGCGGTGCGCAGGAAGGCGGCCCGGACGGCGCGGTCGGTGAGGGCGCCGCGTGCCTGGTCGGCGGCGCGGACGGCGGCGTCCACCTCCTGGGCTGTGGCCTCCACCGCAACCTGTTCGCGCTGCTTCCCGGTTCGGGGGTCGACACTCCAGACTGGTGCTGCTGCCACCGCGGGTCCCTCCACACTGTATTGCCGCAGTACTGGGTCATTCACCAGGGTTGTTCGATATACTGAACGCTGTCTTTCATGGTGAATACGCTGGTGAGACTATTTCCCGTCGAACGAAGGGGTCAAGCGCGATGTCGGCAGGCGAGACGGGGGGCGGCGCGCAGGTCAAGTCCGCGGTACGGACGGTCGAACTGCTCGAATACTTCGCCGGCCGCCCCGGTATGCACTCCCTCGCGGCGGTCCAGGAGGCCGTCGGCTACCCCAAGTCCAGCCTGTACATGCTGCTGCGCACGCTGGTGGAGCTGGGCTGGGTGGAGACCGACGCGACCGGCACGCGGTACGGCATCGGGGTGCGGGCGCTGCTGGTCGGCACCTCCTACATCGACGGCGACGAGGTGGTGGCGGCGGCGCGGCCCACGCTGGACCGGCTGTCGGACGACACCACCGAGACCATCCACCTGGCCCGCCTGGACGGCACCAACGTGGTCTACCTGGCCACCCGCCAGTCCCAGCACTACCTGCGCCCCTTCACCCGGGTCGGCCGCCGGCTGCCCGCGCACTCGACGTCCCTCGGCAAGGCGCTGCTGAGCACGTACACCGACGAGCAGGTCCGCAAGCTGCTCCCGGAGACGCTTGCGGCACTGACCGAGAACACCATCACCGACCGCGAGAAGCTGATCGAGGAGCTGCACCAGGTCCGCGAGCAGGGCTTCGCCGTGGACCGCGAGGAGAACACGCTGGGCCTGCGCTGCTTCGGCGTGGCGATCCCGTACCGCACCCCGGCCCGTGACGCGATCAGCTGCTCGATCCCGGTGGCGCGGCTGACCCCGGCGCACGAACAGCTCGTGAAGGACGCCCTGTTCGACGCGCGGGACCGGCTGACGCTGGCCACGCGCCGTCTCTGAGGGCGATCTTCCTCTCCCCCGTGCGGCGGAGGGGGATCGTCGGCGGGCGGGACGTGCCGGGGGCGGACCGCGCGGGAGCGTAGGGGCATGACCTCGCCGCTTCTCACCCCGCCGCGGGTGCCGCTGCGCGCCGTCGCGATCGTCTCCTGTCTGCCGTATCTCGGGCTGAAGACCGCCTGGCTGGCGGGCAGCCGGATCGGGATCCCCGAGGGGAGCGTGCTGCTGGAGCACCGGGGCGCGGTGGCCGTCGCCAATGCCGTCACGCTGCTGATGGACGCCTGCGTCATCGTGCTCGCGCTGCTGCTGACCCGGCCGTGGGGGCTGCGGGTGCCGGCGTGGCTGCCGGCGGGGCCGGTCTGGGTCGCCACGGGGCTGCTCGCGCCGATCATGACCGGGTACCCGCTCCAGCTCCTCCTCGGCTCGGGCGAGGACAGCGACCCCGAACCCTTCCTCCACGACTGGGTGTTCGGCGTGGTGTACGGCGGTTTCATCGTGCAGGGGCTGGCGCTCGGCACGCTGTTCGTGCTGTACGCGCGGGACCGCTGGAGCCATCTGTGGCGGGGCCGGATGTGGGAGGTGCCGGGCGCGTGCCTCGGCACCTGGCCGCGCACAGCCGCTCTGTCCGCCGCCGCGGTCTCGGTGGTCCCCCTCGCCGTCCATCTGCGCTCCGCCTACGACGGTGAGTGGCTGCGCGCCCTGGACGTGCTCTTCCTCCTCGCGGGCGTGGCCGGCGCCGTGGTGCTCGCCTTCCGGCGGGTCCCGGTGCTGCCCGTGCGGGTGCCGCTGGCGCTCGCCTGGGTCGGGTCGGGTGCGGCGGCCTGTTGGGGGGCGTGGCTGACGGTGGCCTCGGTCGTCACCGCCGATGACGCCACGGGGTCGCGGTACCTCGCCTACGCTGGCCAGATGATCACCGGAAGTCTGGTGGCCGCCGTAGGAGTCCACTTCCTCGGGCGGCGGTCCGCGTGAGACGGGCCGTCCGGTTCCTGTTCGGACGGACGACGCGCCGGCGCTGGATCCATCTGATCCTCGGCGGCGCGCTCGCCATGCCGTACGTGCTGGTCGGCCAGGTGATCGTCGGACCCGCCCTGGACGCCCGGTACCTCTTCTACGACATCCGCGCCCAGCTCCTGTCGTTCGCGGTGGGGCTGCCGCTCGCCACCCTCACCGCGGCGCTGTTCCCGCTGACCCGCTCGCTGGAAGCCGGGGCGGTACGGGCACTGTGCGGGGTGGCGGCGGACCGGCTCGCCCACGACCCCGCGCGCGGCCGGACGGCGAGGGGGCGTACAGCGGCCTGGTTCACCCTGCATCTCGGGCTCGGCGGGATCATCGCGGGGATGACGCTGGCGGTGCCGCCGTTCGCGGTCGTGCTGATCCTGCTGCCCGTGGTCGCGCTGTTCGGACCGTACATGATCGGCGGCCCGGACGATCCGGCGTGGCTGCTGGCGCTGGCGCCGGTGGGCGGCGCGGCGTGCCTGGTGGCCCTGGCCGCCTGTGCGGCCGTCGCGGGGACCCTGCTCGCCCGCTGGGCCCCGGCGCTGCTCGGGCCCACCCCGGCGGACCGGCTCGCGGCGGCCGAGGAACGCGCCGCCGACCTGGCCGTACGCAACCGCCTGGCACGCGAGCTGCACGACTCCGTGGGCCACGCCCTGAGCGCGGTGACCCTCCAGGCGAGCGCGGCCCGCCGGCTCCTGGACAGCGACCCGGAGTTCGTCCGGGAGGCGCTGGCCGCGATCGAGGAGACCACGCGGCGCACGGTCGGTGAACTGGACGCCGTACTGGGGGTGTTGCGGGAGGACGACGCCCCCGGCAAGGCGCCCGCGCCGACCCTGGCGGCCGACCTGGACGGACTCCTGCGCCGTACGCGGGCGGGCGGCCTGCGTGTGACGGCCCGGGTGGACACCGACACGGAAGCACTGCCCCCGGTGGTGTCCCGGGAGGCCTACCGCATCGTCCAGGAGGGCCTGAGCAACGCGCTCAGGCACGGGGGCGACCGGGTCACCGTGGACCTGCGGATCGAGGTCGCGGACGGGTGCCTGGGCATCACCCTGGAGAACCCCCTCGGCTCCGCCTCCCCGTGCCGCCCGGGCGGTGGCCACGGCCTGCGTGGCATCACGGACCGGGCCCGGCTGCTGGGCGGTAGGGCCGAGGCGGGCGCCGCCGACGGCATCTGGCGGCTGCGGGTGCGCCTGCCGCTGCACCGAACCCCGTAGACCCCGCGAAAGGACCGTTATGACCCCCCGCCCGCCCATCCGGGTCGTCCTGGCCGACGACGAGCTCATGGTCCGCACCGCGCTGCGCGCCATCCTCTCCGCCGAGGCGGACATGGAGGTCGTCGGGGAGGCGGCCACCGGGGCCGAGGCGGTGGCCGTGGTCAGGGAGCGGGCGCCGGACGTCGTGCTCATGGACGTGCGGATGCCGGAGATCGACGGCATCCGGGCCACCGAGCAGATCCTCGGCACGCTCGACGAGCCGCCCCGGATCGTGGTCGTGACCACGTTCGAGAACGACTCCTACGTCTACGACGCCCTGCGCGTGGGAGCCGCCGGGTTCCTGCTGAAGCGCGCCGACGCCGACGCCCTCGTGCAGGCCGTGCGGCTGGTCGCGCGCAGCGACACCCTGCTGTTCCCGGCGGCCGTGCGCGCCCTCGCGGCCGAGCACGCGCGGGCGCACCCCGCGCCGCCGGCCTGGGTGGCCCGGCTCACCGGGCGGGAGAGCGAGGTGCTGCGGCTGATGGCCGCCGGGCTGACCAACGCGGAGATCGCCGAGCGCATGGAGGTCGGTCCGACCACCGTGAAGTCCCACGTGGCGGCCGTCCTGGCGAAGACCGGCAGCCGGGACCGCACCCAGGCGGTGATCGCCGCGTACGAGGCGGGGTTCATGAACACTCGATGAGAAAGCCACCCAAGCGGAACGTTTCTCCCCGGCAGCCCGTCCCTCCCATGGGATGAACAAGACGATCAGGCGCGCTTCCGTCTTCACGCTGCTCATGGTGTTGGCCCTGCTGGTCAGGGTCACCTGGGTGCAGTTCTACGAAGCCGGGGCGCTGGCGGACGACAACAACAACCGGCGCAACGCGATCGAGACGTACGCGGCACCGCTGGGGAACATCGTCGTGGCCGGTGAGGCGATCACCGGCTCGGCACGGACGAAGGGCAGCGATCTCGCATACAAGCGCACCTACACCGACGGCGAGCTGTACGCGGCGGTGACGGGCTACGCCTCGCAGGCGTACGCGCCGACCCAGCTGGAGGGCATCTACCGGGACCTCCTCAACGGCACGGACTCTCAGCTGAAGACCGTGATGGACACGGTGACCGACAAGCGGGCCGACCCGGGCAATGTGATCACCACGATCGACCCGGCCGTGCAGAAGGCCGCGTACAAGGCGCTCGGCGACAAGAAGGGCGCCGCCGTCGCCATCGACCCGAAGACCGGGAAGATCCTGGCGGTCGCGTCGACCCCGTCGTACGACCCGTCCGCGCTGACGGACGCCAATACGGCCGGGACCGCCTGGAAGGAGCTGAACGCCGACCCCGACAAGCCGCTGGTCAACCGCGCGCTGCGGCAGCCGGTCGCGCCGGGCTCCACGTTCAAGCTGGTCGTCGCCGCGGCGGCGCTGGAAGACGGGCTGTACGACTCGGTGGACGAGAAGACCGAGAGCCCCGACCCGTACACCCTGCCGGGCACGACCACGGTCCTGGAGAACGAGAACAAGTCCGCCCCCTGCGAGAACGCCTCGATCCGGGTGGCGCTGCAGTACTCCTGCAACAACGTCTTCGCGAAGATCGCCTACGACCTGGGCCAGGACAAGGTGAAGGCGATGGCCGAGAAGTTCGGCTTCAACGACGACGAGCAGGACGTGCCGGTGCGCGCGTACGCAAGCGTGTACCCGTCCGGCATGGACGACGCGCAGACCGCGCTGACCGGGATCGGGCAGTTCGACGTGACGGCGACGCCGTTGCAGATGGCGATGGTGTCGGCGGCGATCGCCAACGGCGGTGAGCTGGTGTCGCCGCACATGGTGTCGCAGGTGACCGACGGCGGCGGCGATGTGCTGCGGGACTACGACGACGCGGACACGGAGCGCATCGTCAGCTCGGACACGGCCGAGGAGCTGCGGTCCGCGATGGAGACGGTGGTCTCCGAGGGCACCGGCACCAACGCGCGGATCGACGGGGCGACGGTGGGCGGCAAGACGGGTACGGCCCAGCACGGCGAGAACAACAGCAAGACGCCGTACGCCTGGTTCACCTCCTACGCGCAGTCCGGGGACCAGCAGGTCGCCGTCGCGGTGATCGTGGAGGAGTCCGACGCCGCCCGCTCCGAGGTCAGCGGCAACGGTCTGGCGGCGCCGGTGGCGAAGGCGATGATGGAGGCGGCCCTCGACAAGTGAGGGGCCGCCCCCCGCGGGCTACTTGACGCCGAGGATCTGCTCGATGGGGTCGATGGCGAAGTAGACCAGGAACAGCGCCGAGGCCCCCCACAGCAGCCAGTGGACCTCCTTGGCCTTGCCCAGCACCGTCTTGATCAGGACGTAGGCGACGAAGCCCGCGCCGATGCCGTTGGTGATGGAGTACGTGAACGGCATCACGGCGATCGTCAGGAAGGCCGGGATGGCGATCTCGTACTTGTCCCAGTCGATGTACTTGACCTGGGTCATCATCAGGAAGCCGACGGCGACCAGGGCGGGCGCGGCGGCCTGCAGCGGGACGATGGTGAGCAGCGGGGTGAAGAACAGCGCGAGGGCGAACAGGCCGCCGGTGACCAGGTTGGCGAAGCCGGTGCGGGCGCCCTCGCCGACGCCGGCCGCCGACTCGATGTAGGAGGTCGCCGAGGACGAGGAGGCGGCGCCGCCCGCGACGGCCGCGGCGCCGTCGATGAGCAGCACCCGGCCCAGGTGCGGGACCTTGCCCTGCTCGTCCAGGAGTCCGGCCTCGGCGCTGACGCCGACGACCGTGCCCATGGTGTCGAAGAAGTCGGAGAGCACCAGGGTGAAGACCAGCAGGACGACGGTGATGACCGTGGTCTCGCCGAACGCGCCGAACAGGCTGAACTCGCCGAGCAGTCCGAAGTCGGGGGTGTCGACGATCTTGTCGGGCCACTCCGGGGTGGTCAGGCCCCAGCTCTTGATGTCGGCGATCGCGTTGATGATCAGGGCGACGACGGTCATCACGACGATGCTGATCAGGATGGCGCCCTTGACCTTGCGGGCGAGCAGCCCGATGGTCAGCAGAACTCCGAGGCAGAACACGAGGATCGGCCAGCCCGAGAGGCTGCCGGTGCCGCCGAGCTGCACCGGGACGGTGGTGTTCGCCGCGTCCGGGATGCGGGTGACGAATCCGGCGTCGACGAAGCCGATGAAGGCGATGAACAGACCGATGCCGACGCTGATGGCCTGCTTGAGCTGCTGCGGAATGGCGTGCATGACGGCCTCGCGCAGCCCGGTGACCACCAGGACGCAGATCAGCAGGCCTTCGAGGACGACCAGGCCCATCGCGTCGTCCCAGCTCATCAGCGGGGCGATCTGGAAGGCGACGACGGCGTTGATGCCGAGGCCCGCGGCCAGCGCGAGCGGCAGGTTGCCGCCGACGCCCATGATGACCGTCATCACCGCGGCCACCAAGGCGGTGACCGTGGTGAGTTGGACCGGATCGAGGGTGTCGCCGAACTTGTCCTTCGCGCTGCCCAGGATGATGGGGTTCAGGACGAGGATGTAGGCCATGGTGAAGAACGTGGCGAAGCCGCCGCGTATCTCACGGCCGTAGGTGGACCCTCGTTCGGAGATCCTGAAGTAGCGGTCGAGGCCACTGGTGGCCGGGGTTGGACCACTTGGCTTGTCGGCGGTCTGCTGGCTCTCGGACATGGCTGTGGCTCCCGTAGCGGAATGATCGGTGCGCGGATGCTGGCTGGATTGTTCCCCTGTGGAACCGGGTTCAGGTTTTCCCCGTGTTACGGAATCAGCGCAGTTCAAGCAAGGCCGAACCAGCCGCCGTTCGAAGCCCCGTACGAACGAAGTACGCGCTTACTGCTACGCTTCCGCAATCTCGACCGGAAGATCGCCGGACGGTCACAGGTCCTCCACACGCCGGTCCTTGGCACCGACTCACAGGCAGGAGTGTCGCCCGTGGGCACAGTCGTCGACGACGCAGCCTCCGCGGAGTTCCATGCCTTCTTCGAACGGCACTACGCCGAACTCTCCCGCCTGGCCCACCTGTTGACCGGGGAGGCGGACGCCGCCGACGATCTGGCGGCGGACGCCCTGCTGGCGCTGTGGCACCGCTGGGACCGGGTCCGCGCGGCCGACCACCCCGTCGCCTACGCCCGCGGCGTGGTCGCCAACCTGGCCCGCACCCGGATCCGCAGCGCGGTGCGCGAGCGGCGCCGGATCGCCCTGTTCTGGTCGCACCGCGAGGAGCGGACCGAGAACCCCGATGTCGCGGGCGTCGTCGATGTGCAGGACGCGCTGCGTAGACTGCCGTTCCGCAAACGCGCCTGTGTGGTGCTGCGGCACGCCTTCGACCTCTCCGAGAAGGACACCGCGCTGGCCCTCGGCGTCTCGGTGGGTACGGTGAAGAGCCAGACCTCGAAGGGAATGGCGGAACTGCAGCGACTGCTCGGCCCGCAGGCCGCGCCGCTCAGGATGCAGGCGGCGATGGCGCGCTCCGGCGACACCGCGGGAAGGGACCGATGACGATGCGGCGGGACGTGCACGACGAACTGCGCGCCCGGCTGCAGGAGGCGGCCGCGGCGCACGAGCCGAACCGCGAGCGGATGCTGGCCCGCATCGAGCGCGGCATGTCCGAGGAGGCCCGCCCCGACCACCGGGCGACCAGGCCCCCGGCGCTCGGCTGGCTGCGGGTGGCCGGGGCCACGGCCGCGGTCGCCGGAGTCCTCGCGGTGGGCGGCTACGCCGTGGCGTCGGTCGTGCGGGAAGAGCCCCCGCCGACAGTGGCCACCTCCCCCACGCCCACCCCGTCCCCGGACGCCACCAGCCGCGCGCCCCTCCCGCCGGACCCCACGCCCGATCCGACGCGGCAGTCCTCGAAGGAGTCCGGCGAGCCGACTCCGCCCGCCACCACGGCGCCCCCGACGCACACCGCGAAGCCGCCGGCCGCGGGCGAGGAGGACGGGCCGCTGTGGTCGGACGGCTCGGTCGACCCGCACAGCAACGACTTCTGGGCGCAGAGCAATGTGACCCTGAAGACCGGGGAGAAACTGACCGGGCTGACCGTCGAGCTGAAGGTGGCGCAGACCGGCGGGGTGACCTCCACCGGCGCCTGGCGCTCGCTGCCCGAGGACGACTTTGAGCTGACGGTCGGCGAGCGGGACGGCTTCCTCGTCTACACCTGGACCCTGAAGAAGGGCCGTACGGTCCCGGCAGGCGAGTGGGTGTTCGCGGGGCAGTACGACCACGAGCGCGGCGGCCGGGACGCGGGCGCCGACGGGTACACGGCGACCGCCCGCGCCGGTGACGAAGTGCTGTCCGTGGCGGGCGACTTCGCCCGGCACGAGAACGACGGCGAGGAATCCGACGACAACTCGTGACCGGCTCAGAAATTTTCCGGAACGCGGCAACCCATTCCGCGCCTGCGGCAACCAGGTAGCGCAAGGAACACCTCCCCACGCAAGGAATGGGCATGACTGCACCAGCCGAACAGCGCGTCCGTCACCGCCGCAGGACCACCCGGCGGCGGGCCGTGATCGCCGGGGCCTCGGCGCTCGGTCTCACCGGCGCGGCGCTCGTCACCACGACGATGCTGTCCTCCGCGGGCGCCGCGTCCTCCTGGCCCACCGCCAAGGGCAGCCAGGCCGTGAGCAGCACGATCAATGTCTCGGGCACCTTCGACGGCGGCTACAAGAAGTTCTACGGCACCGGCGCGCTCGGCGGCGACAGCCAGGACGAGGGCCAGGACCCGGTGTTCAAGCTGGCCGACGGCGCGGTCCTGAAGAACGTGATCATCGGTACCCCGGCCGCCGACGGGGTGCACTGCACGGGCTCGTGCACGCTGCAGAACGTGTGGTGGCTGGACGTCGGCGAGGACGCGGCGACCTTCAAGGGCAAGTCCGCCTCGTCCGTGTACACCGTCTACGGCGGCGGCGCGAAGAACGGCTCGGACAAGGTCCTGCAGTTCAACGGCGCGGGCAAGCTGGTCGTGAGCAAGTTCCAGGTGGCCAACTCGGGCAAGCTGGTGCGCTCCTGCGGCAACTGCTCCACGCAGTACAAGCGCACGATCATCATCAACGACGTGGATGTCACCGCGCCGATGAACTCGATCGTCGGCATCAACTCCAACTACGGGGACACCGCCGCGCTGCGCAAGGTCCGTATCCACGGCGACAGCGGCAAGAAGATCAAGACCTGCGTCCGTTTCCAGGGCAACAACACCGGTGCCGAGCCCAAGCAGATCGGTGTGGGTCCGGACGCAACGTCGTGCCTTTTCTCAGCGTCTGATCTGACGTACGACTGAGTTTCCCGGACCTGCTGGCCAGAGCCCCCCTCGGTCAGCAGATGAAGCGCCCCCGCCGGTGACGACCGGCGGGGGCGCCCTTCTGTCCCCGGTCCCTTCAGTCCCAGCTGTTCGCCTCCGACACCGTCGACGGCCCCAGCTCGGCGGGGCGGCCCTTGTTGTTGCCGTGACTGCGCAGGTTCCGCACGAGGTTGTCCGTGGTGCCGTCGCCGCGCAGGGTGAAGCCGGTGCCGCCGTTGTTCGCGGTGACGAGATTCTCGAAGATCCCGCCGGCCGACGAGGTCGCGACGAAGCCCTGGGCCGGGGAGTTCCGGAAGGTGAGGTTCTGCACCGTCCAGTAGTCGCCCCGGATGTCCGCCAGCCAGGACCCGGCGGGCAGCCGGGAGCCGTCGATGCGCACCTTCTCACCGGGCGCGGCCCTCAGGGTGATGCGGGCCGAGGCGGTGCCGTTCGCCGTGGACCTGAGGGGGGCGGCCGGGGTGTAGATGCCGCCGCGGACCTCGATCGTCGTCCCGGCGACCGCGTGTGCGACGGCCGACTGCAGCTGTGCGGTGGTGGAGACGGTGACCGTCGCGCCGGCGGCCCGGGCGCCGCCTTCGCTCAGGCCGAGGTGGACGCCGCCCGCCCCGGCGGAGACGGCCACGGCGGCGGCGACGGAGAGCGTGCGGGTCCTGCGGTGGCGTCCGGTGCTGTGCCGCACGGGGCGTTCCTTTCCTGGGGAATGAGGACGCCCAGCAGTGGTCACCGGCCCCCGGGGAGGTTGCCGCACCGCACCGAAAACACCCGAAACTTTCGCTCCCCGAGATCCCGTCACTCCCGATTGACGTGTTGTTTCCCGCTGGTGAGACTCCCAAGGCGCGCACCTTCCAACAGAATCCACCACCCCCACACAGGACTGGACCGACATGCGCCCTCGTCTGCTGCTCGTCGCCTGTCTCACACTCCTCCTGGCCCTGCTCACCGCCCCGCCCGGCACCGCCCACTCAGGAGCACCGCCCGTGAAGCACCCGAAGTACGCCGGTTATCTCTTCGCCTACTTCACCGGCGAGGGCACCGCCGACGGCGAGCAGATCCGCTACGCCCTCAGCCGCGGCAACGACCCCCTGCACTGGCGCGAGCTGAACGCGGGCAAGCCGGTGCTGACGTCCACGACCGGCGAGAAGGGCCTGCGCGACCCCTTCGTGATCCGCTCCCCCGAGGGCAACAGGTTCTTCATGATCGCCACGGATCTGCGCATGTACCGCAACTCCAGCGGCAGTTGGGACCAGGTCCAGCGGCACGGCAGCAAGTCGATCATGGTCTGGGAGTCCACCGACCTGGTCCACTGGACCGACCAGCGCCTGGTGCGGGTCTCCCCCGACACCGCGGGCAACACCTGGGCCCCGGAGGCGTACTGGGACGAGAGCCTGGACGCGTACGTCGTCTTCTGGGCGTCGAAGCTGTACGCCGAGGACGACCCGGAGCACACCGGCTCGACGTACAACAAGATGCTGTACGCGACGACGAAGGACTTCCGCACCTTCAGCGAGCCCAAGGTGTGGAACGACCCCGGCTATTCGGTGATCGACTCCACGGTCGTGGAGCACGACGGCACCTACTACCGCTACACCAAAGACGAGCGGGACCCCAGTTCCTCCAGCCCCTGCTCGAAGTTCATCACCGGGGAGAAGGCGGCCTCGCTCACCTCGACGCGGTACGAGTTCGTCGCCGACTGCATCGGCAGCGGGGCGATGGACCGGGGTGAGGGGCCGACGGTGTTCAAGTCCAACACCGAGGAGAAGTGGTACCTGTTCATCGACGAGTACGGCGGGCGGGGCTATCTGCCCTTCGAGACCACCGATCTCGACTCCGGCCGGTGGACCCCGTCCACCGACTACCAGCTCCCGGCGAGCCCCCGGCACGGCACGGTGATCCCGGTGACGCGGGCGGAGTACGACCGGCTGCTCGCCGCCTACCCGGAGAGCCCCACCTCGGTCGTGGACGCCACGGCGCCGGGGCAGAAGGGGTACGCCGTCGTCACCGAGTCGGCGAACAAGGTCGTCCTGCCGATGGAGCCCGGCGCCGATCTGCGGCGTCTCGCACCGGAGTTGTGGGTCGGCGAGGGTGCCACGCTCAGCCCGAGGTCCGGCACTCGCCGGGACTTCCGCGAGCCCCGGACGTACACCGTCACCGCGGCCGACGGCACCACCCGTACCTGGACCGTCGAGGCGGTGCCGACCCGCAGCCCGGTCCTGCCCGGCCTCAACGCCGACCCCGATGTGCGGTACATGAACGGCGAGTACTGGATCTACCCGACCACCGACGGCTTCCGCGGCTGGGGCGGCACCCGGTTCAAGGCGTACTCCTCCAAGGACCTGGTCCACTGGAAGGACCACGGGGTCGTCCTCGACCTGGGCCCGGACGTCACCTGGGCGGACACGTACGCGTGGGCGCCCGCCATCGCCGAGAAGGACGGCCGGTACTACTTCTACTTCTGCGCCGAGCAGCAGATCGGCGTGGCCGTGGCCGACTCACCCGCGGGTCCCTTCAAGGACGCGCTGGGCAAGCCCTTGGTGGCCAAGGGGGGTGCCTGGAGCGGGCAGATGATCGACCCGGCGGTGTTCACGGACGACGACGGCACGTCGTACCTGTACTGGGGCAACGGCCGGGGCTATGTGGTGCCGCTCGCCGACGACATGGTGTCCTTCGACCCGGCCCAGGTCCGCGACATCACGCCGACGGACTTCCGGGAGGGCTCCTTCGTGGTGAAGCGGCAGGGCACCTACTACTTCATGTGGTCCGAGGACGACACCCGCAGCGAGAACTACCACGTCGCCTACGCCACCGGCCCGTCCCCGCTGGGCCCGTGGACCGAGCGGGGCACGATCCTGGCGAAGCGGCCCGAGTACGGCATCAAGGGCACCGGCCACCACTCGGTGGTCAACCGGCCGGGCACGGACGACTGGTACATCGTCTACCACCGCTTCGCCCTGAACGGCCCCGGCCGCCCCGGCGGCGACGGCACCCACCGCGAGACGACCGTCGACCGGCTGCGGTTCGCCCCGGACGGCACGATCGTCCCGGTGGTGCCGACGCTGGAGTCGGTCCGGCCGGCGCGCTAGCAGTCCTCCTTCCAGGGCTCCCAACCCCCGAGCCAGGCCGCGCGGTTCGCCGACGCGGCCTGGTCCGCGGTGAGCTGGGGGCGGTTCTCCGGGGCGGTGATCCGCGCCCCGGGGCCGGTGTTGCGGTACTCGGCGAACCGCTGCTCCTGCCACGGGAAGGAGCTGGACATGTTGGCGTAGGGCGCGACCGCGTCGATGCCGGGGCCGAGCCAGGTGTCCCGGACGGTGAGCATCGGGCGGGCCGTGGTGTCGGAGCTGGGCACCCACGGGCGGGCGAGCTTGTAGGAGCCGTCCGGGGCCTCGCTGGTCACCCGGCCCTTGGTCACCAGGTAGCCGCGCGGGTTGGCGCCCGCTGTGGAGGGCGCGAAGACGAAACCGTACGGCGGTGAGGTGAGGTCGGTGCGGGTCAGGGTGTGGAAGTGGCAGTGCTCGAAGACGGCCGTGGCCCGGCCGAAGACGAAGTCGACGTCGCCCTCGGCATAGCAGTGCGCGAAGTACTGGCGGGCGAAGACGGAGAGCGCGGTGGTGTCGGCGTACAGGGTGTCCTGGTGGCCGAGGAAGCGGCAGTGGTGGAAGGCCGAGCGGTCGCCCATGACCTTGAGCGCGACGGCCTGGGTGCCGGTCACGCCGGGGTGGTCGGCGCGCAGCCAGTCGTTGGCGAAGGTGATCCGGTGGGCGGTGAATCCGTCGGCGCGCACGGTGGTGGTGGCCGAGCCGGAGGTGCCGTAGGTGCCGGAGCCGTCGGGCTTGGGGGTGCCGGCGGCGTTGTCGTACACGATGACGACGTCCCGCGGGTCGTCCCCGGCGCCGAGCCAGGTCATGTCGGTGCGGGTGGCGTCGACACTGACCGTCTCGCGGTAGGTGCCGGGGGCCAGGACCAGGGTGCGGCCGGTTCCGGTGGCGGCGGTGACGGCGGCCTGGACGGTGGTGTGGTCGCCGCGGCCGTGCGGGTCGACATAGAGGGTGCCCGGGGTGAGGCGGGCGGCGGGTGAGCCGTAGCGGCCGAACGGGCGGGGGCGCGGGGCGGCCTGGGCGGGCGGTGCGGCGAGGGCGGCGGCCGCTCCGGTGCTCGCCAGCAGGAAGCCCCGTCTGGACAGGGGGAGGTGCATGCGGTGCGCTCCTTCCGGGTACGGCCGGGGCGGCGGCGCGCCCCGGCCGTGGCGGGGGTCAGCGGACGCGGCCGGCGCCCGCGCGGTGGTCGACGATGCCGGGGACGGCCTTCGGGTGGTCGACCTTGGTGCGCAGGGTGGGCGTCCAGCCCGCGCCGGACTGGAGGGTCTCGGCGGGGATCTCCGCGTTGTGGACGGCGATCAGGTCGGTGAGCCTGCCGTTGACGTAGTTGTGCTCGGCGGTCAGCGGCGCCTCGCTCCACTTCTTCAGCACCTTGCCGACGCTGACGCCGGGCGCCAGCGTGAGGGCGTTGTGGCTGGCGTGGAGCTGGGAGTTGGCGCCGATGCCGAAGACGTAGCCGAACTTCTGGCTCTTGGTGACGACGAAGTGGTTGTTGTACGAGTCGACCTGGCCGAAGCGGACCCGCGGCGCCCGCTCCACGATGCCCTCGAAGCGGTTGTGGTGGAGGGTGACCTTGAGCTTGCCGGTGTCGGTGGCGCCCGCGCCGTCGCTGTTGCCGATCAGCATGGTCTTGTCGTGGTCGTTGAAGGAGTTCCAGGACACCGTCACGTAGTCGGCGCCCCGGACCACGTCCAGCAGTCCGTCGTGCTGCTGGTAGACCTTGCCGAAGTACTCGGGCAGGGAGCTGTCGGGATAGCGGCCGTCGGTGAGCGTGTTGTGGTCGATCCACACATGGGTGGAGCCGTAGACGACGACACCGTCGTACTCGGAGTTCCAGGCGCCGGTCTTGTTGTCGTCGGTGGGGTCCCACTGCGGGAAGCAGTCGACGGGGGCCTCGATGGTGAGGTTCCGGACGATCACATTGTCGACGCCCTTGATCTGGAGGCTGCCGCCGCGGATCCCGGAGTCACGGCCCACGCCCACGATCGTGGTGTTGGCGGGCACCTCGGCCTTGATCATCCTGTCCTGGTTGGCGGCGGACGCGGCCCGCAGGTCCTCCTGCTCACCGCTGACCGGGGTGTCGTGGCCCCAGACGGCGGGGTCGTAGTCGGCGAGGTACCGCTGGAAGTCGTAGCCCTCGGCGGCCAGCGCGTCGCAGCCCTCGGAGACGGCGTCGATCATGCCCTTGACCTTGATGATGCGGGGCGCGGTGCCCTCCTGGGCGAGGGCGGCCTTGAACTCCGCCCAGGTGGAGACGGTGTGGATCCGGTCCGCGGTGGCGGCCGAGCCGCCGGTGGTCCCGGCGCCCTCGGACGCCCAGCCGTCCCCGGCGGGGAGCACGCCCCGCGCCAGGTCGTGCTGGTGGGGCCGGGCCTGGGCGGCTTGGGCGCCGGTGATCCCGAGGACGAGCGAGACACAGCCGGCGACTACGACGGCTCTCTTTATGGCATGCGCATGCCATATCTGTGTGTGCATGAGTGCGGCTCTCTCTTCTTGAGCGGTGGGAATTGGGTCGGTGCTCAGGCCACGGCGTCGGGCCAGCTGATCCAGGACTCCGGGATCGCCTCGCCCAGCCGTCGTACGTCCCGCACGCGCAGCACGCGGGTGCGCAGCAGCTCGCGCGCCACGAGCCGCGCCACCTCGATGGCGCCGGGCGGGTTGAAGTGCGTGTTGTCCTGCTCGGTGGCGGTCCAGTTGAAGTACTTCTTGGTCTCCTCGACGCCGAGCGACTGCCACAGCTTTAGTGACAGTGCCTGGATGTCGAGCAGGGCGACCCGCTCCTGTTCGGCGAGGGCGCGCATCGCCGCCGGGTACTCGCCGTGGCTGGGGCGGGCGTTGCCCTCGGCGTCGAAGCGCCGCCGTTCCACGGCGGTGGCCAGCACCGGCCGGGCACCGCGGGAACGGGCGCCCTCGATGTACAGGCGCAGGTGGTCCTGGTACGTGGTCCAGGGCTCGGTGTAGCGGGTGGGGTCCTCGGCCTTCTCGTCGTTGTGCGCGAACTGGATCAGCACCAGGTCCCCGGGCCGTACGGCCGCGAGCAGGGCGTCCAGCCGCCCCTCGGCGACGAAGCTCTTCGAACTGCGGCCGTTGACCGCGTGGTTGGCGACGTCGAGCTGCCTGTGCAGGAAGAAGGGGAGGGCCATGCCCCACCCGGTCTCGGGTGCGGCGTCGGCGTACTTCTGGGCGGCGGTGGAGTCACCGGCGATGAAGACGGTCCGCCGGCGGTGCTCACCGGCGTGGGCGGTACCGAAGGTCAGGGGTACGGCGGCGGCGGTGAGCGCGGCACCGGCCACCTGTCTGCGGGTCAGCGACATGAGGCTGCCTTTCGATGGTGGGCCGGGGGTGTGGGGGCCTGCGCGTGCAGTCCCCCACGAGCGACAACCCCCGGGCCGTCAGGACTTCTTCTGCTCGTTCCACTCGGCCTGCGCCTCGTTCAGCTGCTCGGCGACCGTGTCGAGGAAGTCCTTCGCGCTCATCTTCCCGAGCAGGACCTTCTGGAAGTTCGGCTCGTTGTCGGCCTTGGAGATGGTGTTCCAGTCCGGCAGGTAGTACGGGAGCTGGACGATGGTGGTGGAGCCGTCGTTCAGCGCGGCGGCGGCGAGCTTGGTGGGCTCGGCCTCATTGATCCACGCGTCCTTCGCCGCCTCGGTGTTGGAGGGGATGGCGCCCGCCGACTCGTTCCACTTCGAGTTCGACTCGTGCGAGGCGGCGAACTCGATGAACTTCCAGGCGGCGTCCTTGTTCTTGGAGCTCTTGAACAGGCCGAGCCCGTCGACGGGGTTGGAGACCTGGACCCGCTTGCCGGAGGGGCCGATGGGCTGCGGGATGCCCCGGAACTTCTCGACCCCGAGCGCCTTCACATGGTCCTGGTAGGAGCCCAGGTTGTGGTTGAGCATGCCGATGGTGCCGGAGTCCCACTGGGCGACCATCTTGGTGAAGTCGTTGTTGAGGTCGGCGGCCGGGGTGACCTTCTTGTAGAGCGCCGCGTACTTCTCCAGCGCCTCGACGTTCTTCGGGTCGTTGAGGGTGGTTTTGTCGCCGTCCCAGAACTCGGTGATCCCGCTCTGCCCGTACATCGCGTCCAGGGCCTGCGCGATGGAGCCCGCGCCGCCGCGGATGGTGTAACCGAACTCGTTCTTGCCGGAGTTGGTGAGCTTCTCGGCCGCCTCGTAGAAGGCGTCCCAGGTCGTCGGCTCCTCCAGGCCCGCCTTCTTGAACAGGTCGGTGCGGTAGTACAGGACGCCGTTGTTGGCGGAGGTGGGGATCGAGTACATGTGCTCGTCGGAGCCGCCGGCCACCTTGACGGACGTGACCATGTCCTCGTTGAGCCTGCCGTTCAGGGAGGACTTGGCGAGGCGGTCCTCCACCGGCTCCAGCGCGTCCTGCGCCGCGATCCCGGAGAGCATCGCGGCACCGACACCGCCGACGTCCGGGAGCCCGCCGCCCTGGATGGCGGTGTCGTACTTGGACTGCACCTCGGTGGCGGCGATGGGCACGTACTGGACCTTGATGTCCGGGTTCGCCTTCTCGAAGTCGGCGATGATCTCCTTCCAGATGTCGGTGCGGACACCGCCGTTGTTGTCCCAGAAGACGATCTCGCCCTTGCCGGAACCCTCGGCCCCCTTGTCCCCTCCACCACCGCTGCCGTCGTCGCCGCAGGCGGTGGCGGTGAGGGCGAGGACGGAACCCAGGGCGACGGCGATGGCGGCGCGCCTGCTTCTACGGATGCTGATCTTCATTGGTCGGCTCTCTTCTTCTGGATGCTGCGAGTTATGGAGTTGTGGGGGGCGGTGGTGGCGGTGCTTCCGCCGTCTCGGCTGTGGTTCCACCTGCCTCGGCGGGATGTTTCGCCCACCTTCGGCAAGCGCTTGCCACGGAGATGCGTCTTTGCGGCTCCCGACGGGCGTACGGCTGCTAGGAGTTGGTGACCGTGAAGTGCGTGAAGGTTGCCGCGCCGGCGTGTCCCTGACCGGCGGGCGCGAGCGCGAACAGGCCGAGCAGGGCTCCGACCCAGCGCCAGGGGGTGGCGGCGAGGACGGGACCGGAGGGCGTCCAGCCGTCGCCGGTGTCGTAGTGGAACCGGCAGCGGGCGCCGGCCGCGATGTCGATGCGGAGCCGGACGGTGCCGTCGGGGGCGGGCACGGGGTGGGCGGCGTCGCGTTCGCGCTCGGCGACGGTCTCCGCGAAACGGTGGACCAGGCGGACCGAGCCGTCGCTCTCGCGCTGGAGCCCGATCCAGCCATACGCGTCGCCGAGCACCGCCAGTCCGGCCCGTGCTCCCGGCTGCTCGCTGTGCAGGCGCAGCCCCACCTCGACGGCGGCCGGGGTGCCGGGCAGCCGCTGGGTGAGGATGTTGGGCAGTTTCCGCAGGTCGTGCGGGTCGTCGGTGCGGACACAGGTGAGCCGCAGGCCGTCCGCCGAGTGCTGGGTGGACCAGCCGTCGCGCGGGTTGGCCGTCCACTGCCACTGCCTGCCGTACCGTCCGCCGGGGAAGTCGTCGTCGGTGGCGGGCGCGGCGGGCGGCTGCGGCGGCAGGGCGGGCCTGCGGTGTACGGCGACGGGGGCGCCGTCGGCGCCGATGACCGGCCAGCCGTCCGCGCCCCAGCGCATCGGCTGGAGGTGCACGACCCTGCCGTAGGCGCCGCGCTGCTGGAAGTGGACGAACCAGTCCTCGCCGACCCCGGTGCGCACCCAGCCGCCCTGGTGGGGGCCGTTGATGTCGGTGTCCCCCTGTTCGAGCACGATCCGTTCCTCGTACGGGCCGAAGAAGCCGCGCGAGCGGAAGGCGCCCTGCCAGCCGGTCTCCACTCCCCCGGCCGGGGCGAGGATCCAGAACCAGCCGTCGTGCCGGTAGAGCTTGGGGCCCTCCAAGGTGAACCAGCCGGGGATGCGGTCGCCGTCGACGATCACCTTGCCCGCGTCCAGGAGTTCGGTGCCGTCGGGACGCATCCGGTGCCCGGTGAGCCGGTTCTTGATCCCGGAGCGGGACTTGGCCCAGGCGTGCACCAGGTACGCCTCGCCGGTCTCCTCGTCCCACAGCGGGCACGGGTCGATCAGACCCTTGCCCGCCTTGACCAGGTGCGGCCGGGTCCAGGGGCCGCGGATCTCGGGGGCGTTGACCTGGTAGATGCCCTGGTCGGGGTCGCCCCAGAAGATCCAGAACCGGTCGGCGTGGTGGCGCAGGGACGGGGCCCAGACGCCGCAGTCGTGTCGTGGGACGCGGAACTCGGCCTCCGGTTCCAGGCGTTGCAAGGCATGGCCGACCAGGGTCCAGTTGACCAGGTCGCGGGAGTGCAGCAGCGGCAGGCCCGGTACGCGGCCGAAGCTGGAGGCGGTGAGGTAGAAGTCGTCCCCGACGCGTATCACGTCCGGGTCGGACCAGTCGGCGTTGAGGACGGGGTTGGTGTACGTGCCGGGGATGTAGGTGTTCACGCGCTCACCGCCTTGCGGACCAGCGCCCCGGCCGCCGCGTGGTCGAGGCGGCCGTCGGCGACGACGGTGACGATCCGCCGGACCACGGTCTCGCCGGGCGGTACGGTCAGCCGCTCGGTGTGGGCGAGCGAGGAGCCGACGCCCGGGTACTCCCCGGCGCGCACGAACCACGGGTCCTCACGGGTGCGTTCGGTGGCGCCCGCGAAGACCAGCGTCCAGGTGGAGCCGACGAGGGCGACCCAGTCGGCGCGGCTGCCGTGCGCCCGCTCCTCGCCTTCGGTACCCGGTTCCGCGTCCGGGACGAGCACGTCGGGGGACGTGTCCTCCTTCCGCGCCCGCCAGAAGAATCCGCCGTAGGCGGCGCCGGGGCGGCCGTTGGTGGCGGGGCTGCCGATGGACAGCGTGCCCGCGGTGACGTTGGTGAGGGAGAAGGTGAAGTCCAGCGCCCAGGCGGAGTCGGTGAGTTCGGTGGCGGCGACAGTGCGGCGCTCGCGCAGCAGCTCGGTTCCGGCGGCCGTCCAGCGCAGCTCCTCCACGAACCCGTCGGGGTCGCGCAGCTGGAAACCCAGGTGGTGCTGGGCGCCGTGGTTGTCCAGCTCGGTGGGACCCTGGTCGCGGACGAAGGTGCGGCCGCCCCAGAAGTTGTGCCCCTCGACGTCGGGAACGGCGACACCGACGCCGAGGTGGTGTGCGTGGTCGGCGGGCCGGAGTTCGGTGACCGGCGTGCCGGCCAGGGTGGTGACCGGGTGCAGATAGGGGCGCGGGCAGAGCCGGGCGGGCAGTTCGGGCCGCGTGACGTAGCGGGCGACCGGGCGGCCCGCGACGCGCAGTACCGGGGTGTCTCCGGTGGTCATCATGTGCTCACCTCTTTGCGCAGGGCGTGGGGCAGCGCCCAGGGGGCGCCCAGCTCGGAGTAGAGGGCGAGGGTGTCGGCCGCGGCAGCGACCAGGCCGTCGACGCCGGGCACGACCCGGCGCTGCTCGTCGGCGCGCAGATGCCAGGACCCGGCGGGCAGCGGGGCGGGGTCGGGGGAGAGCCGGATCGCCTCGACGACCTTCATGAAGGCGCCGGTCCGCTCGGGCGTGACCACCAGGTCGGTGCCGTCGGTGAGATGCCGGACCAGGTTCTCCAGCAGGTCGGTGCGGCCGTACTCGAACTCCTGCGGGCCGTGGTCGGCGCGCTGGAGCAGGACCCGGTCCTGCTTGTACCAGAAGGTGATGCGGCCACTGCTGCCGTGCACCACGACGTACGGCTCGTCGGGGTGCTCGGCGCACAGGGTGGCGGCGACGGTGACCGGGTGGCCGTGGGTGGTGGAGATCCGGACGCAGGAGGTGTCGTCGGACTCGATGTCGTTGGCGCGCAGCAGCTCGGTCTCCACGCCGGTGACGTGGTCGGCACGGTCGGTGCCGCCGAGCGCGAGGGCGGTGGCGACGGCGTGCGCGAGCGGGTTGGTGAGCGCCCCGTCGATCACGTCGACGCCGTGCAGGCGCCGCTTTCCGGCCCAGGGGGCGCGCCGGTAGTACGACTCGGGGCGGGCCCAGGCGCCGGCGCCGCCGATGCCGACGAGGGCGCCGATGGTGCCGTCGGCGATCATCCGGCGGATCGCGGGCACCGCGTGCGAGCCGAGCGACTGGAAGCCGATCTGGCAGGCGACGCCCGCCGCGGCGACCCCGTCGGCCATGCGCCGGAACTCGGCGTAGGAGGGGGCGGGCGGCTTCTCCAGCAGCAGGTGCACGCCCCGGTCGGCGGCTTTGAGGGCGAGGTCGGTGTGGGTCGGGATCGGGGTGCAGATCACCGCGATGCGGGCGCCGGTGGCGTCCAGCAGCGCCCCGAAGTCGGCGGACTGCTCCGGGGTGCCGAGCCCGTCGGGGATCTCCTTGGGGGTGAGCGGCGTGAGTTCGCAGATGCCGGCCAGCCGGACGATCCCGAGGCGCTGGAGGCGGCGGATGTTGTCCAGGTGCCAGCGGCCGTGCCCGCGCGCACCGGCCAGCACCACCGGGGTGGCCGTGTCCGTCGTGGAGGTGGTCATCCCTTCACCGCCCCCGCGCTGAACCCGGTGATCAGCCACTTCTGGATGAAGGCGAACACGATGACCACGGGAACGGCGGCGATGATGCCGCCCGCCGCGAGGGCGCCGAGGTCGACGCTGTCCGCGCTCATCAGGGTGTTGAGGCCGACCGGGACGGTCTGCTTCTCCTGGTTGTTGAGGAACATCAGGGCGAACAGGAAGTGGTTCCAGGAGTGCACGAAGGCGAAGGAGCCGACGGCGATCAGACCGGGCCGCAGCAGCGGCAGTACGACCACCCGGAAGGCCCGCATCCGTCCGCAGCCGTCCACCCAGGCGGCCTCCTCCAGGGAGTACGGCACGTTCTTGATGAAGTTGCTGATCAGGATCATCGACAGCGGCAGTTGGAAGACGGTCTCGGCGAGGATGACGCTGCCCAGCGAGTTGATCATCCGCAGTTCGGCGAAGATCTCGAACAGCGGCACCAGCAGCAGCGCGCCGGGCACGAACTGCGAGCACAGCAGGGCCAGCATGAAGGCCCGCTTGACCTTGAAGTCGAACCGGGCGAGCGCGTAGCCGCCGGCCAGGGCGACGACGGTGGTCATCACCAGGGTGGCCAGGCCGACCAGGACGCTGTTCTGGAAGTAGGTGCCGAAGCTCCGTTCGTTCCACACCTTGTCGAAGTGCTCGAAGGTCATCGGCCAGGGCACCAGCGAGGTCGAGCCGGCCGGGCGGAGCGCGAAGAGCAGGATCCAGTAGAAGGGGATCAGGGTGAACAGCAGGTAGATGCCGAGCGGCAGGTAGATCTGCCAGCGCGGGACCTCGTCCCAGGCGCGGTGGCCCTTGGCGGGCCGGGGCGGTGGCGGGGACGTGCGCACGGTGGGCACGGCGGGGGCGGCTTCCTTGATGCTCACTTGCTCTCGCCTCCGAACTTGCTCAGCCGCAGATAGACCATCGAGCAGAAGAGCAGGATCACGAACGCGACGGTGGTCAGGGCCGACGCGTAGCCGAAGTTGTGGGCGTCGACGCTGGTGTTGGCGATGTACAGCGGGAGGGTCGTCGTCTCGCCCGCGGGTCCGCCGCCGGTGAGGGTGTAGAGCAGGTCGACGTTGTTGAACTCCCACACCGCGCGCAGCAGCGTGGACAGGATGATGGCGTCCTTCAGGTGGGGCAGCGTGATGTGCCAGAACTGCTTGAACCGGCTGGCCCCGTCGACCTCGGCGGCCTCGTAGAGGTCCTTGGAGACGGACTGGAGGTCGGCGAGGATGAGGATCGCGAAGAAGGGCACCCCGCGCCACAGGTCGGCGACGACGGCCGCCGGGAAGACGGTGGAGGTGTCCGACAGCCAGCTGGTGCCGTAGGAGCCGATGCCCATGTCCGCGAGGTAACGGGTGATTCCGGTCTGGGAGTTGTAGAGCAGCACCCAGATCGCGGAGGTCAGTACGCCGGAGACGGCCCACGGTGAGAACACCAGCGCCCGGCCGAGCCCCCGCCCGACGAAGGTCTGGTTGACGATGAGGGCCAGCGCGAGTCCGAACAGCAGCTGGAGTCCGACCTCGACGACCACCCACTTGGCGCTGAAGACCAGGGTGTCCCAGAACAGCGGGTCGTCGGTGAAGGCGTGGACGAAGTTGTCGAAGCCCGCGAAGCCGTTGCGCCAGGGTTTGGTGGGGTTGTAGTTCTGCAGGCTGTAGTAGAAGACGCTGATCACCGGGTAGGCGATGAAGCCCAGCATGAGCAGGGCGGCCGGGGCGATCAGCAGGTACGGCAGCCTGCGTGGGGTGGCGGAGGCACGGCGCCGCCTCGGTGGCGCGGGTGGTTTCGCCACGGCTGCGGCTTGGGCCATGACTGTTTCTCCGTTCTCGGTGAAGCGCTTGCCGATCAGTGTTCGGGATCTCGACCAAGAAGGGCGGCGGTCGAGGGGGGGTTCAGCCGGCGTACGGGTCCCGCACCTCGCCCGGCCGGGCCAGGAACTCGAAGTCGCAGCCGGTGTCGGCCTGGCCGACCTGGTCGTTGTAGAGCGCGCCGTATCCCCGTTCGTAGCGGGTGGGCGGGGGTGTCCAGGCGGCCCGGCGCCGCTCCAACTCCTCGTCGTCCACGTTCAGTTGGAGGGCCCGCGCCTCGACGTCCAGGGTGATGAGGTCCCCGGTGCGGACCAGGGCGAGGGGTCCGCCGACGTACGACTCCGGCGCGACGTGCAGTGCGCAGGCGCCGTAACTGGTGCCGCTCATCCGGGCGTCGGAGATCCGGACCATGTCCCGTACCCCCTGCTTCAGGAGGTGGTCGGGGATGGGGAGCATGCCGTACTCGGGCATGCCGGGGCCGCCCTTGGGGCCGGAGTTGCGCAGCACCAGCACGCTGTCGGCAGTGATGCCGAGGTCCGGGTCGTTGATGGTGCGCTGCATGGCCTTGTAGTCGTCGAAGACGACGGCGGGACCGGTGTGCTTGAGCAGGTGCGGTTCGGCGGAGATGTGCTTGATGACGGCGCCGTCGGGGCAGAGGTTGCCGCGCAGTACGGCGACCCCTCCCTCGGCCGCGACGGGGTTGTCGCGGGGGCGGATGACGTCGTCGTTGTGCACCTGGGCGCTGGCGATGTGCTCGCCGAGGGTGCCGCTCACGGTGGGGCGGTCCAGGTGCAGCAGGTCGGGGATGCGGGAGAGGAAGGCGGGCAGTCCCCCGGCGAAGTGGAAGTCCTCCATCAGGTACGTCTCGCCGCCCGGCCGGACGTTGGC
This sequence comes from Streptomyces sp. NPDC110618, assembly GCF_055657065.1. Classification (NCBI taxonomy): domain Bacteria; kingdom Bacillati; phylum Actinomycetota; class Actinomycetes; order Kitasatosporales; family Streptomycetaceae; genus Streptomyces; species Streptomyces sp. NPDC110618. The sequence goes on along the minus strand of NZ_JBVKBN010000005.1, from coordinate 338,116 downwards.
CAGCACCGGCACGGTCCGTGCGATGCGGTCGAAGTCGTCGAGGCTGAGGGGGACTTGGCAGCGGCGGGCGAGGGCGATCAGGTGGATGACGGCGTTGGTGGAGCCGCCGAGGCCGAGCACGGTGGTGACGGCGTCCTCGAAGGCCTCCCGGGTGAGGATCCGCGAGGGGGCGAGCCCGGTCCAGGCCAGTTCCACGGCGCGGCGCCCGGAGGCGGCGGCCATCCGCTCGTGCCCGGAGTCGACGGCGGGGATCGAGGAGGCGCCGGCCAGGGTCATGCCGAGCGCCTCGGCCGCCGCGGTCATCGTGGAGGCGGTGCCCATGGTCATGCAGTGGCCGGGGGAACGGGCCAGGCCGCCCTGAAGTTCGCGCAGTTCGCAGTCGGTGAGGTTGCCCGCGCGGTGCTCGTCCCAGTACTTCCACATGTCGGTGCCGGAGCCGAGGGTCTCCCCGCGCCAGTGGCCCGGCAGCATCGGTCCCGCGGGCACGAAGATCGACGGGATGTCGGCGGAGGCCGCGCCCATCAGCAGGGCCGGGGTCGACTTGTCGCAGCCGCCGAGCAGGACCGCCGCGTCCACGGGGTAGGAGCGCAGCAGCTCCTCCGTCTCCAGGGCGAGGAGGTTGCGGTAGAGCATGGGGGTCGGCTTCTGGTACGTCTCCGAGAGGGTGGAGACCGGGAACTCCAGCGGGAAACCGCCCGCCTGCCACACACCCCGCTTGACCGCCTGGGCGCGCTCGCGCAGATGCACGTGGCAGGGGTTGATGTCGGACCAGGTGTTGAGGACGGCGATCACCGGGCGGCCCCGGTACTCCTCGTCCTCGTAACCGAGCTGCCGCATCCGGGCGTTGTGCGACCAGGTGCGCAACTGGCCCTCGGTGCCGTACCACTGGTGGCTCCGAAGCTCCTCCGGGGATCTGCGGCGGCCGGTCATACCGACCACCCCGCGGCTATCGCGGCGACCTCGGCGCGCTCGCTCTCCGGCAGCGGGCGGCTCGGCGGGCGGACCTCGCGGCGGCACAGGCCGAGGGAGGCGAGGGCCTCCTTGACGACGGTGACGTTGTTGGCGGAGCCATTGGCGGCGCGCAGCTCCTCGAAGCGGCGGATCTGCTCCCAGACCTTCATGGCGGCCGGGTAGTCACCGGATCGAAGCGCTTCGATCATGTTCAGCGAAACGGCAGGGGCGACGTTCACCAGCCCCGAGGTGAAGCCGGTGGCACCCGCGGAGAAGTAGGAGGGGGCGTACGGCTCGGCGAGCCCGGCCACCCACACGAAGCGGTCCAGGCCCGCGTCCCGCGCGAAGGAGGCGAACCGGGCGGCGTCCGGGACGGCGTACTTCACACCGATCACGTTCGGGCAGTGGTCGGCGAGTTCGGCCAGCCGCCGCCCCTCCAGCCGCTCGTTGCGGATGTACGGCACCACACCCAGCTCGGGCACGGCCTCGGCGATGGCGCGGTGGTAGTCGACCCAGCCGCTCTGCGACACGTAGGGGTGCACGGGCTGGTGCACCATCACCATCGCAGCGCCCCGCTCCCGGGCGTGCCGGGCGGAGGCGACGGCGGTGGGCACGTCGTGGCCGACGCCGACGATGACCACGGCGCGGTCACCGGCCTCGTCGAGGGTGATCTCGGTGACGAGCCGGCGCTCCTGCGGGGTGAGGGCGTAGAACTCGCCGGTGTTGCCGTTGGGGGTGAGGGTGCGGATGCCTCCGTCGAGCAGCCGACGCAGCAGGGCCCGGTGGGCGTCCTGGTCGATGGTGCCGTCCTCGGCGAAGGGGGTCACCGGGATCGACACCACGTCGGCCAGGGCCGCCCGCTGGGTCTCGAACGTCTCGCTGCTCATTCCTGGCCTTCCTGGTCCGAGGCGTCGGGGAACGCCCGCTCGACGAACGACGCGATGTGGGAGTGCAGGGCGCGGGCGGCGCCGTCCGCGTCGCCCTCCAGGGCGAGCCGCAGGATCTCCCGGTGCTCACCGGCCTCCCGCTCCCAGGAGGGGGAGGCGGCCCAGGCGACGGCGGAGACGAGGGCGGCCTGGTCACGGACCTCGTCGAGCATCCTCCCGAGCAGCGGGTTGCCGCAGGGCAGGTACAGGGCGCGGTGGAACTCCCGGTTGGCCAGGGAGCGTTCGGCGGCGTCGGTGGCGTGGTCGGCGCGGGTCAGCGCGTCCTTGGCGGCGTCCAGCGAGGCGCCCCGGCGCACCGCCCGACGCAGCGCCTCGGGTTCGAGGAGCAGCCGCACGTCGTAGACCTCGCGCGCCATGTCCGCGTCCACCATGCGCACCGTGACGCCCTTGTACTGGCTCATCACCACGAGCCCGGTCCCGGCGAGTGTCTTGAGCGCCTCGCGCACGGGGGTCTTGGACACCCCGAACTGCGCGGCCAACTCGGTCTCCACCAGGGCCTGGCCGGGCGTCAGCCGGCCAGTGAGGATACGGCGTTTGATCTCCTCCAGCACATACTGCGTGCGGGAGGGGATCGGCGTGGGCACAGAGGTCATGCGCGCCTCTCGGATCTCACATATCGCGTCTCATATATGACGTACGAAGTACGACGCGATGAAGGTAGGAGCGCGCGTGTGTTTCGTCAATGCTTCTGACAAAGGAAGTTGAGGTTGCAGTCAGGGCCCGGTGACACCGATCCAGCGTCCGCGAACGGCCGTTGGGCCGCTGACCTCAGCTTCGGCGGTCGGCCGTGGGGCCGCTGACCTCAGCCTCAACGGCCGGCCGTTGGGCCACTGACCTCAGCCTCAACGGCCGGCCGTTGGGCCACTGACCTCCGCGTTCACGACCGGCTCCACCCCGGGTCCCGCCCGCTCAGGCCCACCGCGTGGTCCAGTACGGGGGCGGTGTCCGGGACCGGGACGACCGGCCCGAAGATCCGGTCGCGGCCCGGGTCGTGCTCGGAGGCGAGCTGGAAGGCGTGGCAGGCGTTCAGGGCGGCCGGGTCCGGGGTGTACGGCTGACCCGTGGCGCGGGCCAGGTCCCAGCCGTGGATGACGAGTTCGTCGATGGCGACGGCACCCGCGACCTCGCCGGGCAGGTCGAACCCGCCCGCCCGCGTCATCCCGGTCCACGCCTGCGGATCCCGCCAGGCCTCGGCGAGTTCGTCGAGGACCTTCGGGAACTCCTCGCGCCAGCCGGGCCCGATGTCGGGAACGGTGCCGAAGGGGTTGGTGTCGGTTGTAGCGCCCAGGCTCTTGCGGCCGGCGTCACGGAAGGCGACGGTCAGGCCCAGCAGGTGCCCCAGCAGATTGCGGACCCGCAGCTCCGGGCAGGGTGTCGGGTCCGTCAGCTGCTCGTCGGTCACGCCCTCGACGAGGCGGGCGAGGACCCTGGTCTGGGGCCCGAAGTCGATGGTGGATTCCGTCATGGCTGCTCAGCGCTCCCGTGGGTTCGATGGTGAAGGGTTGACCCTCGGGACGCCGAGAACTCATCGCCGCATCCCCCGCCGATCCGGCCTCTAAGGAACCTGCCCGATCCCTGCGCGGGGTCCTTAGCCCCACGCTGACCAGGCATGACGACGAAATGGACGTTGCTGCGGGTGGCCCGCGACCGTACCGCCGCTCTCTGTCTGACCGGAGTCGTGGTCTCCGGCTTCGGCACCTCCGCGCTCTGGCTGGTGTCCGGGGTGTGGGTGAAGGACCTCACCGGCTCCGACGGACTCGCCGCGCTGTGTCTGCTGGCGATGTGGACGCCCACCCTGGCGGGCCCCCTGCTCGGCACCCTGGTCGACCGCACCCGCCGGGTGCCCCTTCTGATCGCCACGAACGCCCTGCTGGCCGCCCTGCTGCTGACCCTGCTCACGGTGGACTCCCCGGCCACCGTCTGGCTCCTGTTCACGGTCCTGTTCGTCTACGGCGCCACCGGAGTCGTCCAGGACGCCGCCGAGTCCGCCCTGGTCGGATCCGCCGTCCCCAAGGACCTGCTCGGCGACTTCAACGGACTGCGCATGACGGCGAACGAGGGCATGAAGATCCTCGCCCCACCCGCCGGGGCCGCCCTGTACACGCTGTACGGCGGCCCGGGCGTGGCCCTCCTGGACGCGCTGACGTTCCTGCTGGCGGCCGGTGTGTACGCCCGGCTCCGGCTCCGCGAGCCCCGGCCGCAACCGCCCGCCACCGGCTGGCGGACCAGGACCGCCGAGGGCGCCCGCCACCTGTGGTCGCGCCCGGTACTCCGGCGGCTGACCCTGGCGGGCGGCATCACCATGCTCTGCGCGGGGGTCAGTGGTGCGCTGATCTATCCGGTCGTCGAGGCGCTCGGCCACTCCCCCGCGTACGCGGGCGTGCTCTACGCCGCCCAGGGCGCCGGGTCGGTGGCGGTGGGCCTGGTCTCCGGACCCGCCCTGCGCCACCTGGGCGCCCCTCGGTTCGCGGCGTGCGGAGTCGCCCTGTTCGGGGCCGCCGTGGCACTGCGGGCCGTCCCCTCCGACGCGGTGGCCCTGGTGTGCGGCGCGGCGATCGGCGCGGGACTGCCCGCCGTACTGATCGCCACGCTCACCCGACTCCAGCACGAGACCCCGGGCCCGCTGCTGGGCCGGGTCACGGCCACCGCCCAGACGCTGGTGTTCACGCCGAACGTGCTCGGGCTGGCGGCGGGCGCGGCGCTGGTCGAAGGGATGGATCACCGCCCGCTGCTGATCCTCACGGGCCTGGTGCCCGTACTGACCGCCGTACCGCTGCTGCGGACTCCGGCCAGGGCCGACCGCTCCGGCGCGCTGTCCCCCACCGACGCGGGCCCGACGTGACACGGCAGCGCTCCACGGCCCGTCCGGGAGCCCAGGCCCACCGCCTCAGCCCCCGGCCAACGCCAAGTCCCCCTCCGACGAAGGCCCGACGTGACACGGCCGCTCCCCGCGACCCCCACACCTCCACGGCCCGTCCGGGAACGCAAGCCCACCCCCTCACCCCCCGGCCAACGCCCCCCGCACCAGTTCCAAGTCCCCGTCCGACGCCAACCCCGCGTGGTACAGCCGCACTTCCGTGGCCCCCAGCTCCCGCACCCGCACAATGTCCGCCGCCAGCGTCCCCGGGCTTCCCCCCATCCCGGAAACCACGGTGAAGTTGGCGGCGAGGACACCGCGCGCCTGCTGCGCGAACGGCGTCAGCAGACCCGCCCCGCCCGTGCAGGGCACGACCACGCCGTCGGCCACGGTCAGAATGTGCGCCGGGTCCACCCCGGCGTTGGCGCCGCAGTGGTACGGCACCGGGTCGGCGTGGAGCAGGATCCGGAAGCCGGGCGGCGCGGCGGCGCGTACCGCCGTGACGACGGACTCCTGGAGCGTACGGGCCGTTCCGTCGCGCCACGCGCGCGTGGCCGCCGCGGTCGACTCGCCGAGCGGCTTCTCCACGTCCGCCCAGCCCTCGTCGGCGCCCCCGCCCCGCCACAGCGGCTCCAGCGCGGTGCGGACGAGGGCGGCCAGTTCGTCGGGGTCGAGGCCCTGGGCGCCGTAGCCCTCGCGGCATGTCGGGCAGAAGCAGAGGGACATCAGGTACTGCCCGGCCTCGCCGAGCCCGACCCCGCCGGTCTTGTCGTGGGCGTGCAGGTGGGCCAGGCCGTACCAGCCGAGGGACTCCAGTTCCGTGCCCTTCGCGCCCGGCCGTACCGCCGCCTCGACCGCCAGGTCGGTCAGGTACGCGCGCGTGGCGGGCTGCGCGATGCACGGCGCCCAGGGGTAGCGGTCGCCGTAGGCGTTCACGACGGATGTGTCCGGATGTTCCGCGCCCAGGCGGGAGTTGTGCGCCAGCACGACCCAGCTGTGCACGTCGAGGCCGGCCCCGGAGAGGGCCTGCGCCGCCTCTCCGAAGGCATCACCCGGGGCCCAGTCACCGGCCGGGTAGGGGCGCAGGTCCCGGCCCTCCCAGCGATCGCCCACCGGATACAGCACCGCCGCGTGCTCCGCCGTGACGATGCGGTGGCGCGGATGGCGGGGGGTCAGCGCGCGCGTCGAGTGGTACGCGGCGGCGAGCGTCACCTGCCCCACCCCGAGCGCGGCGATGCGCCCCGCCGCCTGCGGGTCGCCGTTGACGTCCCAGGGGTAGACGAACGCCGATACCGTCACTGGCCGTCCTCCTCAAGGAGCGCGTACCCGCGCTCGATCAGTACCGCGAGCTGCTTGACATGGTCCTCGGCCGGCTCGTGCAGCGGCGGCCGGACCTCCCCGACGTCCAGACCCCGCAACCGCACCCCGGCCTTGACCAGCGCGACGGCGTATCCGGCGCCCTGGGCGCGCAGTTCGACGAACGGCCGGTAGAAGCCGTCCAACAGGCGCCGCACGGTGGCGTCGTCGCCGGTGCGCAGCGCGGTGTGGAAGGCGAGGGCGATCTCGGGGGCGAAGCAGAACACGGCCGAGGAGTACAGGGTGATACCGAGGGCGCGGTAGGCGAGCTGGGTCTGCTCGGCGGTGGGCAGTCCGTTGAAGTACAGGAAGTCGCCGGGGACTTCGGTGCGTACGGCGCTGACGATCCGCTGCATCAGGTCCAGGTCGCCGAGTCCGTCCTTGAACCCGACGATCCCCTCCGCGCGGGCCAGTTCGACGACCGTCGGCGGGGTGAACACGGCGTTGTCCCGCTGGTAGACGATCACCGGGAGGGCGGTGGCGGCGGCGATCTCGCGGTAGTGCCGCGACAGCCCCTCCTGTCCGGCGTGCACGAGGTACGGCGGCATGGCGAGCAGCCCGTCGGCGCCGGCCTCCTCCGCGAGGCGCGCGTAGCGCACGGCGAGCGCGGTGCCGTACCCGGTGCCCGCGACGACCGGCACCCGGCCCGCCGTCTGCGCCACGGCCGCCCGTACGCACTCCTGGTACTCCTCGGGCGTCAGCGCGTGGAACTCCCCGGTGCCGCAGCAGGCGAAGACGGCGGCGGCACCGGCGTCCACCCCGCGGCGCACATGCGCCCGGTAGACGTCGGGGGCGAGGGCGCCGTCCGGCCCGTAGGCGGTGACCGGGAAGAACAGCGGACCGCTGGGGATGCCGAGTCGAGCGGCGAGATCGGCTGGCGTCACAGGCTCTCCCTAGAACGGGTGCGGTCACATGGATGGTGAGGTTTCAGACCGGGGTTTCCGTGGGTCCGAGACCGAGGTTTCAGACTTCTGATCGAAGTTTATGTTTATGAACACCCACTCCGCTACTCTTGACGACCCCAGGCGATGATCCATAGCTTGTCCACGGATGTGAATACCGTGCAGACATGAGGCCGGTCCCTGGACTCATACGGCCGCCGCGACCCGAGGAGACCCGAGGATGCCAGCGCCCCGCACCGTTCTGCTCACCGGCGCCGCCGGCGGACTCGGCACTCTGATGCGGGAGCTGCTGCCTGCGTACGGCTACGAGCTGCGCCTGCTCGACCTGCGGCCCATCGAGGGCGCACCGGACGCGATCGTCGCCGACCTCGCCGACCGGGAGGCCCTGCACGAGGCCGTCCGAGGAGTCGACGCGATCATCCACCTCGCGGGGATCTCCCTGGAGGCCCCCTTCGAGAAGATCCTCAAGGCGAACATCGAGGGCACCTACAACCTCTACGAGGCCGCCCGCGAGGAGGGCGTCGCCCGTATCGTCTTCGCCTCCTCCAACCACGCCGTCGGCTTCACCCCGCGCCCGCAGGGCGACGACCCGCTGATCCCCGTCGACACCCCGCGGCGCCCGGACACCTTCTACGGCCTGTCCAAGTCCTTCGGTGAGGACCTCGCCCAGTTCTACTGGGACAAGTACGGCCTGGAGACCGTGTCGGTGCGCATCGGCTCCTGCTTCCCGGAGCCGACCAATGTGCGCATGCTGTCGGTCTGGATGAGCCCGGCCGACGGCGCCCGGCTGCTGCACGCGGCCCTGACCGCCGAGCACGTCGGCCACACGGTGGTGTACGGCTCCTCCGCCAACACCCGCCTGTGGTGGGACCTCACCAGCGCCCGCGCCCTCGGCTACGAACCCCAGGACGACTCCGAGCCGTACGCCGAGAAGCTGATCGCCGAACTGGGCGAGCTGGACCCCGCGAACGAGGCGCACGCCTGCCTGGGCGGCCACTTCGTGAACGACCCGCCGATCTGGCCGTACTGACCGTTCAGTCGCCTCCGGGCGTGAGCCGGCGGGCACGGATCGGGCACGCCCACCCGCCCATTCGGGCGCGGCACCTAGCCGCCCCGAGCGCTCCGCGAGGCACCGCGGCGGCACCGCCCGGCGGCCGCGGAAAGCCGGGTGACCAGCCACGACACACCCACACCCGGCTACCGGCAGCCCTCGCCCGCCCACGGACACCCTCCGATCGCCCGCGCGCCCGAACGGGCGGACAACGGTCAGCATCACCCCGATAACAAACCTGGTCACCGCCACTTTGCCGCTGTAGAAATTCCCTCATACGCCCGAACGGGCACCTCGACGGAGAGGCGGGTGACGGGGATGAACAGAACCGCGGAAGAACGCCAGCGGGAGATCATCCGTGTGGCCCGCGCCAGCGGCTCGGTCGACGTGAACGACCTGGCCGTCCAGCTCGGTGTGGCCAAGGAGACCGTCCGCCGCGACCTGCGCGCGCTGGAGGACCACGGCCTGGTCCGCCGTACCCACGGCGGCGCCTACCCGGTGGAGAGCGCCGGTTTCGAGACCACGCTCGCCTTCCGCGCCACCAGCCACGTCCCCGAGAAGCGCCGGATCGCGGCCGCGGCGGCCGAGCTGCTCGGGGACGCCGAGACCGTCTTCGTCGACGAGGGCTTCACTCCCCAGCTCATCGCCGAGGCGCTCCCCCGTGACCGGCCGCTGACCGTGGTCACCGCGTCGCTGCCGGTCGCGGGCGCGCTCGCGGAGGCGGAGAACGTCTCGGTGCTGCTGCTCGGCGGCCGGGTCCGGGCCGGCACCCTGGCCACGGTCGACCACTGGACCACCAGGATGCTGGCCGGGTTCGTCATCGACCTCGCCTTCATCGGCGCCAACGGCATCTCCCGGGAGCACGGACTGACCACGCCCGACCCCGCGGTCAGCGAGGTCAAGGCGCAGGCCGTGCGGGCCTCCCGGCGCATCGTGTTCGTGGGCGTGCACACCAAGTTCGGCGCGGTCAGCTTCTGCCGGTTCGCGGACGTGGGCGCGCTGGAGGCGATCGTGACCAGCACCCTCCTCCCGGCGGCCGAGGCGCACCGCTACTCACTCCTGGGACCGCAGATCATCCGCGTCTGACCTCCCGCCCCGTCCCCACCAGGAACAACCACACCCGTCCACGCCCGTTATCTCCCCGTACGTCACCTCCCCATACGTCCAGGAGCGATCCATGCGAACCCAGAGCCGACGGAGGCCGCGAGCCGCACGCGCAGCGGCCGCCGCAGGGACGCTGCTCGCCCCACTGCTCACCGGCTGCTGGGTGGGAGCCGGCGGCGCCGGATCGGGCGGCGACTCGATCAATGTCCTCATGGTCAACAACCCGCAGATGCTGGAGTTGCAGAAGCTCGCCCCCCGCTTCACCGAAGAGACCGGCATCAAGGTCAACTTCACCGTCCTGCCGGAGAACGATGTCCGCGACAAGATCAGCCAGGACTTCGCCAACCAGGCCGGGCAGTACGACGTCGCCACCCTCTCCAACTACGAGATACCGATCTACGCCCGCAACGACTGGCTCAAGGAGCTGGACCCCTACGTCGCGGACGACCCGGAGTACGACCAGCGGGACATCCTCGAACCCATGCGCGCGTCCCTGACCGGGGACGACGGCAAGCTCTACGGCCAGCCCTTCTACGGCGAGTCGTCCTTCCTGATGTACCGCAAGGACGTCTTCGCCAAGGAGGGCCTGACCATGCCCGAGCACCCCACCTGGCAGCAGGTGGCCGACCTCGCCGCCCGCCTGGACGGCGCCGAGCCGGACATGAAGGGCATCTGCCTGCGCGGTCTGCCCGGCTGGGGCGAGGTCATGGCACCGCTCACCACGGTCGTGAACACCTTCGGCGGCACCTGGTTCGACAAGGACTGGACGGCCCGGCTGGACTCCCCCGAGTGGAAACGGGCGACAAAGTTCTATGTCGACCTGGTCCGGGAGCACGGCGAGGCGGGCGCCGCCCAGTCCGGCTTCGCCGAGTGCCTGAACAACATGACCCAGGGCAAGGTCGCCATGTGGTACGACGCCACCTCCGCCGCGGGCTCCCTCGAATCCGACGACTCCCCCGTCAAGGGCAAGATCGGCTACGCGCCCGCGCCCGTCGAGAAGACGGACTCCTCCGGCTGGCTCTACACCTGGGCCTGGGCCATCCAGGACGCGTCCCGCAACCCCGACAAGGCGTGGAAGTTCGTCTCCTGGGCGTCCGGCAAGCAGTACGAGGAACTGGTCGGCGACGAGTTCGGCTGGTCGAACGTCCCGGCCGGCAAGCGGGCCTCCACCTACGCCAACCCCGCCTACCGCGCCGAGGCCGCCGCCTTCCAGGACATGACGAAGGAAGCCATCGAGGGCGCCCGCCCCAACGATCCCGGCGTACAGCCGCGCCCCGCGCCCGGCATCCAGTTCGTCGGCATCCCCGAGTTCACCGATCTCGGCACCAAGGTCTCCCAGGAGATCAGCGCGGCCATCGCCGGACGGCAGTCCGTGGAGTCGGCCCTGAGGAAGTCGCAGTCGCTCGCCGAGAAGATCTCCGAGGAGTACGAGGGACGATGACCGCCACGACCACCGCACCGATCGCACCGCCCCCCGTGCGCCGCGTCGAGCACCGGCCCCGCCCGGACCGGCTGCGCGCCTGGGCGACCCGTGCCCCGCTCCTGCCCGCGCTGATCTTCATGATCGCGGTGACCCAGCTGCCGTTCGTGGCGACGCTGGTGATCTCCTTCTTCGACTGGAACTCCCTCTACCCCGACGCCCGCCGCTTCACCGGCCTGTCCAACTACGCGGAGGTTCTCACCGACCCCGACCTGCGCCACTCGGTGTGGACGACCATCCTGCTGACCGTGGGGGTCGTGCTGGCCAGCCTGGTCCTGGGCCTGGTCCTGGCCCTGCTCCTGGACCGGAGGTTCAAGGGGCGCGGGGTGGTCCGCACCCTGCTGATCGCCCCGTTCCTGGTGGTCCCGGTGGCGGCGGCCCTGCTCTGGAAACACGTCCTGTACAACCCGGAGTACGGCCTGCTCAACGGCCTGCTGCACTACGTGGGCGGCCCGCAGCCGGACTGGATCTCGAACACCCCGCTGCTGGCGGTGGAGGCCGCGCTGGTCTGGCAGTGGACGCCGTTCATGATGCTGATCCTGCTGGCGGGACTGCAGAGCCGGGACCAGCAGCAGATCGAGGCGGCCCGGGTGGACGGCGCCGGCGACTGGCAGATCTTCCGCCATCTGACGCTGCCGCATCTGCGCCGCTACATCGAACTCGGCGCGCTGCTCGGCTCGATCCACATCGTCCAGAACTTCGACGCGGTCTTCACCATCACCTCCGGCGGCCTGGGCACGGCGAACCTGCCCTACACCGTCTACCAGAGCTTCTACCAGGCCCATGAGAACGGCCTCGCCTCGGCGGCCGGCGTCCTGGTCGTCATCGGCTCGATCATCATCGCGACCTTCGCGCTGCGGGTCGTGTCGTCCCTGTTCCGCGAGGAGGTGTCTCGCGCATGAACGCCGTACGCCGAGGAGGGCTCGGCCTGGTGGCCTGGCTGGCGGGGATCGTGTTCTTCCTGCCCATCGTCTGGATGGCACTGACCTCCTTCCACTCGGAGGAGGACGCGGCGACGAACCCGCCGTCCTTCGGGGCCGCGTTCACCCTGGACGGCTACCGGGAGTTCTTCGGCACGGACGGCGGGGCGAGCCCGTGGCCGTCACTGATCAACTCAACGGTCGCCTCGGTTTCCTCCACCCTGCTGGTCCTCGTCCTGGCCCTCCCCGCGGCCTACGCCCTGTCGATCCGCCCGGTGAAGAAGTGGACGGACGTCCTGTTCTTCTTCCTGTCGACGAAGATGCTGCCGGTGGTGGCGGGCCTGCTGCCGATCTACCTCTTCGCCAGGAACACGGGCCTGCTGGACAACATCTGGCTGCTGGTCGTCCTCTACACGTCGATGAACCTGCCGATCGCGGTGTGGATGCTGCAGTCGTTCCTGTCGGAAGTACCGGTGGCGGTGATCGAGGCGGCGAAGGTGGACGGCGCGCGTCTCCCGACCGTCCTGACCCGGGTGGTGGCCCCGATCGCCCTCCCCGGCATCGCCGCGACGGCCCTGATCTGCTTCATCTTCAGCTGGAACGAGCTGCTGTTCGCGAGGGTGCTGACCGGGGTGGTGGCCGAGACGGCCCCCGTCTTCCTGACCGGCTTCATCACCAGCCAGGGCCTGTTCCTGGCGAAGGTGTGCGCCGCCTCGCTCGTCATCTCCCTGCCGGTGCTCGCCGCAGGGTTCGCCGCCCAGGACAAACTGGTCCAGGGCCTGTCGTTGGGAGCCGTCAAATGAGGGCCGTCGAGCAGTTCCCCGCGCCCCTGTCTCCAGGGGCTTCGCCCCTTGGAACCCCGCGGCCCTGTTCAGCCCGTCCGGCGTTTGAGGACGAGGCCCGTCCGGGGCCGATAGGGGGTCTGGGGGCGGAGCCCCCAGGGGACGGTGGGGGGTCCCCCTCTGGGGGAGGGAAGGGGCGGCGGGGGCGAAAAACGCTTCGGCGCGGACGCGCCCCGCGCATACCATCCGGGGCATGCCAAGACCCCACGGCTTCGAATACACCGTCACCGACGACGGAACCGTCCGCATCACCCACGCCGGCCACCCCGCCACCACCCTCAGAGGCCCCCGCGCGGAGAAGTTCCTCGCGGAGGTCACCACCACCGACCCCCAACTCGTCATGGCCCGCTGGACCGGAAACTACAAGCGCGGAAACGAACGAACCGCAAGAAACCACCCCCGCAACCGCCACTGACCCGATCGGTCCCCTGGTAAGGGAACGGTAAAGCGGCCTCGGTCGTTCAATGGGTCATGACAGCTATGACCCCCGGCTCGAACATCCCTCTCTCCGCCGCCCGCGTCACGGTGGACGTCACCGCCCCGGTGCGGCTCGACGTATCGAGCCTGCTGCTCACCGCCGACGGCAAGGTGCGCTCCGACGACGACTTCATCTTCTACAACCAGCCCACGGGCCCCGGCGTGACGTACCGCTCCGGCGGCGGCACCGCCCCCGACGCGATCACCATCGACACCGCCGCCGTCCCCGCGGGCATCGAGAAGATCGTGGTCACGGCCAGCCCGGACGCCGCGGGCCAGACCTTCCAGGGCATCGAGCCCACGGCCACCATCCGCAACGCCGACGACAACTCCGTCCTGGCCACCTTCACACCCCCGCAGCTCGGCACCGAGACCGCGCTGGTCATCGTCGAGGTCTACCTCCGCAACGGCGCCTGGAAGGCCCGCGCCGTGGGCCAGGGCTACGCCAACGGCCTGGCCGGTATCGCCACGGACTTCGGCGTCTCCGTCGAGGAACCGGCCCCGACCCCGGCGGCGGCCCCCGTCACCACACCTCCGCCCCCGGCGGCACCGCCCGCCCCCCAGGCCCAGACCCCGCCGCCCCCGGCCGCACCCCCCGCTCCGGCACCGGCCGCCCCCGGCACCGGAAGGATCAACCTCGACAAGGGCCGCGTCAGCCTCCAGAAGAACCAGACCGTCTCCCTCATCAAGGGCGGCCGCCCCCTGCTCTCCCAGGTCAAGATGGGCCTCGGCTGGGAGCCCGCGTTCCGCGGCAAGGACATCGACCTCGACGCCTCGGTGATCGCCTACGGCCCGCAGCGCAACCACATCGACAGCTGTTACTTCGGCAAGCTGCAGATCGTCAACGGCGCGATCCGTCACTCCGGCGACAACCTCACGGGCGAGGGCGCGGGCGACGACGAGGTCATCACCGTCGACCTCGGCCGTCTGCCCCAGGACGTCACCGGCCTGGTCTTCACCGTGAACTCCTTCTCCGGCCAGAAGTTCACCGAGGTCGCGAAGGCCTACTGCCGTCTGCTGGACGGCGCCACCGGCGAGGAACTGGTCCGCTTCGACCTCACCGGCGCCGAGCCCCAGACCGGCGTGCTGATGGCGAAGCTGATCCGCCAGTTCTCCGGCGAGTGGGAGATGACGGCGATGGGCGACTTCGTGAAGTCCCGCACGGTCCGCGGCATGGTCAAGCCCGCGGCCCAGGCACTGTAACGACGCAACGGGGCGCCCCCTCCAGGGGGGCGCCCCGTGCCCCGGACCCAGGGCTCAGAACAGCGCGCTGTAGGCGTTCAACGCGGGCTGCCCGCCCAGGTGCGCGTACAGCACCGTCGAGTCCCGCCCGATCTCCCCGCGCGACACCAGGTCGATCAGCCCGGCCATCGACTTCCCCTCGTACACCGGGTCCGTGACCATCCCCTCGGTCCGCGCGGCGAGCTTCATCGCGTCCAGGGTCGACTCGTCGGGTATCCCGTACGTCCCCGCGTGGTACCGCTCGTCCAGTTCGATGTCCTCGACGGTCAGCTCCTCGCGTACGCCGATCAGCTGCCCGGTGTTCCGGGCGATCCGCGCGATCTGCTCCCGGGTCCGCGTGGGCTCGGCCGAGGCGTCCACCCCGATGACGCGCCGCTTACGGCCCCCGGCCTCCTCCAGCGCCCGGAACCCGGCGACCATCCCGGCCTGCGTCGACCCGGTCACCGAGCAGACGATCACGGTGTCGAAGAAGACGCCCGACTCGCGTTCCTGCTCGGCGACTTCGTACGCCCAGTTCGCGAAGCCCAGCCCGCCGAGCGGATGGTCGGAGGCCCCGGCCGGGATGGCGTACGGCTTGCCGCCCGACTCCTCGACCTCCCTCAGCGCCTGTTCCCAGCTCTCCTTGAACCCGATCCCGAACCCGGCCCGCACCAGGCGGACATCGGCCCCGGCGAGCCTGCTGACCAGGATGTTGCCGACCTTGTCGTACACCGCGTCCGGCCAGTCCACCCAGCTCTCCTGCACCAGCACGCACTTGAGCCCGGCGCGGGCGGCGACCGCGGCGACCTGGCGGGTGTGGTTGGACTGCACCCCGCCGATCGACACCAGCGTGTCGCAGCCCTGGGCGAGCGCGTCGGCGACCAAGTACTCCAGCTTGCGGGTCTTGTTGCCGCCGTAGGCGATCCCGGAGTTGCAGTCCTCCCGCTTGGCCCACACGGAGGCACCGCCGAGGTGGGCGGTCAGCCGTTCCAGCCGGTGCACCGGCGAGGGGCCGAAGAGGAGCGGGTAACGCTCGAAGGAATCAAGGGACATACGGTCCTCCGTGATCGACTCAGTCGGCGGCCAGCTCCTCCAGCCCCCGCCAGATCTCCGCGGTGACCCGGACCGCCTCGTCCGTGTCACCGTCCGCGCACGCCGCGATCAGCCGCTCGTGCAGCCCCGGCGAACGGCAGGCGCCGCCCTCGCCGAAGCGCCGTCGCTCCAGGCGCCGGATGAGCGGGGTGTAGCGGGCGACGGTGGCCGCCGCCGCGCGGTTGCCGCAGGCCAGGATCAGCACCTCGTGCAGTTCGTCGTCGGCGCGCAGCGCGGCGTCGACGTCGCCGCTGCCGACCGCTTCGGCGAACCGGGTGTTGGCCTCGCGCATGATCGCGAGGTCCTGGGCGCCCAGCCTGGGCACGGCCACGCGGGTGGCCAGCTCGTGCATGGCCCCGACGACCGCCGCCGCGTCCCGGACGTCAGCGGCGACGACAGGGGTCACCCGGGTGTAGCTCTGCGGCTTGCTCTCCAGCAGGCCCTCGTCCACCAGCCGGGCGAACGCCTCGCGCACCGGTGCCCGGGACAGTCCGAGCCGCTCGGCGAGATCGGCGTCCCTGACCACCGCGCCGGGCTCGATCTCCCCGGCCACGATGGCGTCCCGGATGGCTGTGTAGGCGCGGTCCCTGAGCAGGGTGCGGCCGACGGGTCGGATGGCCTCCATGAATTGAAATGTTAGATGTCAGTCCCCGGCCGGACAAGGGCGCGCGGGCAGGGGTGTGGCCCGCACCCCCGTGAAGTGCGGGCCACGCTCAAGGGAACCCGGGGCTCGGTGGCCGGGGCTCAGCCTGCCCAGGGCCAGTCGGCGTCCCGGGCGGACTCCAGCAGCGGCACCATCCGGAACGCCGCGTCGGACAGACCGCCGAAGGTGTGCCGGTTGGCACCGCCGGACGGGCCGTGGCCCGCGCGGTAACCGGCGAGGTTCCAGGTGTAGACCGGGACATGGGCCGGGACCTGCTCGGTCGGGCCGCCGTGCCGGTTGTACGCGTACTGCTCGTCGGTGACGATCAGCACCCGGTCCTGGCCCCGGTAGTGGGCCCGCACCGCCGAGGTGGTGTCGGTGCCGCCCAGGTCGCCGAAGCGCTCCAGGACCTTGAGCACCGACTCGCCGCGGCCGAAGTCGATCCGCCGACTGGTGGTGCCGAACTCGACGAGGTCCGCGTCCGCCGCCCGCAGCGCGAGCGCCGTACCGAAGATCGCCGCCGCGTCGGCCCGGTTGAGCCGCGAGCGGTCCGACAGCCGCGAGTAGAACATCGAGCCCGAGCGGTCCACGAGGACGAGCGTCCGGCCGGGCAGCGCGGGCACGTTGCCCAGCGAGTGGCCGAGCGCCTGCTCCAGCGGGTACGCCCAGCGCAGCGACGGCGCGTGCTGGTAGGCGGCCAGGTACCGGAACGGGAACTGGCGGGAGCGCGCGACCTCCGCCGGGTCGCTGATCCGGGCGGCGACCCGCGCCGCGACCTCGTCCGAGACGCCGGCCTCGTCGAAGTTGCGGAGGTTGCGCAGCAGTGCCATCGGGCCCATCGACGGGATCACGGCCTCCCAGGCCGCCCGGTCCATCGGGCCCTGCAGCCAGCCCGCCAGTGCCTCCCAGGTCATCCCGGCCGCCGCGAGCCGCTCGGCGCCGCCGTCCGAGGTGACGACCTCGCGCCGCTGCTCGACGGGCAGTTCCATCAGCTCGCGGTGGGCGACCAGCGTCCGGCTGGACGCGGGCGGCACGGCGGTGTCGGGGTTGTGGCGCCGGTCGAGGGCGTACGCGAACAGCTCGCCCTGCCACGGCTTGGCCGGGTCGGGCGCGGCGTGCACCAGGTTGAGGATGTCGCCGAAGCGGTAGCCCTTGGAGGCGGTGTCGTACTTCAGCAGCGCCTTGCCGGTGTAGAGCCGCTGTACGGCGTCGGCGATGCCCCGCTTGACGGGCTTGGGGACGTTGCGGCCGTAAGTCGCGGTCCAGTACGCGAGCAGCTCGCCCGGCTCGTCGGGCCGCTGGAGCACCGAGTCCACGACCCGCCGGTTCGACGGGCCCTCGGTGGCGCCCGCGTCCAGGCGTGCCTGGACGTACTCGGCGGCGCCCACGACGGCCGCGGTGCGCAGGTTGCCCTCGCCGCGCAGCCAGCCGAGCAGACCGGCGGTCCACTCCGGGTCGCTGACGGCCAGCTCGCGCACCAGGGTGCGGAACCGGTCGTCGCGGTCGGCGCCGGACTCGTAGAAGGTCTGCTGGGAGACGAAGTTGGCGACCGCGAGCAGGAAGAGCTCCGAGCGCGCGTCGCGCTCGTGGCCCCGGCCGCCCTCGAAGGTGCGCAGCACCCGGCCGGTCGAGGTGACGCGGGAGGCGAACCGCGCCTTCGCGGTACGGACGTTGAAGCGGGACATGCTGAATTCCCCCCGAATTCAGAGTGGTTACGGAGGGAGGCACAGCAAATGGAGGATGCCCGAGATCAGGAGTCGGCGACGGAACAAGTCAGATGCTCTATCCGATTGAGCTACACCGACCCGAAGTCGATGACGGGATTCGAACCCGCAACCGTCCGATCCAATGAAGTAACCGTTGCCTGCGCACCGGGCACCCACCATGAGCTGCGCCTCCCGAGATCAATTCGGCGGCGGCGTTGATTTCTTTTACAGAGAAGTAGCCGCTGCCCTCGCACCGGGAGGTGCGTGCTGTCGTGATCTCACTGTAGGAGGTGGGGTATTCGGCGCGCGATCGATTTAATACTCCGGCTGCACGTCGTGATCGTGCTGGCCAGGGCGGGTGCGGGGACAGGTTCGGCCGTCGCTGGACAGCGGATGGGCGTCTGTTCAGTCCAGGATCGCGGTGGCTTCGATCTCGACCAGATGGTCGGGGATGTCCAGGGCCGCGACGCCCAGCAGCGTGGCCGGCGGGACCGGGGTGACGCCCAGCTTCTCGGACGCCCGGGAGATGCCCTCCAGGAGTGCGGGCATCTTGTCGGGGGTCCAGTCGACGACGTGGACGGTCAGTTTCGCCACGTCGTCGAAGGAGCCGCCGGCCCCGGCCAGAGCGGTGCCGATATTGAGGTAGCACTGCTCGACCTGCGCGGCGAGGTCGCCTTCGCCGACCGTGGCCCCCTCGGCGTCCCAGGCGACCTGGCCGGCGACGAAAACCAGCTTCGACCCCGTTGCGATCGACACCTGCCGGTAGACATCGATCTTGGGCAATCCACTCGGGTTCACCAGGTTGATGGCCATGCTGTCTGCCTCCTTGTCCCGAGCGCCGGTGGGCGGGTCCACCCACCCAAGGCGCGCTTCGGTCTCTTGTGGTTACTCAGGAACCGTAGGAGAGTGGACGCTGACATGGAAGAACGCACTTTTCAGTGACTGGGGAACCTCATGGTGACCAAGCAGCTCAAGGGCGCGGCCGAGGACGCGGACCTCAGGCGCGCGGACTCATTGGCGCGAGAGATCTTCTCCGACGTCGCCAACAAGTGGGCGTTCCTGATCATCGAGACTCTCGGTGACCGCACCCTGCGCTTCAGCGAACTGCGGAACGAGATCGAGGGCATCAGCCACAAGATGCTCACCCAGAACCTACGCATGCTGGAGCGCAACGGCCTGGTCGAGAGAGAGGTGCACCCCACCGTCCCGCCGCGGGTCGAGTACACCCTCACCGAGCCGGGCCAGGGTCTCCGCGCAACCGTCGACGGAATGTGCGCCTGGACGCACCGCTACTTCGCACGCATCGAGGCCGCCCGCCACCGCTTCGACGCCTGACGGCGGACGACTGACGACTGACGACTGACAGCTGACAGCGGACGGATGACGGCGGACGGCTGACGGCTGACGGCTGACGGCTGACGGCTGACGGCTGACGGCTGACGGCTGACGGCTGACGGCTGACGGCTGATCACGACTCACACCTGGAGTTTTGATCGCCGGGGCGCTGTCCGGGCTCAGCCCGCCGAGGAAGCCGCGGGCCCGTGCGGGCCCACGCTCCGCTCCGTCCTCAGGACTGCGAACGCGCCTTGAAGGCGGCCTTGCGTGCCTCCTTCGCGATCCGCTTGTCGGGGTGCAGCCGTCCCATCGCCTCCAGGACCTCGGCGGTCGCGGGGTGGTCCACCCGCCACACGGCCGCGAAGAACCCGCTGTGCTGCTGGGCGAGGCCTTCGACCAGGGCGCGCAGTTCCTCGGAGTTGCCCTCGGCGGCGAGTTGGGCGGCGACCGTGTCGATGGTCAGCCAGTACACCATCGCCTCGGACGGCGCGGGCACGTCCGGCGCGCCCCGTTCGGTGAGCCAGACCCGGGCGAGGCCGCCCAGCTCGGGGTCGTCCAGCACTTCCCGCAGCGCGGGTTCCGCCTCGGCGCCCACCAGGGACAGCGCCTGCTGGCAGCGCAGTCTGCGCAGTGGGGCGCCCGCGTCGGCGCCCCGGGCGGCGGCCAGCAACTCCCGTGCGGCGGGCAGTACTTCACGCCGGGTGAGCCACTGCTCGGTCTCCGCCTGTGCGGCGCCGGGCGGGAAGGCGGCGGTGCCGTCGAGCAGGACGTCGGCTCCCTTGTCGGCGAGTTCGCCGACGGCCGGCGCGGTGAACCCGGCCTCCAGCAGCCGGGCCCGCAGGCCGTAGAGGCCGAGCGGGGTGAGTCGGACCATGCCGTAGCGGGTGATGTCGGTGTCGTCGACGGGGGCGGCGGGTTCCTCGTCGGCGTCGGCCATGAGCGCCTCGTCGACGGGCTGGTAGGCCACCAGACCGGCCGGTTCCAGCATCCGGAACTGGTCGTCGAGGCGCATCATCGCGTCGGAGACCTGTTCCAGTACGTCGTTGGTGGGCTCGCCCATGTCGCTGGGGACGATGACCGAGGCGGCCAGCGCGGGCAGCGGTACGGCGGCGTCGACGGGGCCGTCCTCGCTGGCGGTGAGCAGGTAGAGGTTGCCGAGGACGCCGTCGAGGAACTCCGCCTCGGCCTCGGGATCCCACTCCAGCCGGGAGAAGTCGATCTCGCCGCCCTCTTGCAGGTCCACCGCGTCCAGGAGGTCGTCGAGGTCGGGTACCGAGGCGTCCGCGAGCACCGTCTCCAGCGCGGACAGCCAGACGGCGAGCACGTCGTGCGGGGTGCCCCCGGTGAGCAGGGCCAGGTCCGCGCCCGGCGCGACGGTGCCCTCCTCCTCGTCGACGATCTCCACGAGCCCGGCGTCGAGAGCGACGCGCCAGGCCTCGCTCGCGTAGGCGGCGGCGTCGTCGCCGGTGAGGCCCAGGAGCTCGGCGGCGGCGGGCAGTTGCTCCTCGACGAGGCCGCCGCCCGCGTCGACGCGGGTGTCGGGACCGGCCCAGCGGGCCAGCCGGGCGGCCCGGGACAGCAGGGGCGTGGACAGCGCGTCCCGCGCCAGCTCCGCTTCGGGGTGCAGCCGTACCGGCGGCAGGGGGGAGCTGTCTGACATCGGCTGGTTCTCCTCGGACGCGTCGTGCCACTCAGCCGCTCAGCCTAGACCGCTTTGGCCCCATGCCGCCCGGTTCATCTCCCCGTTGGCCGGTGTACATGGCCGAAACCTTGACAAGTGGCCTGACCAGGCAGGAGATTACGCGCGTAGAAATTCATAGGACAGCTGTTCACCGAATCTCTACGCGCGTCGCAGCCGCCCCACCGGGCGCGGCTCCCACGTCCACCACGCTCCACCCTCGTCCCGGCGCCCCACGTACGTCCCCGGAGGGATCCCTTGCCGAGCAAGTCGTCCGCGCGTCTCGCCGCGCTCACCGTCGCCGCCGTCTGTTCCGCGACGTCCATCGTCGCCCTGACCTCGCCCGCGCACGCCGAGTCGGTGCGTATCCACGACATCCAGGGCACCACGCGAATATCCCCGTACGCCGGACAGCAGGTCACCGATGTGACCGGCGTCGTCACCGGGATCCGCACCTACGGCTCGTCCCGCGGCTTCTGGATCCAGGACCCGAACCCGGACGCCGACCCGGCCACCAGTGAGGGCGTCTTCGTCTTCACCAGCTCCACCCCCAAGGGCGTGGCGGTCGGCGACCTGGTGTCGGTCTCCGGCACGGTCTCGGAGTTCGTGCCCGGCGGCACCTCGTCCGGCAACCAGTCGCTGACCGAGATCACCAAGCCGACGTTCACCGTCGTCTCCAGCGGCAACCCGGTCCCGGCCGCGACGGTCATCGACGCCAAGTCGGTCCCGAACGCCTATGTCCCGGACGGTGACACCGCCGCCGGCAACTCCATCAACGCCCTGCCGCTGCGGCCGTCGAAGTACGCCCTGGACCGCTACGAGTCCCTGGAGGGCATGAACGTCCAGGTCTCCGACACCCGCGTGGTCGGCGCCACCGACCCGTACACCGAGCTGTGGGTCACGGTGAAGCCGCGCGAGCACGACAACCGCCGCGGCGGCACGGTCTACGGCTCCTACGACGCGCAGAACACCGGCCGGCTGCAGATCCAGTCGCTGGGCGCGACCGCCGACTTCCCCAAGGCCAACGTCGGTGACACCCTCACCGGCACCACCTCGGGGCCGCTGGACTACAACCAGTTCGGCGGCTACACCCTGGTCGCCTCGCAGCTCGGCACCCTCAGGAGCGGTGGGCTGAAGCGGGAGACCACCGAGAAGCAGCGCGGCGGCGAGCTGGCGGTCGCGACGTACAACGTCGAGAACCTCGACCCGTCCGACGCCACCTTCGACGAGCACGCCGCCGCGATCGTCACCAACCTCCGCTCGCCCGACATCGTGTCCCTGGAGGAGATCCAGGACAACACGGGCGCGAAGAACGACGGTGTGGTCGCCGCCGACCAGACGGTGGGCAAGCTGATCGACGCGATCGTCGCCGCGGGCGGCCCGCGCTACGACTGGCGCGGGGTCGACCCGGCGGACGGCACCGACGGCGGTGAGCCGGGCGGCAACATCCGCCAGGTGTTCCTGTTCAACCCGGAACGGGTCTCCTTCACCGACCGCGCGGGCGGCGACGCCACCACGGCCGTCGGCGTAAAGAAGGTCCGCGGCAAGGCCGCGCTGACGGTCTCCCCGGGTCGTATCGACCCCACGAACGAGGCGTTCGCCAGCAGCCGCAAGCCGCTGGTCGGCGAGTTCGTCTTCCGGGGCCGCACGGTCTTCGTGATCGCCAACCACTTCAACTCCAAGGGCGGCGACCACTCGCTGACCTCGCAGTACCAGCCGGTGGCGCGCAGCTCCGAGACCCAGCGCCACCAGCAGGCGACGCTGGTGAACTCGTTCGTCAAGGACGTCCTGGCCACCGAGAAGAACGCGCGCGTCATCGCCCTCGGCGACATCAACGACTTCGAGTTCTCCGGCACCGCCAAGATCCTGGAGAGCGGCGGCGCCCTGTGGTCGGCGGTCAAGTCGCTGCCGAAGAGCGAGCGTTACTCGTACGTCTACCAGGGCAACAGCCAGGTCCTGGACCAGATCCTGGTCAGCCCGTCGATCCGGCGCGGCTGCGACCTGGAGTACGACAGCGTGCACATCAACGCGGAGTTCAACGACCAGATCAGCGACCACGACCCGCAGGTGCTGCGCTTCAAGCCGTAACACGGCCGGGATCAGGGCTGGTTGAACACCTTGTTCAGCCAGCCCTGCCATTCCGCCTCGCACTCCTCGATATCGGTGCCGGGCGTGAAGTCGTGCAGGGAGATGCCGACCCGGTGGCCCCAGTGGTTGCGCCCGAAGATCCGGGTGAGGCCCCGGTCGGTGCGCAGCCCGATGAAGTAGGGGTCGCGGTAGTCGAGCACGGCGTCGAACTCGTCGGGCCCGTGCACCTTCAGCTCCGTACCGACGGCGGTGTCCGCGTCGATGCCCAGCGCCCGTGCGACGACTTCGAGGGCGTCGGCGCCGCCTGCGGCCTCGGGTCCGTCGAAGGTGGCGAAGGCGGCCGGACGGGGCGCGAAGTGGGCGAGGTACTCGCGCAGGGTGTGCAGATAGAAGTCGGTGTGCTTGGCGGCGCCGTCGTACTGGTTGTCCCAGTCGTCGACGAAGATCCCGCTGTGCACGTACCGCACCCAGGCCCGCTTGCCGCCGTCGCGGGCCTCGATGGTGTAGTCGAGCTGGTTGCGGGTCTGTACGGCGATGTCCTCGACGTTCTCGACGAGGTTGGTGTAGCGGTGCGGCGGGTCCCAGGCGGTGACCGTGGAACCGAAGGGTCCGCTGCCGCCGACGCGGGGCTCCGGCGGCTCCATGGGCCACAGATAGCCGTCGGTCCCGGAGGTGACGGCCCGGAACACCTCCTCCGGCGTGGCGTCGACCTCGAACTCGCGGGCGATCTCGAATTCCCGGGCGTTGTCGTCCTTGGGCATGGCGTGCTCCTGAACTATGCCGAGATCTCGCCGACGGTCTCCGGCGGTGTCGTCTCGGGTGGCGTCTTGAGGGTGGGGTGGACGGCCACGACGATCCGGTGGTCCCGGCCGCCCTCGGCGTCCGGGGCGTCGTACTTCTGGATCAGCGCGGTGACCCCGGCCGTCAACTCCTGGATGAACGCGGCCCGTTCGGCTGCCGAGGCGAAGCGCACCTCGCCGTCCAGGGCGTAGGTCGCCAGCCGCTTGCGCGCCTTGGCGGCGCCGGTGATCAGCGAGCCCACGTCGCGCACGAGCCGGGCGCCGAGCGCCAGCAGCCAGCGCGCCGAGAGCTGGTCCCTGAAGCGCTCCGGGTCCGGCTGCACGGCGGCCAGGGCGAGCGGCGAGATGACGTACGACGCCGCGGTCGCCCGCATCAGCCGCTCGGTGACATTGCCCTTGCGGCGCTCCCCGGCCAGCTCGACCAGGCCGTGCCGCTCCAGCGTCTTCAGGTGGTAGTTCACCTTCTGCCGGGGCAGCCCGACCTTCCCGGCGAGCATGGCGGCCGACGCGGGGCCGGCGGCCAGTTCGGCCAGCAGCCGGGCCCGGACGGGGTCCAGGGTGACGGCCGCCGCCTCGGGGTCCTCGATCACGGTCACGTCCAACATGACTCCACCGTCTCACCGAAAACTTTTTTTGTCCAGGCGAGCAGATTTTTCGGCGAGCCAGGATCATCTCCTACGGCTCAAGCCCGAGCGCGTGCCGGTACCGGCTGCCGGTGAACCCCTTGACGCCGGGGAAGGTCCGTACGCGCCCCCATTCGGGCGACTCGGGCCCGGCGATGGCCGCGTCGTAGGCACGGCCGCTCTCCCACTCGGCGTAATTCAGCACGTGCGTGCCATCGGTACTGAGGTGGAAGTGCGCGGCGATCAGCCCGGCATCGGCGTCGGGCCCGGCGAGCGCGTCCAACACCAGGTCCACGAAGTCGGCCCGCTTCCCGTCGGCGTCCGCGTCGAAGTCGATCCGCACGGTGACGACGAGCCCGGCCACGCGCCGGTCGCCGCCGGCGCGCGCATGGCTGCGATAGCGCCGGTACCGGTCGAGCCGCACCCGCTCGATCCCCGGCACGGCGGTGTCGATCTCGTCGTTGCGCTCCTGCCGATGCGTCCGGACGAACGCCTCGTACCCCTGCTCCGACCGCCACTGGGAGTGGTGCATCAGCGAGCTGCCGTCGAGCCCGGTGTAGAGGTGGTAGCTCAGCAACTCGGGGCTCCCCCAGGGCCGCCGCTCCCAGGCACGGGCGACGGCCTCGACCGTGGCCGCCTGCCGCTCGGGGGTACCCACCTGCCAGTGACTGAAGAAGGGGGCGTCGACACCGGGCCGGGTGAGGTCGGGATGGGTGTGGGTACGACGGGTCATGGCGTGGCCTCCTGCACGGGGTGATCGGACGTCGTTCGCGCTTACGTGGATCACCCTCGGCCCTCAAGCTTGGTTGAGGTCAAGTGGGGGATGCGCGGGCCGGGTTGAGGTGACCGGGACCCTACGTGGGATCGCCGTCGAACTTCGAGGTGGCCCAGAAGTACCCGAGCACCGTGAGCCCGAGGCACCAGGCGAGGGCGAGCCACCCGTCGTGCCCGATCTCCGTGCCGAGCAGGAGTCCGCGCAGGGTCTCGATGGCCGGGGTGAAGGGCTGGTACTCGGCGACGGGCCGGAACCAGCCCGGCATCGCGTCGAGCGGAACGAAGGCGCTGGACAGCAGCGGCAGCAGGATCAGCGGGACCGCGTTGTTGCTGGCAGCCTCCGCGTTCGGGCTGATCAGGCCCATGCCGACGGCGATCCAGGTGAGCGCGGTGGCGAACAGCACGAGCAGCCGAAGGCAGCGAGCCACTCCAGGGGCCCCGCGCCATGGGAACGGAACCCGATGGCCACGGCGACCGCGCCGACGAGGACGACACGGAACATCCTCCTCATGGCCGACCTGCACCATCTCGGCAAGCGCGAAGGGCGCGCCGTGGCGGCCGAGTTGCTGGAGCGGTTCGACTCGACGGCGTCGCTGACAAGGACGACGACGTCTGGTACCAGTCAATGATCGCCAGCGCCCGGGGGACGGCTCAGATCGCCGCGACGGCACGGGAGGGCGTGGACATCGTGGGCCACATAGGGCAGGCGACGGCCGAGCCACCCATCCACCCCCACACGCTTAACAATACCTCTCACAAAATTTAAGTGGAGCTACACCGTCACCCGCCCGAGACTACAACCCATGACGCCCACCACCACCCCCTTCGGCCGCGCCCTCTGCGCCATGATCACTCCCTTCACCACCGACGGCGCCCTGGACCTGCCCGGCGCCCAACGCCTCGCGGAACACCTGGTGTCGAAGGGCTGCGACGGCCTCGTCCTCTCCGGCACCACGGGCGAGTCCCCCACCACCGCGGACGAGGAGAAGAGCACGCTCGTCCACGCCGTACGGGAGGCCGTGGGAAGCCGCGCATCGGTCGTCGCGGGCGTCGGCACCTCCGACACCCACCACACCGTCGAACTGGCAAGGGCGGCCGAAAAGGCGGGCGCCGACGGCCTGTTGGTGGTGGCGCCCTACTACAGCAGGCCCCCGCAGGACGCCCTGGAGGCCCACTTCCGCGACATCGCCGACGCCTCCGGCCTCCCCCTCACGCTGTACGACATCCCCGGCCGCACCGGCGTCCGCATCGAACCCGACACCATGCTCCGCCTCGCCGAGCACCCGAGGATCGTCGCCGTGAAGGACTGCTCCTACGACTTCCTCGCCGCCCAGAAGGTCATCTCCCGAACCGACCTGGCCTACTACGCGGGCTGCGACGAACACATCCTCGCCCTGTACGCGGTCGGCGGCGCGGGGTACATCAGCACCGTCGCGAACGCGGCCCCGGCCCACCTGCGCGCCGTGCTGGACGCCTTCGACGCGGGCCGCACCGCGGAGGCCGCCGCCCTCCAGCACCGGGCGACCCCGCTCATCGAGTCGATGATGTCCGCGGGCCTGCCCGGCACGGTCACCGCCAAGGCCCTCCTCAACGGACTCGGCCTCCCCGCGGGCCCGGTACGCCCACCCCTGCGGCCCGCCGACCGGGAGACGGCCGACGGGCTGAGGGGGACGTACGAGGAACTGATCACCGGCGCCTGATCAGCGCGTCACGAACACCGGCTCCCACGTCCGCTCGAACCCGTCGTCCGGGTCCCGCTCCCCGCTGAGCGGCACGATCCTGTCGCTCCCGAGGGTGACCAGCACCAGCCGGTCCTTGTACCCATCGCCGTCGTGCAGCCCCGTGGTCCGCTCCCAGGCGAGCAACCGCTGATCGTCCACCCAGGCGAGCAGGTGACCACCCCGCACCTTGGTGATCTCCTCACCGGTACGGGGATCACGGATCGAGGAGTACGACTTCGCGGGCTCACTGTTCTTGCCGTCGACCTCCTTCGTCAGCCCCAGGGCGGCGAGTTCGCCGTTCGGGGAGAGCCTGGCGGGTACGTCCCAGCGCAGGTGCTTCTCGTCGGCGGGCGGCTCGACCTGGTCACCGTCGGACAGGTCGTAGAACTTCTCCATGCCGTCCTGACCCCCGACCACACGCGCGTACAGGCGGGCGTCGTCCCGGGTGAAGGCGAAGTCCGCGCGCCCCCAGACATCACGTCCGGCCTCGACCTTCCGCCAGGGCCCGACGACCGTGCCCCCGGCGACGTCCACGAGGAAGAACCCGGTCCGGGTCGTGCCGTTCCGCTGAACCAGCGTGAGGGGGGAGTCCTTCTCGCCTTCGGCCTGGACGCGCTCCCCGAGGTCGGGATGCTCGTCGTAGGTCGTCGCGACCAGTTGGCTCCCGTCGCTGGAGTACGCCAGCCCGCCGATCCCCCGCTCGACCGGGATCCACCGCTCGACCTCCCCCGTCGCGAGGTCGAGCAGTCCGATCCGGTTCGCGGGGAGGTCCCGTTCGAGGACGGCGGCGGTCCCGGCACCCGGAGCGACGGCGACGTAGGACCAACGGCCGTCCTCGCGATAGGTGTTGGTGCGGGGATCGAGCAGCCAGTACGTCCGCTCGACGACCCCCTCGTCCTTGCCCTTCGCCACCAGCTTCTGCGTGTAGTAGGTGGCGAGCACGGTCTGCCCGACGGCGATCCCCTTCCTGGGCGCCGACGGATCCCGCTGACTCCCCACCTGAGCGGCACGCCGGTCGTCGTCCCGGCCGCTGCCCTCCACCAACTGCGGCACGGCCACCGTCACCGCGACCACGGCGGCGGTGGCCACCGCCACTGCGGCGACCCGGCGCGTACGCCTGCGCCGGCGCGCGACCAGTACGCGGTCGGCAAGCCCGGGGCGCGCCGGGGGCTGCTCGTCGGCCAGGTCCCGCAGGGTGCCCTGGACGAGTTCCTCGACATTCACGGACGTACCTCCAAGGGGGACAGGCCGGGCATCGGCTCCGGCGCCGTCAGCCCGGCGAGCTCGGGCGCGAGGGTGCGCAGCCGGGCCAGGGAACGGTGAGTGGTGGACCGCACGGTCCCCACGGAGCAGCCGAGGATCCGGGCCACCTCGGCCTCGGGCAGGTCCTCGAAGTAGCGCAGCACCAGCACCGACCGCTGCCGCGCGGTGAGCCGGGCGAGCGCGCCGCGCATGACGAGCCGCAGCTCGGCGGCGGAGTCGTCGGCCGTGGCGCCGGTGTCGGGCGGCTCGGCGACCGTCACCTCCCGCCGCCGCCACTTCAGCCGCCAGCGGCTGACCTGCTGCCGGTACAGGATCTGCCGTACATAGGCCTCGGGTTCGTCGATCCGGTTCCAGCGCCCGGCCACCTTGATCAGCGCGTTCTGCAACAAATCCTCCGCGGCGTGCCGGTCGCCGCCGCTGAGCAGCACGGCGGTCCTCAGCAGCGCGGACGAACGGCTCTCCACGAACTCCCGGAAACGCTCCTGCGCCTCGCCATCCATCGTCACCTTCACTTCCCCGGCCGAGCCCCACGCCCGCCCCTCCACCCCCACTGACGCGCCCCACCACCCCCAGCTATGCCACCACCCCAAAAAATCCCGGGCCCCCAGGACCACCCCTCCCCTACGGTGCCCCCATGCCCCGCCCCCTCCTGTTCCTGGACGTCGACGGCCCCCTGAACCCCTGGGCGGCCCAGCCCGAACGCCGCCCCGAGGGCTACACCACGATCCGGGTCCCCCAGCCCGACCGCCGCCGCCCCCTGCGCGTCTGGCTCAACCCCACCCACGGCCCGTCCCTGCAGGCCCTCGACTACGAGCTGTGCTGGGCGACGACATGGATGGCCGCCGCCAACCAGTGGATCGCCCCGGTCCTCGGTCTCCCCGAACTCCCCTACGTCGACTTCGGCGAGAACCTGTTCGCGCAGCGCCCGGACGGCGTCCACTGGAAGACACCCGCCCTCGTGGAGTACGCCCAGGGCCGCCCCTTCGCCTGGATCGACGACGAACAGACCGCCCCGGACAGCGAGTACGCCACCACCCACCACCCCGCCCCGGCCCTCCTGCACCACGTCAACCCGAGAATCGGCCTGCGCGACCCGGACTTCGCGGTGCTCAAGGAGTTCGCGGCGGGCCTGTGACACGTCAAAGGGAGCCCCGCGGCGCCGGTGCCGCGGGGCTCCCCTGTCGGTCTGCAGCCGGTGAGGCTAGTTGTGGCTGTGCAGGATCTCGTTCAGGCCGCCCCACACCGCGTTGTTCGGCCGGGCCTCGACGGTGCCCGTCACCGAGTTGCGGCGGAACAGGATGTTCGACGCGCCCGACAGCTCGCGGGCCTTGACGATCTGGCCGTCGGGCATGGTGACGCGGGTACCGGCGGTGACGTACAGGCCCGCCTCGACGACGCACTCGTCGCCCAGCGCGATGCCCACACCGGCCTCCGCGCCGATCAGGCAGCGCTCGCCGATGGAGATGATGACGTTGCCGCCGCCGGAGAGGGTGCCCATCGTGGAGGCGCCGCCGCCGATGTCGGAGCCGTCGCCGATGACGACGCCCGCGGAGATACGGCCCTCCACCATCGACGTACCGAGGGTGCCGGCGTTGAAGTTGACGAAGCCCTCGTGCATGACCGTCGTGCCCTCGGCGAGGTGCGCGCCGAGGCGGACGCGGTCGGCGTCGGCGATACGGACGCCCTTGGGGGCCACGTAGTCCGTCATGCGCGGGAACTTGTCGATCGAGGTCACCTGGAGGTGCAGGCCCTCGGCGCGCGCGTTGAGGCGGACCTTCTCGATGTCGTCGACCGCGACCGGGCCGAGCGAGGTCCAGGCGACGTTGGCGAGGAAGCCGAACATGCCGTCCAGGCTCTGGCCGTGCGGCTTGACCAGGCGGTGGGAGAGCAGGTGCAGCCGCAGGTAGACGTCGTGGGCGTCGATCGGCTTGGCGTCCAGCGCCGAGATGACCGTACGGACCGCGACCACCTCGACACCGCGGCGGGCGTCCGGGCCGATCGCCTTGGCCGCGCCCTCACCGAGCAGTTCCACGGCGCGCTCGGCGGACAGCCGCTCCGTGCCGGACGGGCCGGGCTCGGCGGCGAGCTCGGGCGCGGGGAACCAGGTGTCGAGGACGGTGCCGTCGGCGGCGATCGTGGCGAGGCCGGCGGCAACGGCGCCGGTGGTGCTGGGTGCAGTCGTGTCGGTCATGAGGGCAACCTAACTTGGCGGGGGCCACCGGGGCGAACCGGTGTACCCGGCATCTCACGTGCCGGGCGCGGCTCCGGTGATGACCCGGCCGAGGATCTCGCGCGCGTACTCCTCCTCGTACGGCGTGCCCGTGAGCAGGACCTGGAGGCAGATCCCGTCCATCAGCGCCACCAGCGCCCGCGCGGTGACCGGGTCCGTGCGGCGGCCGATCAGCTCCGCGAGTTCCGCCGCCCACTCGGCTGCGACCGGGCGCAGGGCGGGGCGGCGGAGCGCGGCGAGGTACAGCTCGCACTCCAGTTCCACACCGGTGCGGTCACCGGCGAGCCATTCGCCCATCAAGCCCGCGAGTTCGCCGGCCAGGTCGACGGACGGGTCGGTGAGGCCGCCGCGCGCGGCGACAACCTTGGCGAAGCCCTCGTTGGCCTGCCGCAGCGCGGCCACCATCAGCTCGTCGAGGGTCGCGAAGTGGTACGTCGTCGAACCGAGCGGGACATCCGCCTCGGCCGCGACCGAGCGGTGGGTCAGGCCCGCGAGCCCCTTGCTGCCCACCACGCGGATCGCGGCGTCGATGATCCGCTGCCGCCGCGCGGGGTCGTAGCGCCGGGCCATCAGTGCGCCGCCCCGCCGAGGTTGAGGACCACCACTCCGGCGACGATCAGCAGGATCCCGCTGACCTTCGCCAGGGTCAGCGCCTCACCGAAGGCCAGCAGTCCGATCACGGCGATGCTCGCGGTCCCGACTCCGGCCCAGATCGCGTACGCGGCGCCGATGCCGACGGTCTTCAGGGTCTGGGCGAGCAGGGCAAAAGAGATCACGTACCCGAGCCCGGTCAGCAGCGAGGGCCAGAGCCTGCTGAAGCCGTCGCTGTACTTCATCGCGGTGGTCGCGGCCACCTCGGCGGCGATGGCGCCGGCCAGCGTCACGTATCCCATGCGTACGAGCGTACACAACGTTGTGTACGCGTGTACATATCGAAGCCCGCACCCCCGTAGAAAGCGCTCGCCTCAATTTGGTCACACGGGTGCTCGGCGGCCCCAACTCTCCACTACTGTTTCCCCGTTCATCCCCTGGGCCGCGAAGGAAGCGCATGCCACACAACACGTCCCGGCCCCCTCAGGACCGTCCCTGGGAGGGCGGCTGGGCTGCGGACACCTCCCGCATACCGGGCACCCGCCGCCTGTGGCTGGCCGGTGCCCTGGCGCTGGCCACCGTCGCCACCTGCGTGACGGCGATCGTCGTCACCCGCAGCCCCGGCGACGACCCGGCCCGCTCGTCGTCCGCCTCCACCACCGCCGCCCCGCCCGGCCTGATCTCCTACGCCAGCGACTCGCCCTCGCCGTCGGGACCGGCGTCCGAGTCGGCGCGTACAGCGTCCCCCTCCCCCACGGAGAGCAGGCCGAAGCACGCCAAGAAGCCGAGCGCCGCCCCCAAGCCCTCGGCCACGGCCTCCGCGTCCTCCCCCGCCCCGGCCCCCAGACCGACCGCCACCGAGCGCTCGGTCCGCTCCGTCAACTTCCCCGACCGCGGCTGGCAGGTGAGCGACGGCCTCGTCCGGCTCACCGGGTCCCCGGACACGTACACCCTGCGCAAGGGCCTGGCGAAGCCGTCCTGTTACTCCTTCACGACGGCGGACGGACGCTATCTGCGCCACCGCGACTTCGTGCTGCGCGCCGAACGGAACGACGGCTCCGGGCTGTTCGCCCAGGACGCCACCTTCTGCGCCCGCGACGCCGCCCACGCGGGCGCGGTCATGCTGGAGTCGGTGAACTACCCGGGCCGCTTCCTGCGCCACAAGAACTTCCAACTCCGGCTGGACCCCCACCAGTCCAGCGAGCTGTACCTCGCGGACTCGGCGTTCCGGCTGAGCTGAGACCGGACACGAAAGAAGCGGCGACGCCCCGCGAGGCGCCGCCGCTTCTTCAATGGCCGTACAGGCAGGTCTCAGACGTTGAACCCGAGCGCCCGAAGCTGCTCGCGGCCGTCGTCCGTGATCTTGTCCGGGCCCCACGGCGGCATCCAGACCCAGTTGATGCGCAGCTCGTTGACCAGGCCGTCCGTGGCGGACTTGGCCTGGTCCTCGATGACATCGGTCAGCGGACAGGCCGCCGAGGTCAGGGTCATGTCGACGGTCGCCACATTGGAGTCGTCGACGTGGATGCCGTAGATCAGCCCGAGGTTGACGACGTCGATGCCCAGCTCGGGGTCGACGACGTCCATCAGGGCCTCACGGAGCTCTTCCTCCGAGGCCGGCTTCATCTCAACGGTCTCGCTCATGCCGTCTTCCTTTCGGCGTCGGCTCCGTCCAGGGCCTGGGCCGTCGCGTCCTTCCACGCCATCCAGCTCAGGAGGGCGCACTTGACCCGTGCCGGGTACTTGGAGACACCGGCGAACGCGACCGCGTCCTCCAGGACCTCCTCCATCGCGTCGTCGGGCTCGATGCGGCCCTTGGACTGCATCAGCTCCAGGAAGGTCTCCTGGATCCGCTGCGCGTCGGCCAGTTCCTTGCCGACCAGCAGTTCGTTCAGCACGGAGGCCGAGGCCTGGCTGATGGAGCAGCCCTGGCCCTCGTACGAGACGTCCTGGATGGTCGTGCCGTCGTACTTCACGCGGAGGGTGATCTCGTCACCGCACGTCGGGTTGACGTGGTGCACCTCGGCGTCGCCGTCCCGCAAGCCCCGCCCGTGCGGGTTCTTGTAGTGGTCCAGGATGACTTCCTGGTACATCGAGTCGAGCTTCATGCGAGCGCTCGCCATCCCCTCAGCCGAAGAAGTTCCGCACGTGCTCCAGGCCGTCCACCAGAGCGTCGATCTCGGCAGGCGTGGAGTACAGATAGAACGACGCTCGCGTGGTCGCGGGAATTCCGTACCGCAGGCAGACGGGCCGGGCGCAGTGGTGGCCCACCCGGACCGCGATGCCCTGCTCGTCCAGGACCTGACCCACGTCGTGCGGGTGGATGTCCCCGAGCGTGAAGGAGATCGCCGCGCCCCGGTCCTCGGCCGTGCTGGGGCCGATGATCCTGAGGTCCGGGACCTCCACGAGCCGCTTCACCGCGTACTCGGTGAGGGCGTGCTCATGGGCGAGGATCTTGTCCATGCCGATGGAGTTGAGGTAGTCGATCGCCGCGCCCAGACCGATGGCCTGGGAGATCGGCGGGGTGCCCGCCTCGAACTTGTGCGGCGCGGGGGCGTAGGTCGAGGAGTGCATGGACACCGTCTCGATCATCTCGCCGCCGCCGAGGAACGGAGGCAGGTCCTCCAGCAGCTCCTGGCGGCCCCACAGCACGCCGATGCCGGTCGGGCCGCACATCTTGTGGCCGGTGAAGGCCACGAAGTCGGCCTGGAGCGCCTGCACGTCCAGCGGCATGTGCGGCGCGGCCTGGGAGGCGTCGATGCAGACCAGCGCGCCGACCTCCTGGGCGCGGCGCACGATGGCCTCGACGGGGTTGACCGTGCCCAGGATGTTGGAGACCAGCACGAAGGAGACGATCTTCGTCTTCTCGGTGATGATCTCGTCGATGTTGGACAGGTCGAGGCGGCCGTCGTCGGTGAGACCGAACCACTTGAGCTTCGCGCCCGTGCGCTGCGCGAGCAGCTGCCACGGCACGATGTTGGAGTGGTGCTCCATCTCCGTGATGACGATCTCGGTCTCGTGGTCCACGCGGTAGGGCTCGTCGGCCCAACCGAGCATGTTGGCCACGAGGTTGAGGGACTCGGAGGCGTTCTTGGTGAAGATCACCTCGTCGCGGCTGGGCGCGTTGATGAACTCGGCGACCTTGTCCCGCGCGCCCTCGTAGAGCGCCGTGGCCTCCTCGGCGAGGACGTGCACGCCGCGGTGGACGTTGGCGTTGTGCTGCTCGTAGTACTCGGAGAGCACGTCGAGCACCTGGCGCGGCGTCTGCGAGGTCGCCGCGTTGTCCAGGTAGACGAGCTTCTTGCCGTCGTGCAGGACGCGGTCCAGGATCGGGAAGTCCTTGCGGAGCGCCTCTGTGTCGAGGAGGCCCGGCAGCTGTGTCACGCGGATGCGCCACCCTTCACGTACTTGTCGTAGCCCTCGGCCTCCAGCTGGTCCGCCAGCTCGGCGCCGCCGGACTCGACGATGCGGCCGTTGGCGAACACGTGGACGTGGTCGGGCTTGATGTAGCGCAGGATGCGCGTGTAGTGCGTGATCAGCAGGGTGCCGACCTCGCCGGTCTCGCGGACCCGGTTGACGCCCTCGGAGACGACGCGCAGGGCGTCGACGTCGAGGCCGGAGTCGGTCTCGTCGAGGATGGCGACCTTCGGCTTGAGCAGCTCCAGCTGAAGGATCTCGTGCCGCTTCTTCTCACCGCCGGAGAAGCCCTCGTTGACGTTGCGCTCGGCGAAGGAGGGGTCCATGTTGAGGCGCTCCATGGCCTCCTTGACCTCCTTGACCCAGGTGCGCAGCTTGGGGGCCTCGCCGCGGACGGCGGTGGCGGAGGTGCGCAGGAAGTTGGAGACCGAGACGCCGGGGACCTCGACCGGGTACTGCATGGCGAGGAACAGGCCGGCGCGGGCGCGCTCGTCGACGGACATCTCCAGGACGTCCTCGCCGTCGAGGGTGACGCTGCCGCCGGTGACGGTGTACTTCGGGTGACCCGCGAGGGAGTAGGCGAGGGTCGACTTGCCGGAGCCGTTGGGGCCCATGATGGCGTGCGTCTCGCCCTGCTTCACGGTGAGGTCGACGCCCTTGAGGATCTCCTTCTCGGCGTTGTCGGCCTCGACGGTGACGTGCAGGTCTCGGATTTCAAGCGTAGCCATGGGTGCCTCAGGACTCCTGGGTGAGGGAGACGAGCACGTCGTCCCCTTCGATCTTTACGGGGTATACGGGGACGGGGCGCGTCGCGGGAAGGCCGGACGGCTTGCCGGTGCGGAGGTCGAACGCGGAGCCGTGCAGCCAGCACTCGATCTGGCAGTCCTCCACCTCGCCCTCGGAGAGCGAGACGTTCGCGTGGGAGCAGATGTCGTGAATGGCGAACACCTCCCCCTCGGTACGGACGACCGAGACCGGCGTGCCGTCGAGTTCCACCCGCTTCGGGGTGTCCTCCTCCAGCTCGCTCAGCCCACAGACGCGTACGAAGGTGGTCATGCGACCGACGCCTCCAGCTCCTCTTCGATCTTCGCGAGGAGGCGCTCCTCGATGTCCGCGACACCGATCTGCTGGACCAGTTCGGCGAAGAAGCCGCGGACCACCAGGCGGCGGGCCTCGTACTCCGGGATGCCGCGGGCCATCAGGTAGAAGAGCTGCTCGTCGTCGAAGCGGCCGGTCGCGGAGGCGTGTCCGGCGCCGACGATCTCGCCGGTCTCGATCTCCAGGTTCGGCACCGAGTCGACGCGGGCGCCGTCGGTGAGGACCAGGTTGCGGTTCATCTCGTAGGTGTCGGTGCCCTCGGCCTTGGCCTCGATGAGCACGTCACCGATCCACACGGCGTGCGCGTCGTCACCCTGCAGGGCGCCCTTGTAGACGACGTTGGACTTGCAGTGCGGGACGTTGTGGTCGACCAGCAGGCGGTGCTCCTGGTGCTGGCCGGCGTCGGTGAAGTACAGGCCGAACAGCTCGGCCTCGCCGCCGGGGCCCGCGTAGGTGACGCGCGGGTGCAGGCGGACGACGTCGCCGCCGAAGGTGACGACGACCGACTTGAAGCTCGCGTCGCGGCCGACCAGGGCGTTGTGCTGGGCGACGTGGACGGCCTTGTCGTCCCAGTCCTGGACGGAGACGACCGTCAGCTTGGCGCCGTCGCCGAGGAGGTAGTCGACGTTGGCGGCGAGCACCGCGTCACCGGTGTGGTCGATGACCACGACGGCCTCGGCGAACGCGCCGAGCTCGATGACCTGGTGGCCGTAGGCGGTGCCGCCCTCGCCGTGCACGGCGATGCGGATCGGCTCGGTGAGCACCGCCTCCTTGGGCACGCTCACCACCGAGGCCTTCTCGAAGGCGGAGTACGCCTGGGCGGCGATGCGGTCCACGGGGGTGCCCGCCTTGCCGAGCCGGGCGTCGTCGCGGCCGACGGTCTCGACGGTGACGCCCTCGGGGGCCTCCACGGTGACCTGGACACCGTCACCGGTGGCGACGGCGGTGCCGTCGTGCAGCCCGCGCAGGCGCTCCAGCGGGGTGAACCGCCATTCCTCCTCGCGGCCGTGCGGGACCGGGAAGTCCGCGACGTCGAAGGAGGGGGGCGCGCTCATGCGGGTCGCGACGGTGGACTCGGCGGCCACCGCGATGGCGCCGGCGGTGGTGGAGCCCACCGGGGTGTTCTGAGCCTCAGCCATGGCTGCGGTCTGCTCGCTTTCTTGCGGTAAGTGGCTTGATGGAGTTCGGGCGGCGGAGGCTTTAGCCGACCGCGCCTTCCATCTGGAGCTCGATCAGCCGGTTGAGCTCAAGGGCGTACTCCATGGGCAGCTCCTTGGCGATCGGCTCGACGAAGCCGCGCACGATCATCGCCATCGCCTCGTCCTCGGACAGACCGCGGCTCATCAGGTAGAAGAGCTGGTCCTCGGAGACCTTGGAGACGGTCGCCTCGTGGCCCATGGACACGTCGTCCTCGCGGACGTCGACGTACGGGTACGTGTCGGAGCGGGAGATCGTGTCCACGAGCAGCGCGTCGCACAGCACGTTGGACTTGGCGCCGGGGGCGCCCTCGCCGATCTCGATCAGACCGCGGTAGGAGGTACGGCCGCCGCCGCGCGCCACCGACTTGGAGACGATGTTGGACGACGTGTTCGGGGCCATGTGGACCATCTTGGCGCCCGCGTCCTGGTGCTGGCCCTCGCCGGCGAAGGCGATGGACAGGGTCTCGCCCTTGGCGTGCTCGCCCATCAGGTAGACGGCCGGGTACTTCATCGTCACCTTGGAGCCGATGTTGCCGTCGATCCACTCCATGGTGGCGCCCTCGTAGGCGACGGCGCGCTTGGTGACCAGGTTGTAGACGTTGTTCGACCAGTTCTGGATGGTCGTGTAGCGGCAGCGGGCGTTCTTCTTGACGATGATCTCGACGACCGCGGAGTGCAGCGAGTCCGACTTGTAGATCGGGGCGGTGCAGCCCTCGACGTAGTGCACGTAGGCACCCTCGTCGACGATGATCAGGGTCCGCTCGAACTGGCCCATGTTCTCGGTGTTGATCCGGAAGTAGGCCTGCAGCGGGATCTCGACGTGCACGCCCTTCGGCACGTAGATGAAGGAGCCGCCCGACCACACGGCGGTGTTCAGCGCGGCGAACTTGTTGTCACCGGCCGGGATGACGGTGCCGAAGTACTCCTTGAAGAGCTCCGGGTGCTCCTTCAGGGCGGTGTCGGTGTCGAGGAAGATGACGCCCTGCTCCTCCAGGTCCTCGCGGATCTGGTGGTAGACGACCTCGGACTCGTACTGGGCGGCGACACCGGCGACCAGGCGCTGCTTCTCGGCCTCCGGGATGCCCAGCTTGTCGTAGGTGTTCTTGATGTCCTCGGGCAGGTCCTCCCAGGACTCCGCCTGCTTCTCCGTGGAGCGCACGAAGTACTTGATGTTGTCGAAGTCGATGCCGGACAGGTCGGAGCCCCAGTTCGGCATGGGCTTCTTCTCGAAGAGCTTCAGGCCCTTGAGGCGGAGCTTGGTCATCCACTCCGGCTCGGACTTCTTCGAGGAGATGTCGGTGACGACGTCCTCGTTGAGGCCGCGCTTGGCAGCCGCACCGGCCTCGTCGGAGTCGGCCCAGCCGTACTCGTACTTGCCCAGGCCCTCAAGTTCGGGGTGGGCAGTCTCCGTGGGGAGAGTCATGCGGGGTTCCTCCCGGCCGTGCTTGCAGATGCGTTGTGGGAAATCTTGGGGATGAACGTCGTGCAGACGCCGTCGCCGTGCGCGATGGTTGCCAGCCGCTGGACGTGCGTTCCGAGCAGTTGGGAGAAGATCTCGGTCTCCGCCTCGCAGAGCTGCGGGAACTGTTCCGCGACATGAGCCACCGGGCAGTGGTGCTGACAGAGCTGCTCGCCGACCGGTGCGCTGCGCGCCGTAGCAGCGTACCCGTCGGCACTCAGCGCCTTCGCGAGGGCTTCGGTGCGCTGCTCGGGGTCCGCGGCCTCGACGGCCTCGCGGTACGCGGCGGCCTGCTCGGCGATCCGGGCGCGGGCGAAGGCCACCACGGCCTCGTCCCCGCCGAACCGCTCCTGGATGTAGCGCAGGGCGTCCGCGGCGAGCTTGTCATAGGACTGGTCGAAGGCGTCGCGGCCGCAGTCCGTGAGCGCGAAGACCTTGGCGGGGCGGCCCCGGGTCCGGGCGCCGTACACCCGCTGTTCGCGGGCCTCCACCACGTCGTCGGCGACGAGCGCGTCCAGATGCCGTCGTACGGCCGCCTGGGTGAGCCCCAGCCGTCCGGCCAGCTCGGCGACGGTCGACGGGCCGTGATCCAGGATGGACCGCGCGACCCGGTTGCGGGTGGACCGCTCACCGGTCGCGAGCTCCTCATGGGCCTCGCCGACGTTTTTCACAACGCCATTGTTGCGTAATTCCTCAGACTCGGGCAAGCGCCGCCCGAACCCGTGAGCGGTGCCCTGCGTCACTTAGGTTTACCTAATCTGACCTGCGAAAATGATCTTTGATCGATCAAACGCGGCCACAATTCCGTGGCGCCGCCAGGGCCTGTCCAGGAGACTCCCGGCCATGTCGACACCCCCTCCCACCGGCCCACTTGTCACTCGGACCACCCTCGCCGAGGCCCTCGGCGGGCTGGGCGTCAAACCCGGCGAAATCCTCCTGGTGCACTCCTCGCTCAGCTCCCTCGGCTGGGTCTGCGGAGGGGCGGTGGCGGTCGTCCAAGGACTCCTGGACGCGCTCGGCCCCGAGGGCACACTCGTCGTCCCCACCCAGTCCGGCGACCTGTCCGACCCGGCGGTGTGGAGCAATCCGCCGGTGCCCCAGGAGTGGTGGGAGCCGATCCGGGCCACGATGCCCGCCTACGACCCCCTGATCACGCCCACGCGCGGGGTCGGCGTGATCCCGGAGACCGTACGCACCTGGCCCGGCGCCCTGCGCAGCGCCCACCCGCAGACCTCCTTCGCCGCCGTCGGCCCGCGCGCGGCCGAAGTGCTCGACGGACACGCCACCGACTGCCGGCTCGGCGAGCACAGTCCGCTGGCCCGGCTGGAGGCGCTGCACGCGCGCGTGCTGCTGCTCGGCACCGGGTACGACGCCTGCACCAGCTTCCACCTGGCCGAGTACCGCATACCGTCCCCGCTGGTGAAGGTCGGCCGCCCCGGCCCGGCGGGCTGGGAGACCGTCACCGAGGTGTCCATCACCTCCGACCGCTTCGACGAGCTGGGCCACGACTTCGAACGGGACCGTCCCGTCGTACGGGGCAAGGTGGGGGCCGCCGACGCGCGGCTGTTCCCGGTGGCGGAGGCCGTGGCCTACGCGCGGCGGTGGCTGGAAATCCACCGTCCCCGTGCGGAGGAGATCTGAACCCCCCGGTCCGGGCGGGCCGACGTCTCCCTAGACTCTGGACCCATGCGAACTGAGCCCGTGGTCCAGGTGCAGGCCCTGGTGAAGCGGTACGGCACGAAGACCGCCGTGGACGGCCTCGACCTGGTGGCCCGGGCGGGCGTGACCGCCGTACTCGGACCCAACGGCGCGGGCAAGACCACGACCGTGGAGACCTGCGAGGGGTACCGGAGGCCGGACTCCGGGACGGTGCGGGTGCTGGGCCTGGACCCGGTACGGCAGTCCCGCGAGCTGCGGCCCCGGATCGGCGTGATGCTCCAGTCCGGCGGGGTGTACTCCGGTGCCCGCGCCGACGAGATGCTGCGCCACGTGGCCAAGCTGCATGCCCACCCCCTCGACGTGGACGCCCTGATCGAGCGCCTCGGCCTCGGCAGCTGCGGCCGGACCACCTACCGCCGCCTGTCCGGCGGCCAGCAGCAGCGGCTCGCGCTCGCCATGGCCGTCGTGGGCCGCCCGGAGCTGGTGTTCCTGGACGAGCCGACCGCGGGCCTGGACCCGCAGGCCCGGCGCGCCACCTGGGACCTCGTCCGCGACCTGCGCGCCGACGGGGTTTCGGTCATCCTCACCACCCACTACATGGACGAGGCCGAGCAGCTCGCGGACGACGTGGCGATCATCGACGCGGGCCGGGTCATCGCCCAGGGCTCCCCCGAGGAGCTGTGCCGCGGCGGCGCCGAGAACACCCTGCGCTTCATCGGGCGCCCCGGCCTCGACGTGGGCTCGCTGCTCAAGGCGCTGCCCGCCGACTGCCTGGCCGCCGAGCTGACGCCGGGCTCGTACCGGGTGTCCGGCAAGGTCGATCCGCAACTGCTCGCCACGGTCACCTCCTGGTGCGCGCAGCACGGGGTGATGCCGGAGAAGATCTCGGTGGAGCGGCACACCCTCGAAGACGTGTTCCTGGAACTGACCGGCAAGGAGCTGCGCTCGTGACCGTGGGTACCTACGCCCCGAAGCCCGGGGCCGCCCCGCTGCCCCGCATGATCATGGCGCAGGCCGCGCTGGAGACGAAGATGCTCCTGCGCAACGGCGAGCAGTTGCTGCTCACCGTGGTGATCCCGACGCTGCTGCTGGTGCTGTTCAGCACCGTGGACATCGTGGACACCGGCAAGGGCGAGGCCGTCGACTTCCTCGCCCCCGGCATCCTCGCGCTCGCGGTCATGTCCACGGCGTTCACCGGCCAGGCCATCGCCACCGGCTTCGAGCGCCGCTACGGCGTGCTCAAGCGGCTCGGCTCCTCCCCGCTCCCGCGCTGGGGCCTGATGACGGCGAAGACCCTGTCGGTGCTGGTCACCGAGGTGCTCCAGGTCCTGCTGGTGACGGTGATCGCCTTCACGCTCGGCTGGGACCCGCAGGGCAACCCCCTCGCCGTGGCCCTGCTCCTGGTCCTCGGCACGGCCGCCTTCTCCGGGCTCGGCCTGCTCATGGCGGGCACTCTCAAGGCGGAGGCCACCCTCGCCGCCGCCAACCTGGTCTTCCTGCTGCTGCTCCTGGGCGGCGGGGTGATCGTGCCGCTGGACAAGTTCCCGGACGCGGCACAGGACGTGCTGGGCCTGCTGCCCATCGCCGCCCTCTCCGACGGCCTGCGGGACGTCCTCCAGGACGGTGCCGGGATGCCCTGGGGCGACCTGGGGATCCTCGCGGTGTGGGCGGTCGTGGGGCTGGCCGCGGCGGGCAGGTTCTTCCGCTGGGAGTGAGCGGGTCCACAGCCTGACCCGGGCCCCTCGTGAAAGCGTGCACAAGCGCGGGCCTACGATAGGGCCCGTGCCAAATCTGACCCGCGCCGACGCCACAGCGGCCGTGCGCAACCCGCTCGCCTTCATCGCCGCACGCTGGACCCCCGACCCGAGGACGGTTCAGCGGGCGGCCCTCGCCGCGCTCGTCATGTCGGTGGTCATCGTGGTCACCGGCGGCGCGGTGCGGCTGACCGGGTCCGGGCTCGGCTGCCCGACCTGGCCCAAGTGCACCGAGGACTCGCTCCACAACACCGCCGAGATGGGCATCCACGGCTACATCGAGTTCGGCAACCGCATGCTGACGTACGTGCTGTGCGCGGCCGTCGGCTGGGCGATCGTCGCCGCGCGCGCGCAGAAGCCGTACCGGCGGGACGTGGTCCGGCTGGGCTGGGCCCAGTTCTGGGTGGTCATGAGCAACGCGGTCCTGGGCGGCATCGTCGTCCTCGTGGGCCTGAACCCCTACACGGTCGCGGCGCACTTCCTGCTCTCCACGGTGCTGATCGCGGTGGCCACGCTGATGTGGCAGCGCACCCGCGAGGGCGACGGCGCGCCCCGCCCGCTGGTCGGCAAGTCGGTGCAGCAACTGGTCTGGTTCCTGGTCGCGGCCACGGTGCTGCTGATCGCGGTGGGTACGGTCGTCACCGGCGCGGGACCGCACGCGGGCGACTCCAGCGAGGTCGAGCGGATGCCGCTGGACTGGGAGAACGTCAGCAAGCTGCACGCGGTCCTGGCGTGGATCGTGGTGACGCTGACCTTCGCGCTGTGGTTTGTCCTGAAGGCGGTCGACGCCCCGCAGGGCCCCCTGGCACGCACGCGCGAGCTGTTCCTGGTTCTCCTGGCGCAGGGCGCCCTCGGCTACATCCAGTACTTCACCGAGCTGCCCGAGATCCTGGTCGGCGCCCACATGTTCGGCTCCTGCCTGGTCTGGATCGCCACCCTGCGGGTCCTGCTGTCCCTGCGGGAACGCCCGGAGACGGAGCCCCCGGGCCTCCCGGCTCAGCAGCCCGACGCGACGAGCCCGTCGATGGCGGGGCCCAGGTAGGTCCGGGCCAGGTGGGCCCGGCGCCGGGCCCACTCCTCGGTGACCGGCGCGGGATCGCCGTAGCGACGACGGCGGATGTCGTCCACGACCTCGCCGGGAGCCCTGAGCGAGGGCAGCAGCTCCAGCGCCTCGCGCTTGGAGATCAGGCGGCCGTCGCGGGCGGTCACGGTGGCGCGGGCGAAGGTGAGCAGGCCCAGGTCGACCCAGACGTCCTGCGTCCACAGTGAGTGCCTGTCCACGGCGGGCCGCCAGAACTCCCGCTGCTCGCGCAGGACGAACTCCCCCAGCTCCCGGTCCGCCACCGGCGGCAGCAGTCCGGCGGGCGGGTGCCCGTGCAGGACGCGCCCGAAGGTGTGCAGTTCGCGGCGGGTCACCGGGGTCACCGTGCGCTTGAACAGCCGCTCGTGCGCCCGGGTCAGGTGCCGGCGGGCCGCG
Organism: Streptomyces sp. NPDC110618; assembly: GCF_055657065.1. NCBI lineage: Bacteria > Bacillati > Actinomycetota > Actinomycetes > Kitasatosporales > Streptomycetaceae > Streptomyces > Streptomyces sp. NPDC110618. The sequence continues at coordinate 295,401 of NZ_JBVKBN010000005.1, read as the reverse complement.
TCGTCCAGGGTGTCCGGGGTCAGATAGGTGCAGTGCAGCTTGGGGGCGAGGGGCTCGGTGCGCAGCCGGGCGTGCAGGAGGGCGAGCCGCCACACCACGCCCGGCGTCACCGGGCCGGGCAGCACCGCGATCAGGTCCAGGTCGCTGCGGCCCTCCTGGTAGTCGCCCCCGCCGAGGGAGCCGTGCGCCCAGACCGCCATGGGGTCGAGGGGCGTCAGGTCGTGGACGAAGCGGTCGAGTAACTTCTCGGTCTGCATCCGCCCAGTCTGGGCGGCCCGCCGGGGGCCTGTACACCTCACTCCAGTCCGTACACCCGCCGCGCGTTCCCCGCCGCGATCAGCCCGGCCACCCGCTGTGCGTCCGTCAGGGACCACGCGCCCTCGGCCACCCAGGTGCCGAGCACCCGGCTGAGGGACTCGCGGAAGAGGCGGGCGCCCACGACGTGGAGTTCGGGGAGTTCCTGGCCGCCGCTGGAGAAGAGGATCTTGCCGAAGGGGGCCAGTTCCAGGATCTCCGCGAGGATCGTCGCCGCGCGGGCGCCGGTGCGGGCCAGGGCGGCGCCCGAGTCGGCGTAGACGTGGGGGAAGACGCCCGCGAGGTGGGCGGCGTGGCGGTGGTACGGGTAGCTGTGCAGCAGGATCAGGTCGGTGCCCAGGCCCGCTGTCGCGCGGACGAAGCCGGTGAGCAGGACCGGGTCCGTACGGTCGATGCGCAGGCCCGGTTCGCCGAGGCCCGCGTGCAGTTGCAGGGGCAGGCCCGAGGCGACCGCGCTCCACAGCAGGTGGCGCAGGAGGACCGGGTCGGTCAGGGCGCCGCCCACTCGGCGGCCGGCCATCCAGCGCCCCGCCGCGCCCCGTACCTCCCCCGGCCCCGGCGGTTCCGGTGCCAGGGCGAAGCCGTGCCGTACGCCCGCGACCGAGGTGAAGGCGACCGCGTGCGCGGCGGCGCCGTGGACGGACTCGGCGAGGTTGGCGAGGAAGGACTCGACGGTGCCGGAGGTGTCGGCGACCTGTTCGGCGAGGAGTTCCAGGCGGACGATCTCGCGCGCGTCGGCGGCCCCGGTGGAGGCCAGCTCGTCCGGGCCGGTGAGGTCGCCGGGCAGCCCGGTGTCGACCAGGTACGTGGTGATGCCGCTGCCGCGCAGCAGTCGGCGCCCCGCCTCCAGGACGCCGAGTTCACGGCGCCGGGCGAGATAGCGGGCGGGCGGGCAGTGCGGTTCCAGGCCGAGCAGCGGCGGGCACCAGCGCCGTACCGCGAACCCGGTCTGCGTGTCGAAGAGCGTGGTGCCGGGGGCCGGCGGGCCCTCGGTGCGGGCGAGCCGGGCCTCGAAGGTGCCGAGGCCCAGCTCGGTGCGCAGCACTCCGTGGCAGTACTGGTCCACGAGGGACGGCGTTTCGATCATCCGGGCTCCCCGTGCTCGCCTTTATGGGGCTTAACGGGTGAACCGGCGTCGGGGGTGCGGGCGGAATGCCGCAGTCGTTCCTCAGTCGTTCTTCGGGCCGCCGACCTGGATCCCGGCCATCCGGGTCCACTCGTACGGGCCGGTCTTCACCTTCGCCGCGAACTCGCCGTCGAAGTCCTCGTGGACGGTGATGCCGGCCTTCTTCACGGCCTGCTCGGCGATCTCCTGGGTCGGGGCGACCAGGTTGCCCCAGTTGCCGTCCTCGCCGACGAGGGCGATGCGGGCGCCGCGCTGCCCGAGGTAGGCCACCTGGGCCTCGGCGCCGCCGTGTGCCTTGGAGAAGGCGTTGATCTGCTTGGCCAGCTTGGCCGCCCGGCGCTCGGCCTTCGCGTCAACCTCTTGCGTGTCTGCCATGGCCAGGATGCTACCGACGGGTAGATCAAAGGGCGATGCCGGGGCGGAGTGACCCGTGCCTCAGCGGTCCCCGCGGCCTGCCGCCGACGGCTCGACCGCGCTCCCCCTGAGGCTGTCCCCGGCCGCCGTCCCGGCGGCCGGGCCGGTCACGCGGCGGCTGCGTCGGCCCCGCCGCGTTGCCCTGCCGGGCAGTGCGACGGCACGGTCCCCGCGCGTTCTTAAGGCCCTGCGCGCTCTTGCGGCCCTGCGCGTTCTTGCGGCCCTGCGCGCTCTTGCCGTCCCGCGCAGGGAGTCCTCGCCGCCACCGGGCAGGCCCGCACGGCGAGCGCTAGCGCAGGAAGGGGTCCACCGCGACGGCCACGAACAGCAGCGAGACGTAGGTGATGGACCAGTGGAACAGCCGCATCTCCTTCAGCTTCGCGCCCGTCACCTCGGCCTTCGCCCGGTTCTGCAGCGCGTGCGCCTCCCACAGCCACCAGCCGCCCGCCACCAGCGCGACCAGCGTGTAGAACCAGCCGGTGTAGCCGAGCGGGGTCAGCAGCAGCGAGACGCCGACCATGACCCAGCTGTAGAGGACGATCTGCCGGGCGACGACCTTGTTGGAGGCGACGACCGGGAGCATCGGCACGCCCACGCGCGCGTAGTCGTCCTTCACCTTCATGGACAGCGGCCAGTAGTGCGGCGGCGTCCAGAAGAACATCACCATGAAGAGGACGACCGGCGCCCACGACATCGAGTTGGTCACCGAGGACCAGCCGATCAGTACCGGCATGCAGCCGGCGATGCCGCCCCACACGATGTTCTGCGACGTACGCCGCTTGAGGATCATCGTGTAGACGACGACGTAGAAAAGGAGCGCTCCGAGGGCGAGCCACGCCGACAGCCAGTTGACGGTGAGGCCGAACAGGAGTGTGGACACCACCGCGAGGGTGATTCCGAAGGCGAGGCACTCGCGCGGGCTCACCATTCCGGTGACCAGCGGCCGCTGCGAGGTGCGGTCCATCAGCGCGTCGATGTCGCGGTCGATGTACATGTTGAGCGCGTTGGCGCCGCCCGCGGAGAGGTAGCCGCCGAGGCAGGTCAGCAGGACCAGCTTCAGATCGGGTACGCCCTGCTGCGCCAGGAACATCACCGGAACGGTGGTGATGAGCAGCAGCTCGATGATCCGTGGCTTGGTCAGCGCGACAAACGCCATCGTCCGGGCGCCGATCGGCCGCCGACTCGGGCTCTGGCTCGCCCCGACAATCCCCGCTGGACGGGATTCAACGGCCGTCACGCACACCCCTGACAGAGACATCCCAGCGAGCCCGTTCCCTGTGAAGTCCCGGTAAAGGCTCGCGCGTACCACGCCACTGTAGACGTTGCCCAGACCCGGACATTCGCGGGGGTGGCCTCGTGTTGGCGAGCACCGCTGGAAGAGCTGATCGGGACTCGATTGAGCACTCGTTCGAGCGGCTTCGTATTCAGTTGCCGAAGACCGTACGACCCAGTCGGGAGGCGGATCCCGACGAGTCCCGGCAGTCTGGAATGACTCGAAAAAACGCACGTACATACGGGGGTAGGCTCGACAACGGCCGGGGCGCTCCGTGCACCGGCATTCGACATGCGTGACATGTGGAGAGGAGCCCTGACCCAGGGTGAGCACCAAGCCGACCACCACAGACCTTGAGTGGACCGAGCTGGACCAGCGGGCCGTGGACACCGCCCGAGTCCTGGCCGCCGACGCCGTACAGAAGGTCGGCAACGGCCATCCCGGCACGGCCATGAGCCTCGCGCCCGCCGCGTACACCCTCTTCCAGAAGGTGATGCGCCATGACCCGGCCGATGCCGACTGGGTCGCGCGGGACCGTTTCGTACTGTCCGCGGGCCACTCGTCCCTGACGCTGTACACCCAGCTGTACCTGGCCGGTTTCGGCCTGGAGCTGGACGATCTGAAGTCGTTCCGCACCTGGGGCTCGAAGACTCCGGGTCACCCGGAGTACGGCCACACGGTGGGTGTGGAGACCACGACCGGCCCGCTGGGCCAGGGTGTCGCGAACGCGGTGGGCATGGCGATGGCCGCCCGCTACGAGCGCGGTCTGTTCGACCCGGAGGCTCCGGCCGGTGAGTCGCCGTTCGACCACTTCGTCTTCTGCATCGCCGGTGACGGCTGCCTCCAGGAGGGCATCTCCGGGGAGGCCTCCTCGCTGGCCGGCCACCAGAGGCTCGGCAACCTGATCCTGCTGTGGGACGACAACCACATCTCGATCGAGGGCGACACCGAGACGGCCGTCTCCGAGGACGTCACCAAGCGGTACGAGGCCTACGGCTGGCACGTGCAGCGCGTGGAGCCGCAGGCCAACGGCGACCTCGACCCGAAGGCGATCTACGAGGCCGTCCAGAAGGCGAAGGCCGTCACGGACCGGCCCTCCTTCATCGCGATGCGCTCGATCATCGCCTGGCCCGCCCCGAACGCCCAGAACACCGAGGCCGCGCACGGCTCGGCGCTGGGTGACGAGGAGGTCGCGGCCACCAAGCGGGTCCTGGGCTTCGACCCGGAGAAGAGCTTCGAGGTCTCCGACGAGGTCATCAACCACACCCGCCAGGCCCTGGAGCGCGGCCGTCAGTTCAAGGCCGAGTGGGAGAAGTCGTTCCAGGAGTGGCGCAGCAACAACCCCGAGCGCGCGGCCGAGTTCGACCGCATCAGCGCCGGTGAGCTGCCCAAGGACTGGGAGCACGCGATCCCGGTGTTCGAGCCCGGCAAGGGTGTCGCCACCCGCGCCGCCTCCGGCAAGGTCCTCCAGGCGCTCGGCCCGGTGATCCCGGAGCTGTGGGGCGGCTCGGCCGACCTCGCGGGGTCGAACAACACCACGATCGACAAGACCAGCTCCTTCCTCCCGGCCGACAACCCGCTGCCGGAGGCCAACCCGTACGGGCGCACCATCCACTTCGGTATCCGCGAGCACTCCATGGCCGCGGAGATGAACGGCATCACCCTGCACGGCAACACCCGCGTCTACGGCGGCACCTTCCTGGTGTTCTCCGACTACATGCGCAACGCCGTCCGCCTCTCGGCGCTGATGCACCTGCCGGTCACCTATGTCTGGACCCACGACTCCATCGGTCTGGGCGAGGACGGCCCCACCCACCAGCCCATCGAGCACCTGGCCTCGCTGCGCGCCATCCCGGGCCTGAACGTGGTCCGCCCGGCCGACGCCAACGAGACCGCGATCGCCTGGCGCGAGATCCTCAAGCGCTGGACGAAGGAGTTCGGCAAGGGCACCCCGCACGGTCTCGCCCTCACCCGCCAGGGCGTGCCGACGTACGAGCCGAACGAGGACGCCGCCAAGGGCGGTTACGTCCTGTTCGAGGCGTCCAACGGCTCCCCCGAGGTGATCCTGATCGCCACCGGCTCCGAGGTCCACGTCGCGGTCGCGGCGCGGGAGCAGCTGGAGGCCGACGGCGTGCCGACCCGCGTGGTGTCGATGCCGTCCGTGGAGTGGTTCGAGGAGCAGGAGCAGGGGTACCGGGAGAGCGTCCTGCCGCCCGCGGTCAAGGCGCGCGTGGCGGTGGAGGCCGGTATCGGGCTCACCTGGCACAAGTACGTCGGGGACGCCGGCCGGATCGTCTCCCTGGAGCACTTCGGCGCCTCCGCCGACGGCAAGGTCCTTTTCCAGGAGTACGGCTTCACCGCGGAGAACGTGGCCGCGAAGGCGCGGGAATCCCTCGCCGCCGCCCAGCGCTGACGCCCATATACGACACGTAGGAGATGTAATTCCATGACAGACGCACTCAAGCGCCTCTCCGAGGAAGGCGTGGCGATCTGGCTGGACGACCTGTCGCGCAAGCGGATCACGTCCGGCAACCTCGCCGAGCTGATCGACCAGCAGCACGTCGTGGGCGTCACCACCAACCCGACCATCTTCCAGAAGGCGATCTCGTCGGGCGACGGCTACGAGCAGCAGCTCGCCGACCTCGCCGCCCGCAAGGTCACCGTCGACGAGGCGGTCCGCATGATCACCACGGCGGACGTCCGGGACGCCGCCGACATCCTGCACCCGGTCTTCGAGGCGACCGGCGGGCAGGACGGCCGGGTGTCGATCGAGGTCGACCCGCGGCTCGCGCACAACACCCGGGCGACGGTCGCCGAGGCCAAGCAGCTCGCCTGGCTGGTGGACCGCCCCAACACGCTGATCAAGATCCCGGCCACCAAGGCGGGCCTGCCGGCCATCACCGAGGTCATCGGCCACGGCATCAGCGTCAATGTCACGCTCATCTTCTCCCTGGAGCGCTACCGCGAGGTCATGGAGGCCTACCAGGCGGGTCTGGAGAAGGCGAAGGCCAGGGGCCTGGACCTGTCCCTGATCCACTCCGTGGCCTCCTTCTTCGTCTCCCGCGTGGACACGGAGATCGACAAGCGGATCGACGCGCTCGGCACCGACGAGGCCAAGGCCGCCCGCGGCAAGGCCGGTGTCGCCAACGCCCGCCTCGCCTACCAGGCGTACGAGGAGGTCTTCGGCACGGACCGCTGGGCCGCGCTGGAGAAGGCGGGCGCCAACAAGCAGCGTCCGCTGTGGGCCTCCACCGGTGTGAAGGACCCGGCCTACAAGCCGACCCTCTACGTCGACGAGCTGGTCGCCCCCAACACCGTCAACACCATGCCGGAGGCCACCCTGCTGGCCACCGAGGAGTCCGGCGAGATCCGCGGCAACGCGGTCTCGGGCACCTACGAGCAGGCGCGCGCCGAGCTCGACGCCGTCGAGAAGCTCGGGATCTCCTACGACGACGTGGTGCAGCTCCTGGAGGACGAGGGCGTCGAGAAGTTCGAGGCGTCCTGGAACGACCTGCTGAAGTCGACCGAGGCTGAGCTGGAACGCCTCGCCCCGTCGGAGGGCTGACGCCTTGTCCCCCATGTCCGGTTCCGGAGCGAACCCGCTTCGTGACCCCGCCGACCGACGGCTCCCGCGTATCGCGGGGCCGTCGGGCCTGGTGATCTTCGGCGTCACGGGCGATTTGTCACGAAAGAAGCTCATGCCCGCCGTGTACGACCTGGCGAACCGGGGCCTGCTGCCGCCGGGCTTCTCGCTGGTCGGCTTCGCCCGGCGGGAATGGCAGCACGAGGACTTCGCACAGGAGGTCCACGACGCGGTCAAGGAGCACGCCCGCACCCCTTTCCGTGAGGAGGTCTGGCACCAGCTCATCCAGGGCATGCGGTTCGTGCAGGGCACCTTCGACGACGACGAGGCGTTCGAGAGGCTGCGCGACACCATCCAGGAGCTGGACAAGCAGCAGGGCACCGGCGGCAACTTCGCCTTCTACCTGTCCGTGCCGCCGCGCTCCTTCCCGGTGGTCATCCAGCAGCTGAAGAAGCACGGCCTCGCCGACCAGACGGGCGGGTCCTGGCGCCGCGCGGTCATCGAGAAGCCCTTCGGCCACGACCTGAAGTCCGCCGAGGAGCTGAACAAGGTCGTCCACGAGGTCTTCTCCCCGGAGCAGGTCTTCCGGATCGACCACTACCTGGGCAAGGAGACCGTCCAGAACATCCTGGCGCTGCGGTTCGCCAACACCATGTTCGAACCGATCTGGAACCGGTCCTTCGTGGACCACGTCCAGATCACCATGGCCGAGGACATCGGCATCGGCGGCCGCGCCGGCTACTACGACGGCATCGGCGCCGCCCGTGACGTCATCCAGAACCACCTCCTGCAGCTGATGGCGCTCACCGCCATGGAGGAGCCCGCGTCCTTCGACGCGGACGCGCTGGCCGCGGAGAAGACCAAGGTGCTCGGTGCCGTCCGGCTGCCGAAGGACCTGGGCCGGGACACCGTGTTCGGGCAGTACGCGGCCGGCTGGCAGGGTGGCGAGAAGGCGGTCGGCTACCTCCAGGAGGAGGGCATCGACCCGCAGTCGAAGACCGACACCTACGCCGCGATCAAGCTGGAGGTGGACAACCGCCGCTGGGCGGGCGTCCCCTTCTATCTGCGCACCGGAAAGCGCCTCGGTCGCCGGGTCACCGAGATCGCGGTCGTACTGCAGCGGGCGCCGCACTCCCCCTTCGACCACACGGCGACGGAGGAGCTGGGCAAGAACGCGATCGTGATCCGCGTCCAGCCGGACGAGGGCGTCACGGTCCGGTTCGGGTCCAAGGTGCCCGGCACCTCGATGGAGATCCGGGACGTGTCCATGGACTTCGCCTACGGCGAGTCCTTCACCGAGTCCAGCCCCGAGGCGTACGAGCGTCTCATCCTGGACGTCCTGCTCGGCGACGCCAACCTGTTCCCGCGCACCGAGGAGGTCGAGCTGTCCTGGAAGATCCTCGACCCGATCGAGGAGTACTGGGACCAGCACGGCAGGCCGGCCCAGTACCCGGCCGGCACCTGGGGTCCCGTCGAGGCGGACGAGATGCTGGAGCGAGACGGACGGAGCTGGCGCCGGCCATGAAGATCGATCTGACGGACACCACGGCCAGCAAGATAAACAAGGCCCTCGTGAAGGGCCGCCGCGCCATCGGCACCCCTGCCGTCGGCATGGTGCTGACGCTGGTCATCGTGACGGACGAGGAGAACGCGTACGACGCGCTCAAGGCCGCCGGTGACGCCTCGCGCGAGCATCCCTCGCGCACGCTGGTGGTCATCAAGCGCGTCTCGCGCTCGCCCCGCGACCGTACGCAGTCCCGCCTGGACGCCGAGGTGCGGGTGGGCGCGGACGCGGGCACCGGCGAGACGATCGTGCTGCGCCTGTACGGCGAGGTGGTGGACCACGCCCAGTCGGTGGTGCTGCCGCTGCTGCTGCCGGACGCGCCGGTCGTGGTCTGGTGGCCGGTGAACGCGCCGCTGGACCCGGCCAGCGACCCGCTGGGCGCCCTGGCCCAGCGCCGGGTCACCGACACCTACGCCTGCGAGCAGCCGGTGCGCGAGCTGGAGGCGCGGGCCGGTGCCTACACCCCCGGGGACACGGACCTGTCGTGGACCCGCATCACGCCGTGGCGTTCGATGCTGGCGGCGGCCCTCGACCAGGTCGTGTGCCAGGTCAAGGCCGTCGAGGTGGAGGGCGAGGAGTTCAACCCGAGCTGTGAGCTGCTGGCGATGTGGCTCGCGGACCGGCTGGACGTGCCCGTGAAGCGGTCGCTGTCGTCGGGCCCCGGTCTGACGGCGGTACGGATGGCCACCGACTGCGGTCCGATCGTGCTGGACCGGGCGGACGGCTCGCTGGCGACGCTGTCCATCCAGGGCCAGCCGGACCGTGCCGTGGCGCTCAAGCGGCGGGACACGGCCGAGCTGATCGCGGAGGAGCTGCGGCGGCTGGACCCGGACGACACGTACGCGTCGGCGCTGCGGTACGGGGTGTCGCGGCTGAAGACGGCGGCGGACGAGCCGGCGCCGTCGGTGGAGCCCGAACCCGGGCCGAAGCCTGTCGCGGAGGCGTCGCCTGCCGCGCTGGCGGCGAAGAAGGGCCCTGCGAAGAAGGCGGCGGCGCAGTGAGTACTCCGCAGCTGGTCGTGCACCGCGACAAGGAGCTGATGGCGCAGGCCGCCGCGGCTCGCCTCATCACGCGGATCGTGGACGCCCAGGCGTCACGCGGCAGCGCGTCGGTGGTCCTCACGGGTGGGCGCAACGGCAACGGCCTGCTGGCCGCGCTGGCCGCCGCGCCGGCGCGGGACGCCATCGACTGGGGGCGGCTGGACCTGTGGTGGGGTGACGAGCGGTTCCTGCCGGAGGGCGATCCGGACCGCAATGTCACCCAGGCGCGGGAGGCCCTGCTGGACTCCGTGCCGCTGGACCCGAAGCGCGTGCACGCCATGCCCGCGTCGGACGGTCCGTACGGCCCGGACGCGGACGCGGCGGCGGCCGGGTACGCGGAGGAGTTGGCGCGGGCGGCGGGCCCCGAGAACCACGGGACGGTCCCCGTGTTCGACGTCCTGATGCTGGGCGTGGGCCCGGATACGCATGTGGCGTCGCTGTTCCCGGAGCTGCCCGCGGTCCGCGAGACGGAGCGGATGGTGGTGGGCGTGCACGGCGCCCCGAAGCCGCCGCCGACTCGGATCTCCCTGACCCTCCCGGCGATCCGGGCGGCCCGCGAGGTCTGGCTGCTGGCGGCGGGCGAGGACAAGGCCCAGGCGGCGGCGATCGCGTTGTCGGGCGCCGGCGAGATCCAGGCCCCGGCGGCCGGGGCGCGCGGCCGCCAACGCACCCTGTGGCTCCTGGACGCGGCGGCAGCGTCCCAGCTACCGCGAACGCTGTACCCACCGGCGTCACCGTGACGGAAGGGGGCGGCGGGAGGCGATTGTTCTCGCCCCCGCCGCCCCTTCCCCTTCCCGTCCCCTGGGGGCTCCGCCCCCAGACCCCCGATCGGCCTGAACGGCCTCGTCCTCAAACGCCGGACGGGCTGCAAGCGGGGGCGAAGCCCCCGCAAAAGGGGCGCGGGGAACTGCGCGACCAGCCCCCACCGGCCCGCATCCGAAGAACAACCGGTCGTCCCCAAGGGGCGCGGGGAACTGCGCGACCAGCCCCCACCCACCCGCACCCGAAGAACAACCCCTCGGGGTCGAAGGGGCGAAGCCCCTGGGGATGGGACGGGTAGGGGCGGCGGGGGCGAGGAAAACACCCCCGCGCACCGCACCCCCTACTTCACCGAACCCGCCATCACCCCCTGCACGAAGTGCTTCTGGAAGGCGAAGAACACGACGACCGGCACCACCAGCGACAGGAACGCCCCCGGCGCCAGAACATCGATGTTGCTACCGAACTGCCGGATCTGGGACTGGAGTTCAACGGTCAGCGGCTGCGACGAGCTGTCGGCGAACAGCAGCGCGACCAGCATGTCGTTCCACACCCACAGGAACTGGAAGATGGCGAGGCTCGCGATCGCAGGACGCCCCACCGGCAACACCAGCCGCGTGAAGATCCGCCACTCCCCACCCCCGTCCATCCGCGCCGCCTCCAGCATCTCCTTCGGCATCTCCGCGAAGTAGTTCCGCAACAGGAACACCGCGAAGGGCAGCCCGTAGGCGACATGGAAGAGCACGACACCCGGAATCGTCCCGAACAGCCCCAGCTGACCGAAGAGTTTGGCCACCGGCAGCAGACCCACCTGCACCGGCACCACCAGCAACGCCACCACGATCAGGAAGATCGCGTCCCGCCCGGGGAAGTCCAGCCAGGCGAAGGCGTATCCGGCGAGCGCCGCGAGGATCACGACCAGCACGGTCGTCGGGACCGAGATCAGCACGGTGTTCCAGAACGCCCGCGTGATCCCGGCGTTGTCCAGCAGCGCCGAGTAGTTGTCGAAGGACAGCTGCCCGGGACTGGTGAACACCGTCCACCACCCACCCCTCGCCGTGTCCTCCGCCGACCGCAGCGAGGACAGCAGCAGACCGGCCAGCGGGGTGAGCCAGATCAGCCCGATCAGGACGAGGAAGGCCTGGACCGCACTGCTGCCGAGGGCCCGTCGCACGGCGTTCATCGCTGACTCCTTCGGAAGCGGCGGAGGTTGAAGACCATGGCCGGCACCACGAGCAGCAGCAGGAGCACACCGAGGGCACTGCCGAGCCCCTGGTTGTTGCCGCCGCCGAAGGACACCAGCCACATCTGGGTGGCGAGCACGGTGGCGTCCTCCTGCACCGGTCCCGGCGCGATGATGTAGACGAGGTCAAAGACCTTCATCACGTTGATCACGAGGGTCACGAAGACCACGGTCAGCACGGGCGCCAGCAGCGGCACGGTGATCTTGCGGAAGATCTGCCACTCATTGGCGCCGTCCATCCGCGCCGCCTCCAGCGCGTCCCGCGGCAGGGTGGAGAGCCCCGCCCCGATCAGCACCATCGCGAACCCGGTCCAGATCCACAGGTACGCCCCGATGATCGCCGGGGTGACCAGCGCCGGCCCGAGCCAGGAGATCCCGTCGTAGGGCGGGGAGAAGTTGGAGGCGGGCAGCCGGACTTCGTACTCGCCCTGCTCAAGACCGGTGAAGCGGAAGGAGCCGTCGGAGGCGGTGGTCGTACTGGCCACCTTCTCCCCGTCGCGCACCGCCTCGACCTTGACCTCGGGCAGTCCGCTCTCCTTCGGGTCGACCTTGCCCTGTTCTCCTCCCCCGCCGGGGGTGAAGTCCAGGTAGACGACACCGCTCAGCGAGCCGGGCTCGGCGGGCCGGGCAGCCGCCCCGGCGGCCGGTTCGGCGCCGGAGGGCAGGTCCTTGGGGGCGACGCCGACCAGGCCGAGCGCCAGGGTGTCCCCGGGTGAGCCGGTGGCCCGGTAGGAGCCGTCCGACTCCTTGGTCAGGCCCTGCCCCTCACGGGCGCGGGCGGTCGGATAGGAGGAGGTGCCCTTGACCGCGTCGTGGACGGCGACGACGGCCGCGTTGAGGACACCCTTGTCGGGGTCCTCGTCGTAGGCGAGCCGGAAGATGATCCCGGCGGCCAGGAAGGACACCGCCATCGGCATGAACAGCAGCAGCTTGAACGCGGTGGCCCAGCGGACCTTCTCCACCAGCACGGCGAGGATCAGGCCGAGCCCGGTGAGCAGCGCGGGGGCCACCACCACCCAGATCGCGGTGTTGCGGACGGCCTTGAGGGTGGCCGGGTCGCGGAACATCTCGGAGTAGTTCTCGCCGCCCACGAACTTGTCGCCGGAGGCGTCGAAGAAGCTGCGGCCGATGGAGAACAGCACCGGGTAGACGACGAGCGCGCCGAGCAGCAGCAGCGCGGGGAGCACGAAGAGGGAGGCGATCAGCCAGCCCCGCCGCCGCATCCGCCGTACCCGTTGCGGCGGCGAGGCCGCCGGTGGCGGCGGGGGGTTCGTCTCCTTGACGACGGTCGCGGTCATGGCGCGTCAGCCCTTGTACGCCTTGGCCGCGGCCTTCTCCAGCTCCGCGGCGGTGGCCTTCGGGTCGGAGGGGTCGCGCAGGAAGTCCTGGAGGATCTTCCACTCGCCCGCGCCCTTGGTGCCGCCGAAGGCGGCAGGTGCCTGGTCGGACATGTCGAAGCGGACCGAGTCACCGGCGGCGACCAGGGACTTGGCGGTCGACCGGGTCACACCGTCGCTGTAGGCGGCCGGGTCCAGCTTCTTGTTCGGGGAGAGGAAGCCGCCCGCGTCGGCCCACACCGCCGCGGCCTCCGGCGTGGCCAGGAACTCCACCAGCGCCTGGGCGGCCTTCTGGTTCTTGCCGTCCTTCAGGACGACGGCCGCGTCACCGCCGCTGACCACGGGCGCGTCACCGCCGTCGACGCCCGGGAAGGGGAAGAAGTTGGCGTCGTCGCCGATGGAGCGGCCGAACTGGTCCTTGGCGACGCCCGCGACGAAGTCGCCCTCGTAGACCATGCCGGCCTCGGCCTTGGGTCCGAAGACCTTCTCCACCGAGCCGGGGAAGTCGGTGTTCAGGGCGCCCTTGCGGCCGCCGGCTATGAGCTGCTCGTCCTTGAAGACCTCGCCGAGCGTGGTGAGCGCCTTGACCACGCTCTCGTCGGTCCACTTCAGCTCGTGCGCGGCGAGCTTGTCGTAGTTCTCGGGTCCGGCCTGGGAGAGGTAGATGTTCTCGAACCAGTCGGTGAGGGTCCAGCCGTCCTGTCCGGCGACGGCGAAGGCGGCGAGCCCGGAGTCGGAGACGGTGCGGCCGGCCTCCAGCATGCCCTTGAAGTCCCGCGGCGGCTCGACGCCGGCCTGCTCCAGGGCCTCGGGGCTGTACCAGACGGTCGACTTGTGGGCGGCCTTGAAGTAGAGGCCGTAGAACTTGCCGTCGACGGTGCCGTAGTCCTTCCAGACCTTGGCGAAGTTGGCGTCGACCTCGCTCTCGGTCTTCTTGGACAGCGGCAGCAGCCAGCCCTGCTCGGCGAACTGCTTGAGCACGCCGACCTGCGGGACCATCACGACGTCGAAGGCGTTGCCGCCCTCGATCTTGCTGCCGACGACGGTGGAGACGTTGTCGCCGGTGGAGACGAACTGGGTCTTGGCGCCGGTCTTCTCGGTGAAGGCGTCCAGGACCTTCTGGAAGTTCTTCTGCTCGCTGCCGGACCAGACACCGGCGACGGTGATGGTCTGGCCGCTCAGGCTCTGGTCGCCGCCGCCGGCGGTGACCGGGTCGTCGCTTCCGCAGGCGGTCGCGCCGAGGGCGAGGACGAGGGCGGTGCAGCTGATGAGCAGGGTGGAGCGTCGTCGCATCATCGTTGATGTCCCTTCAGAGGGTGGGAAACTGACGGAAACTCAGAGGTCGCCGAGCCACCAGGCGGCCGTGGAACCGGGCAGCACTCCGGCCGGGCAGGGTCCGCTGGACAGCAGCGGGGCGCCGGAGACGGGTGCGGGAGCGGGGGTGGTCCCGAAGTTGACGGCGCAGACGAATCCGTCGCCGCGGGAGAAGGCCAGGACGTCGGGCGAGCTGTCCAGCCAGTGCAGTTCGCCCTCCCCCAACTGCGGCAGGGAGGAGCGCAGTTGGAGGCCGTCGCGGTACAGGTGCCAGAAGGAGCGGGTGTCGGCGAGGGCACGGTCGGTGGCGTACTCGGCGAAGTAGTCCGGCTGCGGCAGCCAGGGCTTGGCGCCCTCGACGCCGGAGGTGAAGCCGAACGGGGACGCCTGTCCCGACCAGGGCAGCGGCACCCGGCATCCGTCGCGGATGCGGGCCCGGCTGCCGGTGCGCCGGAAGATGGGGTCGGTGAGCACGTCGTCGGGCAGGTCGACGACCTCGGGCAGCCCCAGCTCCTCGCCCTGGTAGATGTACGCGGCCCCGGGCAGCGCCAGCATCAGCAGCGCGGCGGCGCGGGCGCGGGCGGCGCCCATGCCACTGCCCTCGGGGGTGGGTCCGCCGTAGCGGGTGACGGTGCGGACCTGGTCGTGGTTGTTGAGGACCCAGGTGACGGTGGAGCCGGTGCCGGCGATGTCCTGCATGGCCTCGGAGATGACCTTGCGGAAGGCGTCGGCGTCCCAGGGGGCGCCCAGCAGGTCGAAGAAGAACGCCTGGTGGAGTTCGTCCGCGCGGACGTAGAGGGCGTGCTCGCGGGCGGTGGGCACGGAGACCTCGCCGACCAGCAGCCGCTCACGGCCGTCGCGGGCGGTGTACTCCTCGCAGATGGCCCGCCAGTGCCGCCACACCTCGTGCACCTCGGGCTGGTTCCAGGCGAGCGGGTTGACCGAGTCGCGGGTGCGGGCGTCGGCCTCCGGGTCGTCGGAGTCGGGCAGGTCGGGGTGCTTGAAGAGCCCGGCGGCCACGTCGATCCGGAAGCCGTCGACGCCCCGGTCCAGCCAGAAGCGCAGGGTCTCCTCGAAGTCGGCGCCGACGGAGGGGTCGCGCCAGTTCCAGTCGGGCTGCTCGGGCGTGAACATGTGCAGGTACCACTGGCCGTCCTCGACCCGCGTCCAGGCCGGTCCGCCGAACATGGCGTGCCAGTTGTTCGGGGGCTCGACGCCGTCCGGCCCGCGGCCGTCGGCGAAGTGGAAGCGGGCGCGCTCCGGGCTGCCGGGGGCGGCGGCGAGCGCGGCGCGGAAGGCCGGGTGCTCGATGGAGCAGTGGTTCGGAACGATGTCCAGGAGCACCTTGATGCCGAGCCGCCGGGCGGCCGCCATCAGCAGGTCGAACTCGGCGAGGTCGCCGAAGAGCGGGTCGACGTCGCGGTAGTCGGCGACGTCGTAGCCGTGGTCGTGCTGCGGTGAGGGGTAGCAGGGGCTCAGCCATATCCCGTCCACGCCCAGCTTCTTCAGGTACGGCAGCCCGGTGCGGACGCCGGCGAGGTCGCCGACTCCGTCTCCGGTGCTGTCCAGGAAGCTGCGGACGTAGACCTGGTAGATCACCGCGTCACGCCACCAGCGGTACTTACTCAACATGTATGCATGTTAGGTAGCCGTGTCGGAGGGGTGTCAATGAAAAGAACGCACGTTACCGGGGAGTTGCGGTCACAAATCGGTACTTAATGGCCCACCGAGAGGGGCATTGAGATGTCCGCGTTACTTAACAAGTAACTAGGAGGGGGATCCGGTGGCCGGAAAGGGTCAGCGGTCGGAGACGTCGGCCAGCTCACGCGCCAGCCGGCGGACCGCCGCCTCGGGCGTCGCGTGCCCGGTCATGGCGTCCCGCACGACGGCCTGCACCACCAGGCTGACCTGGTCGTAGCGCGGGCTCTTGGGGCGCGGGGCGGCCGTGAGCACGCTCTGGCGCAGGGTCGGCAGATAGGGGAACTGCCGGATCAGGTCCGGGTCCTCGTAGAGCGCCGCCCGCACGGGCGGCAGCGCGCCGCGCGTCAGCACCTGGCGCTGGACGGGCTCACTGGTGAGGTACGCGATCAGGCGCGCGGCGGAGTCGGGGTGCCGGGCATGCGTGGAGACGGCCAGATTGGACCCGCCGAGCACACTGGTGCCCGGCCCGTCGGGCCCCGGCAACGGCACCGCGCCGACCTTCCCGGCGACCGGCGAGCCCTGGGCGGAGGTCACGACATAGGCGTAGGGCCAGTTGCGCAGGAACAGCAGGCGGCCGTCCTGGAAGGCCTGCTTGGACTCCTCCTCCTTGAAGGCCAGCGCCCGCTCGGGGATCCAGCCCTCGCGCACCCCGCGCGCCAGGAACCCGATGCCCTCGCGCGCGGCGGCCGAGTCCACGGTGACCGTCTCGCCCTCGCCGCCGAGGATGGAGCCGCCCGCCGAGTAGACGGCCTCGGCGGCGTTCACGGTGAGACCTTCGTACGGCAGGAACTGGCCCGCGTAGCCGTCCAGCCCGTGTTTCGGGGCGACGGTCTTCGCCAGATGTTCCAGTTCGGCCCAGGTGCGCGGTGGGGAGACGCCCTCCTCGGCCAGGATGTCCTTGCGGTACAGGAGGAGACCCGCGTTGGTCACGTACGGGACGGCGTACAGCCGTCCGTCGTAGGTCGCGGTGTCGACGACCGGGCGCAGGAAGGAGTCCAGCGGGAAGCGGTCGCGCGGCAGCGGCCGTATCCAGCCGGCCGCGGCGAACTCCGAGGTCCAGTTGACGTCGATGTTCAGCAGGTCGAACCGGCCGCGTCCGTCGCGCAGGTCGGTGGTCATCTGCGCGTGGGTCTCGTCGGCGGAGTCCGGCAGCTCGACCAGGGTGACCCGTTCGTCCGGGTGCTCGCGGTTCCAGCCCTCCAGCAGGGGGCCGAGGTATCCGGTGAGGTCACCGGCGGTGGCCAGGGTCAGCGGGCCGCGCCCGGAGTCCTCGCCGGACTGCACTCCGGAGGCCGCGTATCCGGTCAGAACCACCATCAGTGCGAGGAGCCCCCTACCGGCGGCGTGTATCCACCGCATAGGTTCCTCCCTGTACACCGGCTCGGGCTTCGTCGCCCGGGTCAGAGGCCATGTATACCTGTTAGGTATGCGCGATACTAGGGTCTGTCGCACATTACGCCTGTCGCACTGGCGGAGACCCGAGGAGGACAGCACGAGTGCGCCTGCCCCTCCTGGCACTCCTCGCGCGCGGTCCCGCCCACGGCTACGAGCTGAAGCAGGACCTTGAGCGGATGCTGGGCTCGGCGTACCCTCAGCCGAACGTCGGCCAGATCTACGTCACCCTCGGCCGCCTCGAAAAGTCGGGACTGATCGAGGGCGAGGACGTGGAGCAGTCCAGCCGGCCCAACAAGAAGGTCTACCACCTCACGGACGCCGGGCGCGAGGCGCTGAGCGCCTGGTTCGAGGAGACCGAGGACGAGCCGCGGGTGCGGGACGAGTTCTTCATGAAGCTGGCTCTCGCGCCCCAGACCGGCCTCGCCGACCAGATCGCCCTCATCAACAAACAGCGGCGCCAGTACCTCACGACCATGCGCAGCCTCTCCAAGCTGGCCGCCGCCGAAGACCGCGACAACCGCATAGCGCATCTGCTCATCGAGGGCGCGATGCTGCATCTCCAGGCAGACCTCGACTGGCTGGAGCGCTGTCAGGAAGAGCTGGAGGAGCTGGAATGAGCGACAGTCCCGCTCCCGTGCTGCACGCCGAGAGCCTGGTCAAGACCCACTACGGCGAGGGCGCCCCGGCACACGCCGTGCGCGGTGTCGATCTGTCCGTGACCCGTGGTGAGTTCGTGGCGATCACCGGCCCGTCGGGCGCCGGGAAGTCGACACTGCTGCATCTGCTGGGCGGCCTGCTGCGCCCGGACAGCGGCCGGATCGAACTGGACGGGGTGTCCACCGACACCTGGAGCGAGGCCCGCTGGGCGGTCGAGCGCAGGAAGCGCATCGGCATCGTCTTCCAGTTCTTCAACCTGGTCTCCAACCTGTCGGTCGCCGACAATGTCGAACTGCCCGCCCTGCTCGCCGGGCTGCCGCCGAAGAAGGCGCGCGCCGAGCGGGAGGAGCTGCTGGCGGAGCTGGGCCTGGACGGCAAGGAGCGCAGCATGCCGGGCGAGCTGTCCGGCGGTGAGCAGCAGCGCGTCGCACTCGCCCGCGCCCTGGTCAACCACCCCCCGCTGCTGCTCGCCGACGAACCCGCCGGCAGCCTGGACAGCAAGGGCACCCGCGAGGTGATGCGGCTGCTGTCCCGGTTCCACCAGCGCGGCCAGACCATCCTGCTGGTCACCCATGACGCCCGGCTGGCCAGCGCCGCCGACCGCGTGATCAGCTTCTTCGACGGCCGAATAGCCGACGACGCGGCCCTCACCGACACCGCCCCGCCGCGCCGCGGCGGAATATCGGGCGTCCTGGAGCTCAGGGACTGACATGCGGGCCTACGACGATCTCCTGGGGGCCTGATCCGGATGCGAGCCACTCTGCGCTGGGCGCACTCCGATCTGCGCACACACCGCGGCGAGGCGCTGTTCCTGGTCCTCGCCACCGCGGGCGTGGTTGTCTCGCTGCTGCTGGCCACGGCCCTGTTCGGCTACGCCACCAACCCCTGGCAGCGCCTGTTCACCCAGTCCCGCGGCGCCCATGTCTGGCTGCACACGGCCGACACCGCCGACGCGGGCCGGCTGAACGCCCTCGACGGCGTCGCCGCCGTCGCCGGCCCCTACCCCACCGCCCCCGCCACCCTGGCCTCCCGAGGCGGCGCCCGCGCCTCGGTCGAACTGCGCGGCACCCCCGACCGCCCGTCCGTCGGCCGCCCGCTGCTCACCTCGGGGCACTGGCTGGACACGGAGAACCCCGACGGCGTGGTCCTGGAGTCCCGGCTCGCCCACGCCCTGCTCGCGGGCCCCGGCGACACCCTCACCCTCCCCGGCACCGCCCGGAAACTGACCGTGCTCGGCGTCGCCGACAGCCCGGAGCTGCGGTACCGGCCCGGCGAGCGCCCCGGGCTGGTCTGGGCCCTGCCGTCCGCCGTGCACGACCCGGTCGGCCAGGTCACCGGGCTGCGCCTGGCCGACCCCGAGGACACCGACTACATGGTCCAGCGCGCGGTCACCGAACTGGGCGCGGGCGCCGTCAGCAAGGTCTCCACCTGGACGCAGGCGCGCGCCGAGGAGCAGGGCAGCGACCGGCTGCTCGGCCAGGTGCTGGGCCTGTTCGGGCTGGGCGCGCTGATCGCCGCGGGGCTCGCCGTGCACGGGGCGATCTCCACCCGGATCCGCGGTCACCTGCGCGACATCTCGATCCTGAAGGCGGTCGGCTTCACCCCGGGCCAGGTGGTCCGGGTCTATCTGCTGCAGCATCTCGCCTACGCGCTGCTGGGCGCGGTGTCCGCGGCGGCGCTCACCGAGGCGCTGGGCACTCTGCTGCCGGGGCGGCTCGGTGACGCGGTCGGGGTGTGGCAGGGGCTGCCGGGGCACGCGGTGGTGCTGTTCGCCGTCCCGGTCGGCGCGGTGCTGTTCATCGCGGCCACGACCGGGCTCGCGGCCTGGCGGGCGGGCCGGGTGCCGCCGGTGCCGGTGCCCCGGCCGGTGTCGTCGGCGGGCGGTGGGCTGTCCCGCCCGGTCCGGCGGCTGCTGGGGGTACGGCTTCCCCCCGCGCTGGTGCTGGGCTGGCACACCGCGGTCGCCCGCCGTCCGCGCACGCTCGCCACGGTCGCCCGGCTCGCCCTGCCACTGCTGCTGATCGTCGTGGCGCTGAGCGCCTGGAGCACCATCGACCGCTTCCACAGCCACCCCGAGCAGATCGGCCTGCCCACCGCGCTCACCGTGCACACCGACTCCGGCATCGCCGCCGGGGAGGCCCGCGCGATCCTCGACGAGGACCCGCAGGTCGCCGCCGTCTACCCGAGTGCCGAGGTGGCGGCGCTGGTCCCGGGCCAGACCTCCACGATCGCGCTGCGGGGCCTGGGCACCGCGGACAACCCCTACCCGCACGCCCTCGCCGAGGGCCGCGCCGCCCGCGGCCCGGACGAGGCGGTGGCGGGACAGGGCCTGCTGAACCTGCTGGACGCGAAGGTCGGCGACTGGGTGCGGATGACCGTGGGCGACGACGTGCAGATCCTGCACATCGTCGGCCGCAGCATCGAGCCGGAGAACGCCGGCCGCTCCATCTCCACGTCCCTGGACACCCTCCGCGAGAACGACCCGGACCTCACCCCGAGCCGCTACGAGCTGCGGCTCGACAAGGGCGCCGAGGCCTCCGAGGTGGCGGCCCGGCTGACCGAGGAGGGCCGGGGCCACTTGGACGTGCACACGGTCCCGAACCCGGCCGACAGTCTCTCCCCGCTGCGCGGTGTGGTGATCGGCGTCATCACCGTGCTCGCCCTGATCGGGCTGATCGAACTGCTGACGGCGATCGGCGGCATGGTCCGCGAGGGCGAACGGGACCTTCTCGCGCTGAAGGCGATCGGTCTGTCCCCGCGCCAGATCACCGGCATCACGGTCACGGCGACGGCCGTCACGGCGCTCGGCGCGGTCCTGGTGGGCACGGCGCTGGGCAGTGTGCTGGGCCGGTGGCTGATCGACGCCCAGGGCAGTTCGAGCGGCGTCGGGGCCGGTATCGCGAGCGGACCGCCCGCGGCGATCCTGCTGGCGCTCGGCGCGGCGGCGGTGGCGGGAGCGGCCGCCGTGGCAGCGGTGCCCGCCGCACGGGCGGCCCGGCACCGGCTGACGGACGCGCTGAACACGGTGGCGTGACGGCCGGGCGGAAAGCGGACGGACCGGCGCCGCCCGCTCCCCGCCGTCGGTGTCACCGCCCGCGCAGCTCGCGGTACTTGGCGACCAGCGCCTTGCTGGAGGCGTCCAGGCCCGGCACGTCGGCGCCCTCGGTGAGCGCGGGTTCGACGCGCTTGGCGAGCACCTTGCCCAGCTCCACGCCCCACTGGTCGAAGGAGTCGATGTTCCACACCGCGCCCTGCACGAACACCTTGTGCTCGTAGAGCGCGACGAGCTGACCGAGCACCGACGGGGTCAGTTCGCGGGCGAGGATGGTGGTCGTCGGGTGGTTGCCCTTGAAGGTCTTGTGGGCGACCAGCTCCTCCGGGACGCCCTCCGCGCGGACCTCGTCCGGGGTCTTGCCGAAGGCCAGGGCCTGCGTCTGGGCGAAGAAGTTGGCCATCAGCAGGTCGTGCTGCGCCTTGAGCTCCTCACTCAGCTCCGAAACCGGCTCGGCGAACCCGATGAAGTCCGCCGGGATCAGCTTGGTGCCCTGGTGGATCAACTGGTAGTAGGCGTGCTGCCCGTTGGTGCCCGGCGTGCCCCACACCACCGGCCCGGTCTGCCAGTCCACCGGCTGCCCGTCCCGGCCCACGTACTTGCCGTTGGACTCCATGTCGAGCTGCTGGAGGTAGGCGGTGAACTTGGACAGGTAGTGGCTGTAGGGCAGTACCGCGTGCGACTGGGCGTCGTGGAAGTTGCCGTACCAGATACCCAGCAGGCCCAGCAGCAGCGGGGCGTTGGCCTCGGCGGGCGCGGTGCGGAAGTGCTCGTCGATCAGCCGGAAGCCGTCGAGCATCTCGCGGAAGCGGTCCGGGCCGATGGCGATCATCAGGGAGAGGCCGATCGCCGAGTCGTAGGAGTAGCGGCCGCCGACCCAGTCCCAGAACTCGAACATGTTCGCCGGGTCGATGCCGAACTCGGTCACCTTCTCGGTGTTCGTGGACAGCGCCACGAAGTGCCGGGCGACGGCCTCCTGACCGGCGTTCAGCCCGGCCAGCAGCCAGTTGCGGGCCGAGGTGGCGTTGGTGATGGTCTCGATGGTGGTGAAGGTCTTGGAGGCGATGATGAACAGCGTCTCCGCCGCGTCCAGGTCGCGGGTCGCCTCGTGCAGGTCGGCGCCGTCGACATTGGAGACGAAGCGGACCGTCAGATCGCGGTCGGTGAAGGCCCGCAGCACCTCGTAGGCCATGGCCGGGCCGAGGTCGGAGCCGCCGATGCCGACGTTGACGACGTTCTTGATGCGCTTGCCGGTGTGGCCGGTCCACTCCCCGGAGCGGACCCGGTTCGCGAAGGCGCTCATCTTGTCGAGCACGGCGTGCACTCCGGGGACGACGTTCTCCCCGTCGACCTCGATGACCGCGTCGCGCGGGGCGCGCAGCGCGGTGTGCAGGACCGCCCGGTTCTCGGTGGTGTTGATCTTCTCGCCGCGGAACATGGCGTCGCGCAGCCCGAACACATCGGTGGCGGCGGCCAGCTCGCGCAGCAGGCGCAGTGTCTCGTCGGTGACGAGGTGCTTGGAGTAGTCGATGTACAGGTCGCCGACCTGGAGCGTGTACCCGGTGCCGCGCCCGGGGTCGGCGGCGAACAGCGCGCGCAGGTCCGCCTCTTCGAGCTGCTCGCGATGCTTGGCCAGTGCGGTCCACTCGGGCGTCTGGTTGAGCCGGGTACGGCCGTCTTGGTTCATCTCGGACTTCAGCCTTCTTTCGTACCTGTCCCCGCGGATCCCCAACCTAGTTGATCAGCGGGCGACGTGAGCGGTCGTGCTGTCGTCGTGCGGGTCGACAACAAGTACGTCGGCCCTGGGCACAGGTATCAGCGCGAGCACGGACAGGACGAAGAACGCGGCGGCGAGCAGCGCGGGGGTGTTCAGGCCCCAGGCGGTGGCGACGGCGCCGCCGAGGAGCGCGCCGGGCGGTGCCCCGGCCACGCCGAGGGTGCGGAACGCCGAGCTGACCCGGCCGAGCAGTTCGGCGGGGGTGCGCTGCTGCATCAGGGTCGTGGTGTTGACGTTCCACACCATGCCCATGAACCCGAACGCGGCGAGCGCGAGACAGAGCGCGGCCTGATGCCGTACCGAGCCCATGACGACGAGCGCGGCGATCTGCGCGGTCCCGGCCAGCAGCACCGCCCGCACCCGCCCCACCCGGGCGACCACCGCTCCCCCGGCGACCCCGCCGGCCAGGCTGCCGACGGTGTACGCGGTCATCGCGAGCGCGTACCCGGTGTTGCCGGCGTCCAGCCAGCCCGTCACCAGCAGCACCAGGGTGGCGATCAGCGCGCCCATGCCGATGTTGCACAGGGCGGTCGCGGCGCACAGCCCGCGCAGGGCCCGGTCCCGCCACAGGGCGCGTAAGCCTTCGGTGATCTCCCGGCGCAGGGTGCTGCCCACCGGGCGGCGCGCCCGCTCGGGCGGCGCGGTGCGCAGGGAGGCGATCAGGGCGGCGGCGAGCAGGAAGGTGACCGCGTCGGCCGCGAAGGGTGCCGCGGCCCCGGCGGCGAGCAGCAGGGGCACCGCGGGGGCGCCGAGCAAGCCGCCCGCGATGCGCTGCCCGGTCATCAGCCGGGCGTTGGCGCCGCCCAGCTCGGTGGGGCCGACCAGGGCGGGCAGCAGCGCGGTGGAGGCGTTGTCGAAGAGGGTCTGCAGCGTGGTCAGGGCGAAGGCGAAGGCGATCAGCAGTCCGATCGAGGCGTGCCCGAGCGCGACAGTGACCGCGAAGGCGGCGACCAGCGCGCCCCGTACCGCGTCGACCGTCCACATCGCGCGCCGCTGGTCCACCCGGTCGGCCACGGCGCCGCCGAGCAGCCCGAACACGATCCAGGGCAGATAGCCGCAGGCGGTGACCGCGGCGACGAGCAGCGGCCGATGCGTCAGGGTCGCCGCCAGCAGCGGCAGCGCGGCCGTGCGCAGGGCGTCGCCGAAGCTGGAGAGCACGGCGGCGCTCCACAGCCGTCCGAACCCACCGCGCCACGCCGGCGCGCGCACCTCCCCCGTCCCGACCGCCACGTCTCCCCCTCACGGTTCGCCCGATGCACAAACCGTAGAGGGCACCACTGACAATCGGCCGTGACCAGCGGGGTGGTGGCCGGTGAGACAGCTTCGGCCAGGCACGTTTTGGTGCCCGGCCGGTGGTGAACTGCTAGATCTCGCCGCGCAGTTTGGCGAGCGCCTCGGCGAGGATCGCCTCGCCGTCCGCGTCGCTGCGCCGCTCCCGTACGTACGCCAGATGCGTCTTGTACGGCTCGGTGCGCGGCGGGTCCGGCGGGTTGTCCCGGTCCTGCCCGGCGGGGAAGCCACAGCGCGGGCAGTCCCAGGTGTCGGGAACCTGCGCGTCGCTGGCGAAGCTGGGCTGAGTCTCGTGCCCGTTGGAGCACCAGAAGGAGATGCGCAGCCGGGGCGCGGACTCGCCGCGCTCGGCCTCGCCCATCGGCCCCGCCCCGACCCGGCTTCCTCGGATCGCGTTGCCACTTGCCACGGTGTAACTCCCTGCGTGATGGTGCCGCGAAGCGAGTCGGCGTGTCGCTTCGTTGCGGGCGCCTCAGTCTACGTAAGGCCCAACGCACGTCCAGTGATTGGAGTTACAGGCCCCATATCAAGACGCAAGCCCCATGATAGGCCGCGCTCTGGCGCGCGTACCGAACATGGGGCCTTACGTACGGAATGTGCGCGTGGGTCAGTTGTTGACCTTCATCAGAAGGCCGAGCACGACAATGCACGCGAACCACAGCAGACCGACCACAACGGTGATCCGGTCGAGGTTGCGCTCGGCGACCGAGGAGCCGCCGACGGACGACTGCATGCCGCCACCGAACATGTCGGAGAGGCCGCCGCCCTTGCCCTTGTGCATCAGCACCAGCAGCATCAGCAGCCCGCTGAACACGATCAGGGCGATCGAGAACCCCATAACCACGGCTGGACCAACTTCCTCGGATCTGGATGGACGACAGGGGCACAGCCACGGGCTGTGCCCCCGCAAGGGTACGACGGATCGCCGCTACGGCCTACTCACTGGTCGCGGAAGCGCACGATCTTGACGAACTCGTCCGCGTCCAGGGAGGCACCGCCGACCAGGGCGCCGTCGATGTCGGCCTGGGCCATGATCTCGGCCACGTTGCCGGACTTGACCGAGCCGCCGTACTGGATGCGGATCTTGTCGGCCACGTCCTGGGAGTACAGCTCGGCGAGCTTGCCGCGGATGGCCGCGCAGACCTCCTGGGCGTCCTCGGCGCCGCAGACCTTGCCGGTGCCGATGGCCCAGACCGGCTCGTAGGCGATCACGACGGTCTCGGCCTGCTCGGCCGGGAGGTCCTTCAGACCGCCCTCGACCTGGGCGAGGGTGTGCGCGACGTGGTTGCTGGCCTCACGGACCTCCAGCTCCTCGCCGACGCACAGGATCGGGGTCACGCCGTGCTTGTACGCGGCCTTGACCTTGGCGTTGACGATCTCGTCGGTCTCGTTGTGGTACTGGCGGCGCTCGGAGTGGCCGACGGCCACGTAGGTGCACTTGAGCTTGGCCAGCATGGGGCCGGAGATCTCGCCGGTGTAGGCGCCGCCGTCGTGGGCGGAGATGTCCTGGGCGCCGTACTTGATCCTGAGCTTGTCGCCGTCGACCAGGGTCTGCACGGAGCGCAGGTCGGTGAAGGGCGGCAGGACGGCGACCTCGACGGCCTCGTAGTCCTTGTCCGCGAGGGCGAAGGCGAGCTTCTGGACGTGGGCGATGGCCTCAAGGTGGTTGAGGTTCATCTTCCAGTTGCCCGCCATCAGCGGCGTACGGGTGGTCATTGAGGGTCAGTCCTCCAGTGCTGCGAGGCCGGGGAGCGTCTTGCCTTCGAGGTATTCGAGGGAAGCGCCGCCACCGGTCGAGATGTGGCCGAATGCGGTCTCGTCGAAGCCCAGGATGCGCACGGCGGCGGCGGAGTCTCCGCCGCCGACGACCGTGAAGGCCGGGGAGTCGAGGAGAGCCTGGGCGACCGTCTTGGTGCCCTCGGCGTAGTCGGGGTGCTCGAAGACGCCCATGGGGCCGTTCCAGAAGACGGTGGCCGCGTCGGCGAGCTTCGAGGCGTAGAGCTTGCGGGTCTCCGGACCGATGTCCAGGCCCTGCTGGCCGGCCGGGATGGCGTCCGCGGCGACGGCGGTGGGGTTGGCGGGCGCCTTGGTCTTCAGGTCCGGGAAGTCGGCCGCGACCAGGGTGTCGACGGGCAGGACCAGCTCGACGCCGTTCTTCTCGGCCCGCTCCAGGTACTCCTGGACGGCCGGGATCTGGTCCTCCTGGAGCAGCGAGTTGCCGATCTCGTAGCCCTTGGCCTTGAGGAAGGTGTACGCCATGCCGCCGCCGATGAGCAGCCGGTCGGCCTTGTCGAGCAGCTGGTCGATGACGGCGAGCTTGTCGGAGACCTTGGCGCCGCCGAGGGCGACGACGTAGGGCCGCTGGACGTCCTCGGTGAGCTTCTTCAGCACGCCGACCTCGGTGGCGATGAGGTAGCCCGCGTAGTGCGGCAGCTTCGCCGGGAGGTCGAAGACGGAGGCGTGCTTGCGGTGCACGGCGCCGAAGCCGTCACCGACGTACACGTCGGCGAGGGCGGCGAGCTGCTCGGCGAAGGCGGCGCGCTCGGCGTCGTCCTTGGCGGTCTCACCGGCGTTGAAGCGCAGGTTCTCGATGACGGCGACCTGCCCGTCGCCCAGGCCGGCCACCACGGCCTGCGCGGACTCGCCGACCGTGTCGGTCGCGAAGGTGACGTCGGCGCCGAGGAGTTCGCCGAGCCGGGCGGCGGCGGGCGCGAGGGAGAACGCCGGGTCCGGGGCGCCCTTGGGACGGCCCAGGTGGGAGGCGACCACCACGCGGGCGCCCGCCTCGGCGAGGGCCTTGACGGTGGGCAGCACGGCGCGGATCCGGCCGTCGTCGGTGATCGTGGTGCCGGCCAGCGGCACGTTCAGATCGGCGCGGACGAAGACCCGCTTGCCGGCGACACCTTCGGCGAGGAGTTCGTCGATCGTCTTCATATAAGGGGACTCCTGAAGAGGCTCTGGTCGTGCGAAAGCTGATCACGCGAGTAGGGGCTCGTGCAACGCATCATCGCGCCGCACGAGCCCCGCACTCACATCGAGGTGCCCGCTCTGTGGATCAGAGCTGGTTGCCGACGAAGACCGTCAGGTCGACGAGGCGGTTGGAGTAGCCCCACTCGTTGTCGTACCAGCCGAGGATCTTCACCGACTTGCCCTCCTGGACCATGGTCAGGGAGGAGTCGAAGGTGCAGGAGGCCGGGTCGCTGACGATGTCCGAGGAGACGATCGCGTCCTCGGTGTAGGACAGGTAGCCCTGCAGCTCGCCCTCGGAGGCCTTCTTGAACGCGGCGTTGACCTCGTCCTTGGTGACCTCGCGCTCCAGCTCCACGACCAGGTCGGTGGCGGAACCGGTGGGGACCGGGACGCGCATCGCGATGCCGTCGAGCTTGCCCTTGAGCTGGGGCAGGACCAGGGCGGTGGCCTTCGCGGCACCCGTCGTGGTCGGGATGATGTTCTCGGCGGCGGCGCGGGCGCGGCGCAGGTCCTTGTGCGGGAAGTCCAGGATGCGCTGGTCGTTGGTGTACGCGTGGACCGTCGTCATCAGACCCTTGACGATGCCGAAGTTCTCGTCGAGGACCTTCGCCATCGGCGCCACACAGTTGGTGGTGCAGGAGGCGTTGGAGATGACGTGGTGGTTGGCCGCGTCGTACTTGTCGTGGTTGACGCCCATCACGATGGTGATGTCCTCACCGGTGGCCGGAGCCGAGATGAGGACCTTCTTGGCGCCGCCCGCGATGTGCTTCTCGGCGTCGGCCTTCTTCGTGAAGATGCCGGTCGACTCGATGACGATGTCGACGCCCAGCTCGCCCCACGGGATGTCGGCGGGGTTGCGCTCGGACAGGACCTTGATGGTGTGACCGTCGACGGTGATGGTGTCGGCGGTGTGGGTCACCTCCTGCTTGAGGCGGCCCAGGATGGTGTCGTACTTCAGCAGGTGAGCGGTGGTCGCGGTGTCACCCAGGTCGTTGACAGCCACGATCTCGATGTCAGCACCCTGCTCCAGCAGCGCGCGGAAGTAGTTACGACCGATGCGGCCGAAGCCGTTGATGCCTACGCGGATCGTCACGAACCGATCTCCTCGTTGGTACGCCGGCCATGCGGTGCCGGCGAGCTGTATTTGGGATGTCCCCGACCGCCTATGACCCTACCTCTCTGAGGCCCCCTTGGTGACATCGAGATGCCCCATACACGGGCAGGCGGTCCGTACCCGCCAGTAGGGGTACGGACCGCCCCTCAGGGTTGACTCCTCGTCATCTTTTCGTCACTCGGAGTCGAGGGAGGTGAGCGCCTCACGGAGCAGTGCCGCCCGGTCGGCCGGGGCGACGACGTGCTCCAGGCCGAAGCCCAGCAGCACGGTGTCGTGGGTGGTGACCGCGCCGTAGGTCCGGAAGAGCTGACCCGCGCGCGACCAGTCCTTGACCACCGCGGGGCTGCCCGCGGGCGGGCCGGGGGTGGTCCAGGCGCCGAGCGAGGTCTCGAAGCCCTCGGTCTCGGCCGCGCTGCCGCCGATCACGACGGAGGCGTTGTCGACGAGGACGCCGCGCCCGCCGGAACCGGGGTCGGTGATGTAGCTGAAGGAGAGCTCCACGGTCCGGCCCGCGTACGCGGACAGGTCGAAGGAGACCTCCTGCCAGCCGTCCGAGGCCCCGGTGAAGCTGTTCCAGGCGCCGCTCCTGCCGCTCGCCGTGCAGGCGCCGCCGTCGAGCGTCAGGTACCGGCCGAGCGCCGGGTGGGCCTGGAGGAAGAACCCGGCCGAGCACTCGTCGGGCACCGCGGTGCCGGTCGCGCCGCCGAGTTCCGGCAGCGTGGTCCAGTCGTCGCCGCCCGCCGTCCGGGCCTCCAGCACGGCGTGGTCGTAGCCCGGCTCGGTGCTCCACAGCATGCGGGCGCGCAGGGTGGGCGCCTGTGCCGCGGTGACCGAGGTGAGGTCGACGGTGCGGGTGAGCCGGTTCCAGGCGTAGTCGCTGTGCGTGACGGCCGCCATGGCCTCGCCCTCGTACGGGCCGTACGGGTTGACCGTGCCCGGGTATCCGCCCGCGCCGGAGCTGGCGAACTGCGGGAACCTGTCCGGGGCCAGGGTCTCGGAGGTGACGCTGTAGGTCCCGGCCGCGTTCAGCGGGTTGCCCGGCGCCCCGGCCAGCGTGCCCTTGGCGCCCGCGAGTGCGCCGGAGCCCTCGAAGGCGGTGGCCCCGGGCAGCGACGTACGGGTGTAGGCGCCGAGGTAGTACTGGCTGAAGTCGTTGGACGGGGTGCCGTCGGCGAGGCTGACGCTGCCGCCGGCCAGTTCGCCGGCCTCGATCAGCTTGCCGCCCTCGTTGAGGTAGGCGCGCAGTTGGAGCTGGGTGGCGTTGCCGGGGGTGGAGGCGCCGGTGTAGTGGACGACCGTGTCGAAGTGGCCGAGCACGCCGAGCGCGTGCGGCGCGCCCTGGGTGGCGACGTCCCAGACGGCGGCCCGGTGGCCGTTCGCCTTCAGGGCGTCGACGTAGGTCTTGGTCTGGGTGGCCGCGGCGCCCTCCTCGGCGACGACGAGGACGTCCGCACGCGGGCGTTCGGCCACGGTGTAGGTGAAGCGTTCGCTGGAGACCTTCTTGCCGTCGCGGGTCTCGGCGGTGAACCACACCTCGACCCTGTCGCCGACATCGCCGTCGGCGACCTTGGCGCGGTACTCGTCGAAGTGGAGGTTGTCCTCGCCTCCGAAGGTCTCGCCGCCCTTCCACCGCTTGAGCGCCATGTCGTGCGTACGGCCGCCGTTGACGCGGTACTTGAGCTCCTTGTCGCGCAGCGACTTGCGGGCGACGACGGAGACCTCCTGGTCGGCGCCGCGCGCGTACGACGTGGTGAAGGGCGCCGGGGTGAAGTCGGCGGCCTCGGCGCCGATCGCGGAGACCGGCCGGTCGGGGTGGGCGGCGGACTCGGCCACGGAGAGCGCGAAGGGGATGTTCTTGGCGAACTCCTGCTGGATCAGCTTCTCGTCGTCCGGGAAGGTGAAGACCGACCGGCAGTCGGAGGCGCGCCACTCGTCGTCGGAGTCGACGTCGGAGGCGGTCTGGCAGGTCGACATCTCGGGGGTGAACATCGCCATGCCGTTGACGTTGGAGGCGTGTCCGTCGGCCTCGCCGTTGGTGGTGTACAGCTCCGAGGAGACCTGCGGGTGGTAGCCGGGGATCGCGGAGTCGCCGGGGGTTCCGGCGAGCGCCTTGTACATGACGTCGTCGGGGGTGTCGGTGGCGACCTGCCAGCCGACACCGTAGAGGAGGAGTTCGGCGGCCGAGTGGTAGTTGATGCCGAAGGAGAAGCCGATGCGCTTCTGCAGGGCGTCGATGGCCTTGGTCTCCGGCTCCGAGCCGGGGGACGCGCCGCGGTAGGTCTGGCTGGCGGGGTGCGGCGAGGAGCCCTCGTCGTCGTAGCCCCACTTGTAGGGGAAGTTGCGGTTGAGGTCGACGCCGTCGCCGTTGCCGATGACTCCGTCGGCGTTGACGTCACGGAGGTTCTTGCGCCAGAGGCGGTCGCCGTCGGCGCGGAAGGTGTAGTCGTAGCCGTCGGGGTTGGCCGAGAGCACGAACCACAGCTCGGTGCTGTCGACGATCTTCTTGATCCGCTTGTCCGTGCGGTAGTTGTCCAGGTAGTGGTGCAGCAGCCGCCGGGTCATCTCCGGGGTGATCCACTCGCGCGCGTGCTGGTTGGACATGTACAGCACGGCGGGCCGGGAGCCGTCCTTGACGTGCTTGGCATTCTTGGTGAGCTTCACCGCGAGGATGTCCTGGCCGCTGATCGTCTTCCCGATGGAGACGACCTTGGTCAGACCGGGGTTGTCCCGGCCGGTGCGCAGGATCTCCTCCTTCAGGCCGCCGCTGCCGCTGTACGGGCGGAAGACACCCTCCGCGGCGGCCTCGACGCGCCGCTCGGCCTTGCCGGACAGGTCGTGCTCGGTGAGCCGTACGCCCTGATCCTGAAGCTTCTCGGCCTGCTTGTCGGTGAGGTAGACCTCGACCGTGGCGGTGCCCTTGTCGGGGGCCCGCTCGCCGAGTTCGTGGCCGTCCTGTCCGGCGGCGAGCAGCAGCGGGATCTGCTTCTTGGTGACCTCGGCGCGGAAGACCTTGACCTGCTCCGGACCGGGTGAGTCCGGGTTCTCGTCCTGTGCCTGGGCGATGGGTGCGATGCTCGCTCCGCCGATCAGGAGCGCGCCGACAGCGAGGATCGATCTCGCTCTGTGTCTCATGAACCCCCCTAGCGTGGGTTCGCCACGTCAGCGAACAGTTGCCAGGCTCATGTCACTCCAAGATCGAGTCAAGGGCGCCTCACAGCCACGAAAACGCCGGTGAACGTCCCCCAAGTGGACCCGTTCACCGGCGTTCTGAGCAGACGTCAGCCGACGAGATTGTCGGCCATCTCCTCGGTGATGCTGGACTCCGTGCCCGGGATGCCGAGGTCCTGGGCGCGCTTGTCGGCCATGGCGAGCAGCCGGCGGATACGGCCGGCGACAGCGTCCTTGGTCAGCGGCGGGTCGGCGAGCGCGCCCAGCTCCTCCAGCGAGGCCTGCTTGTGCTCCATGCGCAGCCGTCCCGCGGCGGCGAGGTGCTCGGGAACGTCGTCGCCGAGGATCTCCAGGGCCCGCTGGACCCGGGCACCGGCGGCGACCGCGGCGCGCGCGGAGCGGCGCAGGTTGGCGTCGTCGAAGTTGGCGAGCCGGTTCGCCGTGGCCCGTACCTCGCGGCGCATCCGGCGCTCCTCCCAGGCCAGCACCGACTCATGGGCGCCGAGCCGGGTGAGCAGCGCGCCGATGGCGTCGCCGTCGCGGACGACCACGCGGTCCACGCCGCGCACCTCACGGGCCTTGGCGGCGATGGACAGGCGGCGGGCGGCGCCGACGAGGGCCAGCGCGGCCTCGGGGCCGGGGCAGGTGACCTCCAGGGAGGAGGAGCGGCCCGGCTCGGTGAGCGAGCCGTGCGCCAGGAAGGCGCCGCGCCAGGCGGCCTCGGCGTCGCACGTGGCGCCGGAGACGACCTGCGGGGGCAGCCCGCGGATCGGGCGGCCCCGCCCGTCGACCAGGCCGGTCTGCCGGGCCAGCTGGTCACCGCCCGCGACGACCCGGACGACGTAGCGCGAGCCGCGGCGCAGCCCGCCCGGCGCCATCACGATCAGTTCGGAGGCATGGCCGAAGATCTCCAGGATGTCCCGCTTGAGCCGCCGGGCGGCCATCGCGGTGTCCAGCTCCGCCTCGATCACGATGCGCCCGCTGACCAGGTGGAGGCCGCCGGCGAACCGCAGAATGGCGGAGACCTCCGCCTTTCTGCAGCAGGTCCGGGTGACGGGGAGCCGGGAGATCTCGTCCTTCACCGCTGCCGTCATCGCCATGGGCCGATCCTTCCATGCATCCGAAAAATACGGTCGTACGCGGCGGCGAGCAGCTCCGGGTCGTGCCGCGGGGTTCCGTCCCTCCGGGCGACCGGAGCCAGCTCGACCGCGGCCCCGAACCGCTTGGCGGCCTCGGTGAGGACCTCACGGTCGGGCACGGCGGCCTCGTCGGCCAGCACCACGTCCAGGGCGAGTTTAGGGGCGTGTCGTCCCAAAACCTCCAAATGACGCTGCGGGGAGAAACCTTCGGTTTCTCCGGGCTGCGGAGCGAGGTTCAGCGAGAGTACCCGGCGGGCCTTGGTCTCGGTCAGCGCGTCCAGCAGCTGGGGCACCAGCAGATGCGGGATGACGGAGGAGAACCAGGAGCCGGGGCCCAGCACCACCCAGTCCGCGTCCAGGACCGCCTCGACGGCCTCGGGGACGGCGGGCGGGTCGTTCGGGACCAGGTGCACGGACTGCACCTCGCCCGGGGTGAGGGCGACGGTGGCCTGTCCGCGCACGGTGTCGACCTGGTCGGGCCGCTCCGGGTCGTGGCCCTT
The DNA here is from genome assembly GCF_055657065.1 of Streptomyces sp. NPDC110618. Taxonomy (NCBI): domain Bacteria; kingdom Bacillati; phylum Actinomycetota; class Actinomycetes; order Kitasatosporales; family Streptomycetaceae; genus Streptomyces; species Streptomyces sp. NPDC110618. The sequence continues at coordinate 262,670 of NZ_JBVKBN010000005.1, read as the reverse complement.
GACCAGCGCCTGGAGCTCCAGGGGCACGGCGGACATGGGCAGCACGCGCCCGTGCGCGCCGAGCAGCTTGCCGACCAGGTCCAGGGCCTGGACGTGGTCGCCGAGCTGCTCCCACAGGGCGACGATCAGCAGATTGCCGAGCGCGTGGTCGTGCAGATCGCCGTGGGAGGTGAAGCGGTGCTGGATCACCCGGGACCAGGTCTGGCCCCAGTCGTCGTCGCCGCACAGCGCGGCCAGCGCCTTGCGCAGGTCACCGGGCGGCAGTACGCCCAGCTCGGCGCGCAGGCGCCCGCTGGAGCCGCCGTCGTCGGCCACGGTGACGACGGCGGTGAGGTCGCCGGTGATCCGGCGCAGTGCGGCCAGTGAGGCGGACAGCCCCATGCCGCCGCCGAGGGCGACGACCTTGGGCTGGGTGCCCCGGCGGCGCGGCCGGCCGCCGCGGGCCTCCACGGGGCGGCCGATCCGCCCCACCGGTACGACCCGGCCCACCCGGATCAGCCGCGGTGTACGTCCTGTCATTCGCGTCCCATGTCCCGGTGGACCACCACCGTCTCCACACCCTGCGCGGCGAGCCGGGCGGCGAGCTTCTCCGAGGTGGCCACCGAGCGGTGCTTGCCGCCCGTGCAGCCGACCGCGATGGTCACGTAGCGCTTGCCCTCACGACGGTAGCCCGCGGCAACCAGCTGCAACAGCTCGGTGTACCGGTCGAGGAACTCCTTGGCGCCGGGCTGGTTGAAGACGTACGCCGACACCTCCTCGTTCAGGCCGGTGTAGGGGCGCAGCTCCGGGACCCAGTGCGGGTTGGGCAGGAAGCGCATGTCGACGACGAGGTCGGCGTCGACGGGCAGGCCGTACTTGAAGCCGAAGGACATCACGGTGGCCCGCAGCTCGGGCTCCTCCTCGCCGGCGAACTGGGCGTCCATCTTGGCGCGCAGCTCGTGCACGTTGAGGCTGGAGGTGTCGATCACCAGGTCGGCGTCGCCGCGCAGCTCGCGCAGCAGCTCGCGCTCGGCGGCGATGCCGTCGACGATGCGGCCGTCGCCCTGGAGGGGGTGCGGTCTGCGCACCGACTCGAAGCGGCGCACCAGGGCCTCGTCGGAGGACTCCAGGAACACGATGCGCCGGGTGACACCCCGGGTGTCGAGGTCGGCGAGCGACTCGCGGAGGTTGTCGAAGAAGCGGCGGCCGCGGACGTCGACGACGACCGCGATGCGGGCGACATTGCCCTGGGAGCGGGCGCCGAGCTCCACCATGGTGGGGATCAGCGCGGGCGGCAGGTTGTCGACCACGAACCAGCCGAGGTCCTCCAGACACTTCGCGGCCGTGGAGCGACCCGCTCCGGACATGCCGGAGATGATCACCAGCTCGGGGATGGCGGCCTCGGGGACCACGACGTTCTCGCCGGTACTCACCTGTGCTCCGTTTTCCTGGGGTCGTTCTGGTCGCTCTTGCTTGTCCTGCTCGGTCATGTCTCCTGCCCCCGTCGTTCGTCCGGGGTGCCCTCGGTCGGGTCGGGCGCCCCGTCTTCCATGTCTTCCATGATCTCTCCAGTCGCCGTGTTGACGGCGGGCGCGGGCGGGACCGCCCGGGCGAAGGCCGCGGCGATGGTCTCGGCCGTTTTACGGCCTATGCCCGGAACCTCGCAGATCTGATCGATTGTCGCCGACCGGAGCTTCTTGACGGAACCGAAGTGCTTGATCAGCGCCTGTTTGCGGGTCTCGCCGAGGCCCGGTACGTCGTCCAGCGGAGAGGACCGGAAGCGCTTGGCGCGCTTGGCGCGCTGGTAGGTGATGGCGAAGCGGTGGGCCTCGTCGCGGACCCGCTGGAGCAGGTAGAGGCCCTCGCTGGTGCGGGGCAGGACGACCGGGTCGTCCTCGCCGGGCAGCCAGACCTCCTCCAGGCGCTTGGCCAGGCCGCACACGGCGATGTCGTCGATGCCCAGCTCGTCCAGGGCCCGCTTGGCGGCGGCGACCTGGGGCTGCCCGCCGTCGACGACCACGAGCTGGGGCGGGTAGGCGAACTTCTTGGGACGGCCGTCGTCGTCCTTCAGGCCGTTCTCGCCGGGGGCGGCGGACTCCTCGTCCACCCACTCGCCGGTCTTCTCCTTCTCGGCGATGTAGCGCTTGAAGCGGCGGGAGATCACCTCGTGCATGGACCGCACGTCGTCCTGTCCGGCGAAGCCGCGGATCTGGAAGCGGCGGTACTCGCTCTTGCGCTGCAGACCGTCCTCGAAGACGACCATGGAGGCCACCACGTCGTCGCCCTGGAGGTGGGAGATGTCATAGCACTCGATGCGCAGGGGGGCGCTGTCCAGGCCGAGGGCGTCGGCGATCTCCTCCAGCGCGCGCGAGCGCGTGGTCAGGTCGGAGGCACGCTTGGTCTTGTGCAGCGCGAGGGCCTGAAGGGCGTTGCGCGCGACGGTCTCCATCAGCGCCTTCTTGTCGCCGCGCTGCGGGATGCGCAGCGACACGTTGGAGCCGCGGCGCTCGGTGAGCCACTGCTGGACCGGCTCCACCGGGTCGGGCAGGGCGGGGACGAGGACCTCCTTGGGGACGGCGTCGCCGCTCTCCTCGCCGTAGAGCTGCTGCAGGGCGTGCTCGACGAGGGCGCCGGTGGTGATCTCCTCGACCTTGTCGGTGACCCAGCCGCGCTGGCCGCGCACGCGTCCGCCGCGGACGTGGAAGATCTGCACCGCCGCCTCCAGCTCGTCCTCGGCGACGGCGATCAGGTCGGCGTCGGTCGCGTCGGCGAGCACGACCGCGTTCTTCTCCATGGCCTTCTTCAGGGCCTCGATGTCGTCGCGCAGCCGGGCGGCCCGCTCGTACTCCATCTCGTCGGCCGCCCGCATCATCTGCTTCTCCAGACGGCGCAGATACGTGCCGGTGCGGCCGGCCATGAAGTCGCAGAACTCATCGGCGAGTTCGCGGTGCTCCTCGGGCGAGACACGGCCCACGCAGGGCGCGGAGCACTTGCCGATGTAGCCGAGCAGACAGGGGCGGTCGGTGCGGGCGGCGTTCTTGAAGACGCCGGCCGAACAGGTCCGCACGGGGAAAACGCGCAGCAGCAGGTCGACGGTGTCGCGGATGGCCCACGCGTGCGCGTACGGACCGAAGTAGCGCACGCCCTTCTTCTTGTGACCGCGCATCACCTGCACGCGCGGGAACTCCTCGTTCATCGTCACCGCGAGGTACGGGTAGCTCTTGTCGTCGCGGTACTTGACGTTGAACCGGGGGTCGTACTCCTTGATCCAGGAGTACTCCAGCTGGAGCGCCTCGACCTCCGTGGACACCACCGTCCACTCCACGGACGCGGCCGTGGTGACCATGCTCCGGGTTCGGGGGTGGAGCCCGGCCAGGTCCTGGAAGTAGTTGGCCAGGCGCTGGCGCAGGCTCTTCGCCTTTCCGACGTAGATCACCCGGCGGTGCTCGTCGCGGAAGCGGTAGACCCCGGGAGAGTCCGGGATCTGTCCCGGCCGGGGGCGGTAGCTGGAGGGGTCGGCCATGCTTCACACCCTACTGGCGAGGGGTGACAGCACGGCGGGGCTGTGGACGACGGCGGGGGCGGCCGCCGGGGTGGCGGGGCGCCGGCGGGAGGGCGTGTGGCGCGTACAACAAGTGCATGACCGGCCAATCGAACACGGTGGTTCGGCTTCAGGTGTTGTCGGGGCTTGGTCAACACGCTTCAATGCGGGGGAACTCGGGCCCGCCCCCTCGCCCGCACGCTCGGTCCGACCAGCCGTCGTGAACGCTTCACAGAAAGGCCCCCGCATGCCGCAGGCCCCCCAGCACGCGGACGCCGCCGCCGTCGCCACCGCGGAGCCGGACGCGGACAGGGACGCGAAGCCGGACCAGGAACTGAACGCGGTACTGAACGGCGGCCCCTTCCACGTCGCCCTGCGCGCCGCCATCGCCGCACGCGGGCTCCCCCTCCAGCGCGTCCAGCACCATCTCTCGCGCTACGGGGTCAAGGTCGGCGTCACCAGTCTCAGTTACTGGCAGCAGGGCGCCCGCAGACCCCAGCGCCCCGAGTCGCTGCGCGCGGTGCGCGCGCTGGAGGAGATACTCCAGCTCCCCGAGGAGTCCCTGATCCGCCTGCTCGCCGAGAGCGAGGACACGGCGGGCGAACACCCTCCCGCGGCCCGCTCCTACCGCTCCCTCGTCGAGGCCGACGGCGTCCTGGCCTCGCTGCTGGCCGACCTGGGGGCCCCGGTCGACGGCGGTCTGCACCTTCTCGGACTGCACGAGCGGATACGGGTCGGCGCGCGGCGCGAGCTGGCGGGCCGCGAGGCACAGCACATCGTGCGCTCCCACCGCGACGGCGTCGACCGCTTCGTGGCCGTCTACCACGGCGACCCGGGCTGTACGCCCGACCTGATGCGGGTCCAGGCACTGGAGAACTGCCGCACCGGCCGGGTCCTGACCCACCACGACACCGGAGTCCTGGCCGCCGAACTGCTCTTCGGCACCCGGCTGCGCTCCGGAGACACCTTCCTCTTCCGGTACGGCGTCGAGGACGGCACGGCCGGGGTGTCCCGAGAGTACGCGCGCGGGTTCCGCCAGGCGGGCGGCCAGTACGCGCTCCAGGTCCGCTTCGACGGGCGCCAACTGCCGCTGCGCTGCCACCGGTTCGTCCAGCACTCGGCGGCGGCCCCGCGCAGCGGCCGGCAGGAACTCCCGCTCAGCCCGCTGCACCACTCCGTGCACCTCGTCGAGCCGCGCCTGCGGACCGGGATCGTGGGGATCGGCTGGGACTGGGAGTGAGCGGACGGGACGGCTGAGCGGACGGGACCGATGATCGGGCGGGACCGATGATCGGGCGGTACAGCTGATCGGGCGGATCAGGCGTCGGTCGCCGGGCTCACCACGATCCGGCCGCCCTTGGCCTCCACCGGCAGCTCCTTGAGCGGGACGCTCGCGGGCTCGCGCAGCACCTCGCCGTTCGTGGCGTCGAACTCGCTGCCGTGGCAGGAGCAGACGAGCTTCGTCCCCTCCAGGTTGTTGATGGGGCACCGCGCGTGCGTGCAGATCGTGCTGTACGCCTTCAGGGCGCCCTTGTCGTCCCGGCTGACGACCACGTTGTGGTCCTTGTAGAGCTTCGCGCCGCCCTCGGTGACCTCGCTCTCCGCGCCCAGGTCGACCGGCGCGGTCGGTTCGGCGTCCACCGTCTCCCCGCCCGGCGAGCACGCGGCCAGGCCCAGCCCGGCGACGGGGGCGAGGGCCGCTCCGCGCAGGACGGTACGGCGGGACGGGGTCGGGTGGCCGGTCATGCGGGTCTCCACAGGTCAAAGGGCGGGCAACGCGACGATACCGGGCGGTGCTCCCCGGGCCGGGGCGGGGTCGGAGTGGGAGCGAGTACGGCCCCGGCCGCACGTAAGCGCTTGCGTAAACGTTTACGTCTGCCGTCGGATGCGATACCTTCCCGGCCAGAGGCATCACAGGGACAGTCCGGGAAGGGGAGGCACGCGATGGCGACCATGGCCGATGTGGCCCGGGACGCGGGCGTCTCCGTGGCGACGGTCTCGCACGTCCTCAACGGCACCCGCCCGGTCCTCCCGCACACCCGCCAGGCCGTCCTGGACGCGGTCGAACGGCTCGGCTACACCCCGAACTCCCTCGCCCGCTCCCTGGTGACCGCCCGCACCCGCTCCATCGGCCTCGCGGTGTCGGCGATCAGCAATCCGTACTTCACCGAGATCCTCCAGGGCGTGGAGGCCGCCGCCCTGGAGCACGGGTACGGCCTGCTCATCGCGGACCCGCACGACGACCCCGAGCACGAGCGCAAGGCGGTCCAGCTGCTGCACGAGCGGCGGGTGGACGGCATGATCGTCGCTCCGTCCGCCGAGCCCGAGGCCCTCCTGGCCTACCTGCGCCGCCACTCGGTGCCGACCGTGTTCCTCGATCGGCTGGTCGACGACGCCGGGCCGCTCTTCGACCAGGTGTGCGCCGAGAGCGCCGAACCGACGACCCGGCTGGTCACCCATCTCGCCGAGCTGGGCCACCGGCGGATCGGCCTGGTCGCGGGCCGCCCCGGGCTCAGCACCACCCGCGAGCGGATCACCGGCTACCGGCACGGCCTCGCGCACGCCGGACTCGCCCACGACGAGCGGCTGGTCGTGCACGGCGACTCGGAGTCCGCCGGCGCCGAGCGCGCCACCGACGCGCTGCTCTCCCTCGCCGCTCCGCCCACGGCCCTGGTGACCGCCAACAACGCGATGACCATCGGCGCCCTGCGCAGCCTGCGCGCGCACGGGCTTTCCGTGCCCGACGACATCGCCCTGTGCTGCTTCGACGACTTCGCCTGGGCGGATCTGTTCACGCCCCGGCTCACCGCGATCGCCCAGCCCAGCAGGGAGATCGGCGCCCGCGCCGTACAGGTGCTCCTGGACCGGCTCGCCGAGCCGGACCGGCCCGCCCGGACCGTGCGGCTGGACTGCGCCTTCGTCCACCGCACCTCGTGCGGCTGCCCCGAGCAGCCCCCCGCGAAAGGAACCGTCCCGTGATCGTCGTCGCCGGTGAGGCCCTGATCGACCTCGTGCCGCAGGGCACGGGCGCCCTGGCGAGCCTGCGCCCGGCGCTCGGCGGCGGCCCCTACAACACGGCCGTCGCCCTCGGCCGCCTCGGCTCCCCCACCGCCTTCTGCTCCCGGACCTCCCTCGACGCCTTCGGCGAGGCCCTGCTGGACGGGCTGCGGCAGGCCGGAGTGGACGTCTCGCACGTCCAGCGCGGGCCGGAGCCGACCACGCTGGCGGTCGCCACCATCGACGACGGCGGCTCCGCGGCGTACTCCTTCTACGTCGACGGCACCGCCGACCGCCTGTTCACCGCTCCGGACGCGCTGCCCGAAGGCACGCGCGCGGTGTCCTTCGGGACCTGCTCGCTGGTCCTGGAACCGGGCGCCTCCGCCTACGAGCAGTTGCTGCGGAAGGCAGCGGCGCAGGGCGTCTTCACGGCCCTCGACCCGAACATCCGGCCGGGGCTGATACCCGACCCGGACGCCTACCGGGCCAGGTTCCGCGGCTGGCTGCCGTCGGTGTCGCTGCTGAAGCTCTCCGCGGAGGACGCCGAATGGCTCGGCGGCACCCCGCGCGAGTGGCTGGCCGAGGGCCCTGCGGCCGTGGTGATCACCCACGGGGGTGACGGGCTCACCGTCTTCACCCGTGACGGCTCCGAGTACTCCGTGCCGGGCGAGAAGGTCGAGGTCGTGGACACCATCGGGGCCGGGGACACCGTGAACGCGGCCCTGCTGCACGGGCTGGCCGTACGGGACGCCCTCTCCCCCGAGGCGCTGGCCGGGCTCGGCGCGGAGGACTGGACCGGGCTGCTGCGGTTCGCGGCGCGCGCGGCGGCGATCACCTGCTCCCGCGCGGGGGCGGAACCCCCGTACGCGGCCGAGCTGGCCTGACCCACGGGCTGAACGGCGAAGCGCCCCCGCGGAAGGTCTCCGCGGGGGCGCCTCGGTGTGCTCGGCCGGACGGGGTCAGGACTTGCGGGTCCTGGTCGCCGTCTTCTTCGCCGGGGCCGTCTTCTTGGCGGCTCCGGCGGCCTTCTTGGCAGCCGTGTTGTTGGCGGTCTTGGTCGTCCGCGCGGTGGCCGTCTTCTTGGCGGCCGACTTGGCGGCGACGGTCTTCTTCGCCGCCGCCGTCTTCTTCGCAGCGCCGCGCGGGGCCTTCACCGAGGTCGCGTCGCTGATCCGGTCGCCGAGGATCTCCCGCAGGAACTTGCCGGTGTGGCTGGCCGGGACCGCGGCGACCTCCTCGGGGGTGCCCTCGGCGACGACCAGGCCGCCGCCCGCGCCGCCCTCGGGGCCCATGTCGACGATCCAGTCGGCGGTCTTGATCACGTCGAGGTTGTGTTCGATGACGATGACCGTGTTGCCCTTGTCGACCAGTCCGGCGAGGACCTTCAGCAGCTTGCTGATGTCCTCGAAGTGCAGACCGGTGGTCGGCTCGTCCAGGACGTAGACCGTGCGGCCGGTGGAGCGCTTCTGCAGCTCGCTGGCGAGCTTCACACGCTGGGCCTCACCACCGGACAGGGTCGTCGCGGACTGGCCGAGGCGGACATAGCCGAGACCGACGTCGTTGAGCGTCTTCAGGTGGCGGTTGATCGCCGGGACCGCCTCGAAGAAGTGCATGGCTTCCTCGATCGGCATGTTCAGGACCTCGGCGATGGACTTGCCCTTGTAGTGGACCTCCAGGGTCTCCCGGTTGTACCGGGCGCCGTGGCAGACCTCGCACGGGACGTAGACGTCCGGGAGGAAGTTCATCTCGATCTTGATGGTGCCGTCGCCCGCGCAGTTCTCGCAGCGGCCGCCCTTGACGTTGAAGGAGAACCGGCCCGGCATGTAGCCGCGCACCTTCGCCTCGGTGGTCTCGGCGAACAGCTTGCGGATGTGGTCGAAGACGCCGGTGTAGGTCGCCGGGTTGGAGCGCGGGGTGCGGCCGATGGGCGACTGGTCGACGTGCACGACCTTGTCGACGAGGTCGTCGCCGTCCACGCGCGTGTGCCGTCCCGGCACGCTCCGGGCGCCGTTGAGCTCGCGGGCCAGGTGCGTGTACAGGATGTCGTTGACCAGCGTCGACTTGCCGGAGCCGGAGACACCGGTGACCGCGGTGAACACCCCGAGCGGGAAGGAGACGTCGATGTCCCGCAGGTTGTTCTCGCGGGCGCCGTGCACCGTGAGCTGCCGGGACGGGTCGTGCGGGCGGCGGATGTCCGGCACCGGGATGGACTTCTGGCCCGACAGGTACTGGCCGGTCTGCGACTCGGCGTTCTCCAGCAGCTCCTTCAGGGAGCCGCTGTGCACGACCTTGCCGCCGTGCTCACCCGCGCCGGGGCCGATGTCGACGACCCAGTCGGCGACCTTGATGGTGTCCTCGTCGTGCTCGACGACGATCAGGGTGTTGCCCATGTCGCGCAGCCGGACGAGGGTCTCGATCAGCCGGTGGTTGTCGCGCTGGTGCAGGCCGATGGACGGCTCGTCGAGGACGTAGAGCACGCCGACGAGACCGGAGCCGATCTGGGTGGCCAGGCGGATGCGCTGGGCCTCGCCGCCGGACAGGGTGCCGGCCGCGCGGTTCAGCGAGAGGTAGTCCAGGCCGACGTCGACCAGGAACCGCAGCCGCTCGTTGACCTCCTTCAGCACCCGCTCGGCGATCTTCTTGTCGCGGGCGTTGAGCTTCAGCTCGCCCAGGAAGTCCGCGCAGTCGCTGATGGACATCGCCGAGACCTCGGCGATCGACTTCCCCATGACGGTGACCGCGAGGACGATCGGCTTCAGGCGCGTGCCCTCACAGGTGGGGCAGGGCACCTCGCGCATATAGCCCTCGAAGCGCTCCCGGCTGGCGTCCGACTCGGCCTCGCCGTGCCGCCGCTTGACGAAGGGCACCGCGCCCTCGAACGGCGTGGTGTACACCCGCTCGCGGCCGTACCGGTTGCGGTAGCGGACCTCGATCTGCGTCTTGTGGCCGTACAGCAGGGCCTTCTTGGCGCGCTGCGGCAGCCCCGCGAAGGGGATGTCGGTCCGGAAGCCCAGCGCGTCCGCAAGGGCGTTGATGAGGCGGCCGAAGTAGTCCTTGGTGTGGCCGTGCGACCAGGGGTGGATGGCGCCCTCGTCGAGGCTCTTGTCCTCGTCCGGCACGATCAGCTCGGGGTCGACCTCCATGCGCGTGCCGATGCCGGTGCACTCGGGGCAGGCGCCGAAGGGCGAGTTGAAGGAGAAGGAGCGCGGCTCCAGCTCCTCGAAGGAGAGGTCGTCGTACGGGCAGTACAGGTGCTCCGAGTACATGCGCTCGCGCTCGGGGTCGTCCTCGGGGAGGTCGACGAAGTCCAGCACGACCATGCCGCCGGACAGGCCGAGGGCGGTCTCGACGGAGTCGGTGAGGCGGCGCTTGGCGGAGTCCTTGACCGTGAGGCGGTCGACGACCACCTCGATGGTGTGCTTCTCCTGCTTCTTCAGCGTGGGCGGGTTGGAGAGCTGGACGGTCTCGCCGTCCACCCGCGCGCGGGAGTAGCCCTTGGTCTGCAGATCGGCGAAGAGGTCGACGAACTCGCCCTTGCGCTCGCGGACCAGCGGGGACAGCACCTGGAAGCGGCTGCCCTCCGGCAGCTCCAGCACCTTGTCCACGATGGCCTGCGGCGACTGCCGGGAGATGGGGTGGCCGCACTCGGGACAGTGCGGCTTGCCGATGCGCGCGAAGAGCAGGCGCAGGTAGTCGTAGACCTCGGTGATGGTGCCGACCGTCGAGCGCGGGTTGCGCGAGGTCGACTTCTGGTCGATGGAGACCGCGGGCGACAGTCCCTCGATGAAGTCGACGTCCGGCTTGTCCATCTGCCCGAGGAACTGCCGGGCGTAGGAGGACAGCGACTCGACATAGCGCCGCTGGCCCTCGGCGAAGATGGTGTCGAAGGCCAGCGAGGACTTGCCCGACCCCGACAGGCCCGTGAAGACGATGAGCGAGTCGCGCGGCAGATCGAGCGAGACATTCTTCAGGTTGTGCTCGCGCGCGCCACGGACGATGAGACGGTCGGCCACGCCGGTCCGCACCTTTCTTTGGGAGAAGTGACAGGGGCGGGGCCCCCGTCGTTCTCAGACTAGGGGGAGCCACTGACAACGCCGGTGGGATTCCCGGAGGCGTAACAATCCCCAGCTCTCCAGAATGCCCGACGCCACCTCCGACCATATAGCACGTGCATTCGATTTACGGCACTCCTTCGCCACCTTCACCCGAAGGAGTGGCGGGACTAAGGTCAGCAGCATGATTGATCACGCTCATGACCTGGCGTCTGTACAGGAAGCGACCGAACGGCTGCTCACCGCTGCCGCGAAACTGGACGACAACGCGGTCACCGAGCCGTCCCGGCTGCCCGGCTGGACCCGCGGCCATGTCCTCGCCCACCTCGCCCGCAACGCGGACGCCCTCGTGAACGTGCTCGAAGGGCGCCCCATGTACGTCAGCGGCGAGGCCCGGGACGCCGACATCGAGCGGGACGCGCCCCGCCCCCTCGCCGTCCAGCTCGCGGACGTGCGCGAGAGCGCGGCCCGGTTCGCGCGGGCCGGGCAGGCGCCCGCGGACTGGTCGCGGACGGTGGAGCTGCGGAACGGCGTCACCGACACCGCCTCCCGGGTGCCGTTCCGGCGGTGGGTCGAGGTGGAGCTGCACCACGTGGACCTCGGCATCGGCTACGAGCTGGAGGATCTGTCCGAGGACTTCACCCAGCGCGAGATCAACTTCCTCACGCAGCGGTTCCGGGACCACCCCGACGTACCCGCCGTGATGATCGTGCAGGACAACGGCCGGCGCATCCCCACCGGGCGCAAGGGGGACCCGATCACCGTCAGCGGGCGGCAGGCGGATCTGCTCGGCTGGCTCTGCGGACGCCGTGACGGCGCGGCGCTGACCGCCGTCGGCGGGCCGCTCCCGGCGCTCCCCCCGCTATAGGCTGCGGACATGACGTACAGCGGAGAGGTGACGGTCGGCGGCCCGGCGGACGTGCACGAGCTCAAGGACCTGATGATCACCAAGATCGCGGTCGGCCCGATGGACAACAACTCCTATCTGCTGCGCTGCCGGGCCACGGACGAGCAACTGCTGATCGACGCGGCGAACGACGCACAGGCACTGCTCGGCATGATCGGTGACGACGGCATCAGGTCCGTCGTCACGACCCACCGGCACGGCGACCACTGGCAGGCGCTGGCGGAGGTCGTCGCGGCCACCGGCGCGCGGACCTACGCGGGGCGCGAGGACGCCGAGGGCATCCCGGTGCCCACCGACGTCCTGGTCGACGACGGCGATGTGATCCGCGTGGGGCGCGTGGAGCTGACCGCGCGCCACCTGGTCGGGCACACGCCGGGCTCGATCGCCCTCGTCTACGACGACCCGCACGGGCACCCCCATGTGTTCACCGGGGACTGTCTGTTCCCGGGCGGCGTGGGCAACACCCACAAGGATCCGAAGGCGTTCGCGAGCCTGATCCACGATGTCGAGACGAAGATCTTCGGCGTGCTCCCGGACGAGACCTGGGTGTACCCGGGGCACGGCAAGGACACGACGCTGGGCGCGGAGCGCCCGCATCTTCCGGAGTGGCACACGCGCGGGTGGTGAACTCCGGCGCTCGGGTGGTGAACTCCGGCGCTCGGGAACGGCGAGCAGCCCGCGCGGGGTTGTGGGGATCGGCGTGCACGCGGGGCGCGTGACGCCTCACGCGCGCGGGTGGTGAGTCCCAGGGTGCGCGCGGGGCGTACGACAGGTTCCGCGCGCCCCGTGTGAACGGTTCACACGCACCCGCGCACCGCGCGCGCTCCCGGCGCGTGCCGTGGCGTAGTCAACTGAAAGCATTCCGCGGCAGGATGACGGCTCCTGCGCGGTACGGGCCGCCGGTCACATCCCCGCCCTCGACCGGCGGCCCAGGGCTGTCAGGCCTCGGCCCGCCCCGCCCCCACCAGGGCAGCCACCCGCTCCACCCCGAACACATAGCCCTGCACCCCGCAGCCGGCGATGACCCCGTCGGCGCGCAGCGAGACGTAGGAGTGGTGCCGGAAGGACTCACGGCGATGGATGTTGGAGATGTGGACCTCCACCACTGGCAGGCCGTCGCAGGTGTTGAGCGCGTCCAGGATCGCGACGGAGGTGTGCGAGTAGGCGCCCGGGTTGATCACGATGCCGCAGTGGTCGGTACGCGCCTCGTGGATCCAGTCGACCAGCTGCCCCTCGTGGTTGGACTGGCGCAGGTCCACCGTCCCGCCGTGCGCTGCCGCCGCCTTCGCACACATCGCCTCGACATCGGCGAGCGTCTCGGAGCCGTAGATCTCGGGCTGCCGCTGCCCGAGCAGGTTCAGATTGGGGCCGTTGAGGATCATGATCGGGGCGTTGGCCAGGGTGCGGGGCACGGTTCCTCCGGTCCGTCAGACGTGGGCGGCCCCGTTCGAAGGGCCGCTGCTGGGACCCGGTTTATCACGGTGCGAGCGGACGGTGACGGCCCGTACGCTGCGATGGCATGACGATGATCTCGTATCCGCCCAAGCCTTCCCCCGGCGATCGCATAGCCGTCATCTCGGCCGGTGCCGGTCTGCCCGGACTCTTCCCGCTCCCCTACGAACTAGGGCTGGAGCGGCTGCGCAAGGAGTACGACCTCGAACCCGTCGAGTACCCGACGACCCGCACGATGGGCGCCACGCCCCAGGCACGGGCCGCCGACGTCAACGCCGCCTTCGCCGACCCGGGCATCAAGGCGGTGATCGCCTCCATCGGCGGCGACGACCAGATCACCGTGCTGCCTTACCTGGACCGGGAGTTGATCCGCGCCAATCCCAAGCCCTTCATCGGGATGAGCGACAACACCAATCTGCTCGCCTATCTGTGGAACACCGGCATCGTCAGCTACCACGGCGCGTCCGTGATGTGCGAACTGGGCCGACCCGGCGCCATGAACCCGCGGACGGCGGACTCGCTGCGCGCGGCCCTGTTCACCTCGGGCGCCTATGAACTCTCGCCCGCCGAGAGCTGGAACGACATCAACCGCGACTGGGCCGACCCCGCCACCTTCGAGTCGGAGCCGTCGATGCGTCCGGCCGCCGACTGGACCTGGGTGAACGCCGACCGCGTGGTGGAGGGCCGCAGCTGGGGCGGCTGTCTGGAGATCCTGGGCTGGCTGCTGATGGCCGACCGCGAGATCTCCCACGACCTGAGCGTCTACGACGGCGGCGTGTTGTTCCTGGAGACCTCCGAGGAGATGCCGAGCGGCGCCGAGGTCTTCCGCACCCTGCGCAACATGGGCGAGCGCGGACTGCTCCAGCGCTTCTCCGCGCTGCTGATGGGCCGCGCGAGGACCTGGTCCTTCGACCGCCCCAACAGCCCCGAGGAGGCGGCGCGTTACGCCGAGGAGCAGCGCGAGGCGGTACTGCGCGCCATGCGGACGTACGCGCCCGACGCCACCGTGGTCTTCGATGTGGACCTCGGCCACACCGATCCCCAGCTGGTGATCCCCTACGGCGGTCTGGTCCGCGTCGACGGCCCGGCCCGGCGCATCACCGTCACGTACTGAGCATCCGGGCCGCGCCCCCGTAACCCTCGGTCACCGCGGGTGGTTGACGCGGCATGCACGACGTACGCACCACAAAGGCGCCTTCCATGCTCCGGCTCGCGGCTGCCTCGCTCGCCGGGACGGCCATCGAGTTCTACGACTTCTTCGTCTACGGGACCGCGGCGGCGCTGGTCCTGGGGCCGCTGTTCTTCCCCACGTTCTCGCCGGTCGCGGGGACGCTCGCCGCGTTCGGGACGTTCGGGGTCGGGTTCGTGGCCCGGCCGCTCGGCTCCGTGCTGTTCGGGCACATCGGCGACCGGCACGGGCGGCGGCCGGTTCTGGTCGCCTCGCTGCTGCTGACCGGGGCCTCCACGGTGGCGGTCGGCTGTGTGCCGACGTACGACACGATCGGCGTGGCGGCCCCGGTGCTGCTGCTCGTGCTGCGCTTCCTGCAGGGGCTCGGGCTCGGCGGGGAGTGGGGCGGGGCGGTGCTGCTCACGGCGGAGCACGCGCCCGCCGAGCGGCGCGGGCTGTGGTCGAGCTTTCCGCAGGTCGGACCGGCGGTCGGCTTCCTGCTGGCGAACGGGGTGACGCTGGCGCTGGCCGCCTCGCTGTCGCAGGCGCAGTTCGCCGCGTGGGGGTGGCGGGTGCCGTTCTGGGCGGCGGGCGTGCTCGCGGTGGCCGGGCTGTGGCTGCGGTCCTCGCTCGCCGAGAGCCCGCAGTTCCTGCGGATCGACGAGCCCGCGCGCGTGCCGCTCGCCGAGGTGGTGCGCGACCACTGGAGGCTGGTCCTGCTGACGGCCGGGGCCCTGGCCATCGGGTACGCGATCTTCTACGCGGTGACCACCTGGTCCCTGGCCTATGGGACCGAACGGCTCGGGGTGAGCCGTACGGTCATGCTGGTCTGCATCATGGGCGCGGTGCTGGTGAAGGGGGCGCTGACCCCGGTGTTCGCGTTGCTCGGGGACCGGTACGGGCGGCGTCCGCTGTGCCTGGCCGGGTGCGCGGCGGCAGCGGTGTGGATGCTTCCGCTGGTCGCGCTGCTGGCGACCGGGGAGCCGGTGCTGATGTTCCTCGGGTTCCTGGGGGCGATGCTGGCGTTCATCACGATGTTCGCGGTGATCGCCGCCTATCTGCCGGAGTTGTACGAGCCCCGGGTGCGCTGCACCGGGGCGGCGGTCGGCTACAACCTCGGCGGGGTGCTGGGCGGGGCGCTCACGCCGATCGCGGCGACCGCGCTCGCCGAGCAGGGCGGTCGGGTGCCGTGGGGCGTGGGGGCGTATCTGACCGGGATCGCGCTGCTCAGCCTGGGCTGCTTCGCGCTGCTGCCGGAGACCCGCCCGGCGTCGGTCCCCGCGCGGGAGCCGGTCATGGATTGATCGCCAGCTCCAGGTAGGCGGCGAAGATCACCAGGTGCACTCCTCCCTGGAGGGGTGTGGCCCGCCCCGGCACCACGGTCAGGGAGGCCACCACGACGGTCAGGACGAGCAGCAGCATGTGGGTGGGGCCGAGGCCGAGGATCAGTGGTCCGGAGAGCCAGATCGTGGCCAGGGCGACTGCGGGGATGGTCAGTCCGATGCTGGCCATGGCGGAGCCGAGGGCGAGGTTGAGGCTGGTCTGCACGCGGTCGCGGCGGGCGGCGCGCAGTGCGGCGATCGTCTCGGGCAGCAGGACCAGCAGGGCGATGATGACGCCGACGACGGCGTGTCCGAGGCCGGCCGACTCCACGCCGGACTCGATGGTGGGCGACACCGCCTTGGCGAGGCCGACCACCCCGATCAGGGCCAGGCCCAGCAGGCCCAGGCTGATCAGCGCGGTGCGCGCGGAGGGTGCCTCGGCGTGGGTGTCGGCGGTGATGATCTCGCCGTGCCTGGTGATCGGCAGGAAGTAGTCGCGGTGCCGGACGGTCTGGGTCGCGACGAACAGGCCGTACAGGATCAGCGAGGAGAGCGCGGCGAAGGTCAGCTGGACGCTGGAGAACTCCGGGCCGGGCTTGCTGGTGGTGAACGTCGGCAGGACCAGGCTGAGCGTGGCCAGGGTGGCGACGGTCGCGAGGGCGGCGCCGGTGCCCTCCGGGTTGAAGACCGCGATGCCGTGGCGCAGGGAGGCGACCAGGAGGCACAGGCCGACGATGCCGTTGCAGGTGATCATCACGGCCGCGAAGACGGTGTCCCGGGCCAGGGTCGCGCCCTTGGCACCGCCGTCCACCATCAGGGTGACGATCAGGGCGACCTCGATGACCGTCACGGCGACCGCGAGGACCAGGGAGCCGAAGGGCTCCCCGACCCGGTGGGCGACGACCTCCGCGTGGTGGACGGCGGCCAGGACGGCCCCGGCGAGCACCACCGTCACCGCGCCGACGACCACGCCGGGCAGGTCCCGGCCCCAGGTGAACACCAGCAGGACGACCGCGAGCACCGGCACGATCGACGTCCACGGGAGGGTGAGCGCCCTGAGCCGAGTGATCATGCAGTGATCGTCGCAAAGGGTGACGGGCCCCGCACGTCGGCCGTACGGGGCCCGTCACCCGGGTGCCGGACCGTCACAGGTCGCTGGAGTCCAGCAGATCGCAGTTGACGTAGCGGGGCTCGCGCGTGCACAGCGCGCCCATCCGCTCGGCCATCTTGCTGGTGTCGGGGTCCTCGCTGTTGCGCATGGCCTCCTCGTAGGAGTCGAACTCGATGAGGGCGAGGTAGCGCCCCGGGGTGTCGCGGTCCTTGAGGAGGATGCGGTGGGTGGGGCCGCCCTCCTTGGTGGCCATGCCCTGCCGCACTTCCTGAACCAACTGCTCCATTTCGTCGAGCCGCTCGGTCTCGAAGTCGATGATCTGCACGAACTTCACGGACAACCTCCGCCGGCCACGGCGCCCCCGGGCCGGGGAACGCGCTCAGAACAAAGCAATCACCGGGAGCGGTGCGCGGCAATCGCCAGGCACCTCTCCCGGTGACGGTTCTTTCTACGTCCGACGTGGTCAGGCGCCGATGCTGTCCTTCGGAGCGCCCTCGCCCGCCGAGTGCGCCGTCTCCGCCTCCGCCTGCTTCCGCGAGGCCCTGAGGCTGGTGATCGTGGTGACGATCAGGACCGAGCAGATCACGCCGAGGGAGACCGGAATGCTGATCTCCAGGACGTGCACCCCGGACTCGTGCAGGGCGTGCAGCACCAGCTTCACGCCGATGAAGCCGAGGATGACCGACAGGCCGTAGCTGAGGTGGACCAGCTTCCTGAGCAGGCCGCCGATGAGGAAGTACAGCTGCCGCAGACCCATCAGGGCGAACGCGTTGGCCGTGAACACGATGTACGGGTCCTGGGTCAGGCCGAAGATCGCGGGGATGGAGTCCAGGGCGAACAGGACGTCCGTGGTGCCGATCGCGAGCATCACGACGAGCATCGGGGTCATGACCCGCTTGCCGTTCTGCTGGATCCACAGCTTGGTGCCGTGGTAGCGGTCGGCGACGCCGAAGCGGCGCTCGGCGGCCTTGAGGAGTTTGTTCTCCTCGAACTCCTCTTCCTCGTCGTCCGCCCGGGCCTCCTGGATGAGCTTCCAGGCGGTCCAGATCAGGAAGGCGCCGAAGAGGTAGAACACCCAGGCGAAGCTGGCGAGGATCGCGGCACCGGCGGCGATGAAGATCGCGCGCAGGACCAGGGCTATGAGCACACCGACGAGCAGCACGCGCTGCTGGTACTGCGAGGGCACGGCGAACTTCGCCATGATCAGCACGAAGACGAAGAGGTTGTCGACGCTCAGCGACTTCTCGGTGATGAAGCCGGCGAAGAACTCACCGGCGGGCTGTCCGCCCCCGAAGACCAGCAGGCCCAGGCCGAAGAGCCCGGCCAGGGCGATCCAGACCACGGTCCAGATGCCGGCTTCCTTGATGGACACGTCGTGCGGTTTGCGGCCGATGAAGAAATCGACCGCGATCAGGGCGGCGAGGCCCACGATCGTGAGGACCCACAGGGTCACGGAAACATCCACTGCGCCTCCGGCAGTACGTCACGGCAATGAGTCAGCGTTGTCGTCGCTGCCGGAGGTCTCTTCCACCCGCGGTCGGGCCGGCGCCCCGGGATCCGACCGGATCCGTATTGACGGGTACGCCGCAGCAGTCAGGGAGTACTCCCCTCCGTACGGACGAGAGTACCCCCATCACCAAGGAAAGGTAAAGGGGTAAGTAAAATAGAGACCAAAAACCCAGGTCAGAGCCGCTTTACGATTGCTTTGTAAAGGCCGTGTGAGGTCACCGGTTCCAAGCGCGGCGCGCCTCGGCGACCCGGGTCAGCACCTGCTGGAGCACCTGGCTGCCGGGCGGCACGAGCGGGGGCTCGTAGGTCCAGGCGTGGCCCACCCAGGGGTCGGCGAGGTGGTCCTCCGGCACCGGGGTGAGCCGCAGCAGCGAACGCCACAGCGGGTCCAGCAGGGGCCCGTAGGCGGAGGCCTCCTCGCGGTCGGCGACCATCATCAGATGGACCCCGACGGACGGACCCTCGTCGGCGAGGTAGCGCAGCTGGTTCACGGCCCGGTCGTCGAAGCCGTGCGGGAAGTCGTTGACGATCAGCAGCTGCTCCGAGGTGTCGAAGCCGGGGGGCAGCGACTCCGGGGCGCCGCCGCGCACCGCCATCTGCACCAGGTCCACGCGCTGGGTCAGCCTGCCGAGCACATCGGTCACCCCCGCCGCGCCGGTAGCGGGCGGGGACGCCAGCACCCCGGTCTGCACCAGCGGGGCGAGCGCCTGGGCGCCGGAACCGGCCGGGTCGATGACATGGACGGTGAAGTCCCCGGCCGGGTACACGGCGAGCAGCCGGGCCGCGTGCGCCACGGCCGCGTCCAGGGCGAGCCTGCGCAGTTCGTGCGAGTCGTGGAAGGCGCCGTCCAGCGAAGGGGACTGGCCGCTGTCGATCCACAGGCCCCGCTCCAGCGGCAGCCGGACCAGCATCGGGATGCTCAGCTCCTCGGCCTCGGGCAGGCGCAGATCGCCCAGCCGCAGCGCCATGGGCGTCTCCATCGGCACCCGGTAGGCATGCCAGACGGGGTTGTCCCAGCGCGCGTACGCCGGGGGCAGGGCGGGCTCGACGACGTCCGACTCCGCCTTGAGCTGGGCGACGTCCCGGTCGAGGGAGGCCCGGGCCTGGTCCACGAGCTGGGCCCGCTTGGCCTGGGCCGCCTCGCGGGCGGCGTCGCCCTGGCCGCCGATCCGGCTGCGCGGGTCGGACAGGACGTGGTCCAGCTCCTTCTCCATGCGCGAATCGGCGAAGTCGACGGCGCTGCGGTAGGCCGCCGCAGTCCGGGCCAGGTCCTCGAACATGCCCCAGACCTGGTTGTAGAGCCGCTCCTCCATGGACCAGCCGGTCGCGTCACCGGCGACGGGCTGCCCCGGCTGACCGGGCTGCGCCGGGGGCGCGGGCGGGGCGGGGGGCGGCGGGGCGGTCTGGCGGCTCGGGTGGCTGTAGTTGACCCCTCCGCCGGTGGCGGACGGGTCGCCCTGTGCCGGGGGCGTGTTCTGCGGCGGCTGTCCCCCGTACGGCGCGGCGGGCGGCGCGGGCGGTACGGGACCCGGGGCGCCCTGGGTGCCGTAGGGCGAGGTGGGTGCGGTGCCGCTCTGGTCGGGGGCGACCGCGGGCGCGGTCTGCGGCCGGTGCCGGTCACTGGTGTCGGCGGTGCGGCTCGGCGGGGCCGGGACGGAACGGGCCAGGCCCTGGGCCACCGCCTCGTTGATGCGGCCTGCCAGCGGTCCGGCCTCGGGCAGGTTCTGGTCGGCGAGGAGCGCGGCCAGGCCGCCCGCGTAACCCTGGCCGATGGCGCGCACCTTCCAGGCGCCCTGGCGGCGGTAGAGCTCCAGGGCGATGACGGCGGACTCAGCGTCCAGACCGGTGATGGTGTAGCTGGCCACCTCGGTGCCGTCCAGGCCGGTGACCGCGACGAAGGGGGCGGCGAGCGCGCCGAAGCGGACCGGTCCCCCGACGCCGGTGGGCAGGGCGAGCAGCACGCTGACCCGGTGCACGGCTTCCGGCACGGCGTCCAGGTCCACCGCGAGTCGGTGGTCCGCGGCGGCCTGCCGGGAGACCTCCAGGCCCGGCAGGGTGGGCGAGCCCGGATGGGCCACCCACTCCGTGCCGTGGATCCGGCCGTTCTCGTCGCCGAGCGTGGCTCCCGCCACGATCGGCGCGCCGGCCGAAACCCGGATCTCCAGACGGACCTGGGTAAGCGGGTGGTTCTGCCCCCGCACCAGCTCGGCCGTCATCGCCTTCGTCCCCCTGTGTCGCTGTGTCCGGTGTCGTGAGGTACGCGTGCTCGCGCGCCGCTGTGGTCTGTCACCCGGATCGGCCCGGTGCCGCGGGGCGGCCGCGGCACCGGGCCGATCCGGACGTAATACCCCTGGGGCGTGTCCGCCAGGCCGACACGCCCTGGGACCTACAGGTGCGGCAGGATCGCGGGCATCAGGTCCTGGAAGGTGCGGCCGTTGGCGGGCGTGCCGAGGGCCGTCATCGTCCAGCCGGTGCCGTTGCGGTGCACCTTGGCCATGATCTGGGCCGTGTAGGCGCCACCGCCCGCGAGCGTGTAGCGGGCCAGCTCCTGGCCGTTGGTCTCGTCGACCAGGCGGCAGAAGGCGTTCTGCACCTCCTGGAAGGTCTGGCCCGTGAAGGAGTTCACGGTGAAGACGATCTGGTCGATGTGGACCGGGACCCGCTGCAGGTCGACGAGGATGGCCTCGTCGTCGCCGCCCTGGCCGACACCGCCGACCAGGTTGTCACCGGTGTGCCGGACCGAGCCGTCGTCACTCACCAGGTGGCGGAAGAAGACCACGTCGACCGGCTGCTTGTCGGCGAACAGGACCGCGGAGGCGTCCAGGTCGATCTCCCGGGTGCGCGAGCCGAACAGGCCACGCCGCGGGGCCGCCTGCCAGCCGAGACCCATGCGCACCGCGGTCAGGCTGCCGCCGTCGCTCTTCTGCAGACTGATGGCCTGACCCTTGGTCATGTTGACGGTCACGCGCTGTTTCCCCTCTCGAACGTCCCCTGTTGGCCGCGGAGCCCGCGGATGACCTGAACCCTACGCAGGGGCACTGACAGTGCCGTACCCAGGGCCGCACTTTGTGTCGGTCTTGCAACACTGCGCGTCCCCGGGTGTACCGCCCGCCCCGTCAGGCCAGGCCCGCCTCCTTCATCTGGCGCAGTTCCTTCTTCATCTCGGCGACCTCGTCGCGCAGCCGGGCCGCGATCTCGAACTGCAGATCCGCCGCGGCGGCACGCATCCGCTCGGTCATCTCCTCGATCTGCTCGGCGAGTTCGGCGGCCGGGCGGTCGGTGGGCACCGTCTCCTTGGCCTTGCCCTTGGCCTTCGCCTTGGTGCCGAGCGAGGGCACCGGGGCCTTGGCGCCCTTGCCGTCCTTGGTCTTGCGGTAGCCAGTGCCGAGCAGCTGCTCGGTGTCGACGTCCTCGCGGGCGATCTGCGCGACGATGTCGTTGATCTTCTTGCGCAGCGGCTGCGGGTCGATGCCGTTGGCCTTGTTGTAGGCGACCTGCTTCTCCCGGCGGCGGTTGGTCTCCTCGATGGCCTTCTCCATCGCCGGGGTGATCTTGTCGGCGTACATGTGGACCTGGCCGGAGACATTGCGCGCGGCGCGGCCGATGGTCTGAATGAGGGAGGTCCCCGAGCGCAGGAAGCCCTCCTTGTCGGCGTCGAGGATGGCCACCAGGGACACCTCGGGCAGGTCCAGGCCCTCGCGCAGCAGGTTGATGCCGACCAGGACGTCGTACTCACCGGCGCGCAGTTCGCGCAGCAGCTCCACACGGCGCAGGGTGTCGACGTCGCTGTGCAGGTAGCGGACCTGGATGCCCAGTTCCAGGAAGTAGTCGGTGAGGTCCTCGGCCATCTTCTTGGTGAGGGTGGTGACCAGGACCCGCTCGTCCTTCTCGGTGCGCTTGCGGATCTCGTGCACCAGGTCGTCGATCTGCCCCTCGGTCGGCTTGACCACGACCTCGGGGTCGACCAGGCCGGTGGGGCGGATGATCTGCTCGACCGCGCCGTCGGAGCGGGAGAGTTCGTACTGGCCCGGGGTGGCCGACAGATAGACGGTCTGGCCGATGCGCTCCTGGAACTCCTCCCACTTCAGCGGGCGGTTGTCCAGCGCCGAGGGCAGCCGGAAGCCGTGCTCGACCAGGGTGCGCTTGCGGGAGGCGTCGCCCTCGTACATGGCGCCGATCTGCGGCACGGTCACATGCGACTCGTCGATGACGAGCAGGAAGTCGTCCGGGAAGTAGTCCAGCAGCGTGTTCGGCGGGGAGCCGGGCTCACGGCCGTCGAAGTGCATCGAGTAGTTCTCCACGCCGGAACAGGTGCCGATCTGGCGGAGCATCTCGATGTCGTAGGTGGTGCGCATGCGCAGCCGCTGGGCCTCCAGCAGCTTGCCCTGCTTCTCCAGTTCGGCCAGGCGCTCGGCCAGCTCCTTCTCGATGTCGTTGACGGCCCGCTCCATGCGCTCGGGGCCGGCGACGTAGTGGGAGGCCGGGAAGACGTAGAGCTGTTCGTCGTCGCTGATGATCTCGCCGGTGATCGGGTGCAGCGTGGACAGCGCCTCGATCTCGTCGCCGAACATCTCGATGCGGACGGCCAGCTCCTCGTAGACCGGGAAGATCTCGATGGTGTCGCCGCGCACCCGGAAGGTGCCGCGGGTGAAGGCGGCGTCGTTGCGCGTGTACTGGATGTCCACGAAGCGGCGCAGCAGCTGGTCGCGGTCGATCTCCTCGCCGACCCTGAGCGGGACCATCCGGTCCACGTACTCCTGGGGGGTGCCGAGGCCGTAGATGCAGGAGACGGAGGCGACCACGACGACGTCGCGGCGGGTGAGCAGCGAGTTGGTGGCGGAGTGGCGCAGCCGCTCGACCTCCTCGTTGATGGAGGAGTCCTTCTCGATGTAGGTGTCCGACTGCGGGACGTACGCCTCGGGCTGGTAGTAGTCGTAGTACGAGACGAAGTATTCGACGGCGTTGTTCGGCAGCAGCTCGCGGAACTCGTTCGCCAGCTGGGCGGCCAGGGTCTTGTTCGGCGCCATGACCAGGGTGGGGCGCTGGAGCTGCTCGATCATCCACGCGGTGGTGGCGGACTTTCCGGTGCCGGTCGCGCCGAGCAGGACGACGTCCTTCTCACCCGCCTTGATGCGCCGGGCGAGGTCGGCGATGGCCTGCGGCTGGTCGCCGCTGGGCTGGTAGGGACTGACGACCTCGAAGGGCGCCACCGTGCGTTCGATGCTGGAAACGGGCCGCATGGATCCACCGTACGGCCACCCACTGACAACGCGGTCCGGTCAGCGGTTCTGCGGGGTCCGGGGGCGGCGTTCGACGACGCTGCGGCGGGTGCGCAGCTGGGGGCGGCGGGCGGTGTGCGGGCCGGTGGGGTGGGCCGGGATGCCGGGCTTGTGGTCGTCGGCGGAGGCCGGGTGGGGCTTGCCCATGACCATCAGCGGGTCGAACATCACGACGACCGCGGCGAGCAGCAGGAAGGCGAGCGGGCCGATCATCATGGGCGCGAGCAGGGCGGCGGGCGAGTCGCCCTCGGCGGTGGTCCCGGTGCCGTGCACATGGACGCTCAGGGCGGCCATGCCGGTGTAGTGCATGCCGCTGACGGCGAGCCCCATGACCAGGCTCGCGCCCACGGTCCAGCCGAAGCCCCGGACCTGTCCGGCGGACCACAGGGCGGCGGTGGCCGCGACCATGGCGATGACCACCGAGGCGGCCACGGTGAGCGTGTTGTACTCCAGCCTGCCGTTGAGCTCCAGGCCCGCCATGCCCAGGTAGTGCATGGACGCTATGCCGAGTCCGGTGATGGTGCCGCCGGTGAACAGGGCGGTGCCGCTGGCGCCCTTGTAGCCGACGATGAAGATCCCGACGCCGACCATGACGACGGCGACGGCGAGGCTGGCGAAGGTCATCGGCCGGTCGTAGTGGATCGGGGTCTCCGCGACGGTGAACCCCATCATGGCGACGAAGTGCATGGTCCATATGCCGGAGCCGATGGCCGCCGAGCCGAGGGCGAGCCAGCCGGGGCGCCAGGAGCGGGTGACGAGCATGGCTCTGGTGGTGCAGCGCAGGCCGAGGGCGCCGCCGAGGCAGGCCATGAGGAAGGCCACGAGCGGTGTGACGAGGCCGTAGCTGAATCCATCGACCGTGCCCTGCATGCGCGGCTGTCCTTCCGCCCTCTTACGTCCCGGAATGTGCTGATATGCGCCCCCTCCCAGGACCGCCCGAGCGGTCAGGGTTGAGGCAGAGAGTAT
Source organism: Streptomyces sp. NPDC110618 (assembly GCF_055657065.1). Classification (NCBI taxonomy): domain Bacteria; kingdom Bacillati; phylum Actinomycetota; class Actinomycetes; order Kitasatosporales; family Streptomycetaceae; genus Streptomyces; species Streptomyces sp. NPDC110618. The sequence goes on along the minus strand of NZ_JBVKBN010000005.1, from coordinate 238,387 downwards.
GACCCCCACCGGAATGGTCGAACGATTTTCCGGCAAAGAAACACGGCCCTGCCCCAGTTGTGCGGCAGTGGTGAACGGACTTGGACAACCCCACGCCATTCCAGCCACTCGCGCAACCCCGTGTTGTTCACCCTCTGCTGTCACAGTGGTGCTGTCCGTGACCTCGACAGAGGGAGTACGCATGCACGCGCGCGCCATCGCCGCCACGACCACCGCACTCCTGGGGGCCGTCGCCGCCCTGATGCCGACCTCCGCCCTGGCGGGCGGCATCGGCGGGGAACCCCCGCTGGTCATCGCCCACCGGGGCGCCTCGGCCTACGCGCCCGAGAACACCCTCGCCGCCGTCGACGAGGCGGCCGAGCGGGACATCGAGTGGGTCGAGAACGACGTCCAGCGCACCAAGGACGGTGAGCTGGTCGTCCTGCACGACGACAATCTGCGGCGCACCACCGACGTCGAGGAGGTCTTCCCGGACCGGGCGCCCTGGAAGGTGAAGGACTTCACGACCGCGGAGATCGCCCGACTGGACGCCGGGAGCTGGTTCGGCCCCGAGTACGCGGGCACGCGCGTGCCGACACTGGAGCAGTACCTGCGCCGGGTCGAGCGGCACCACCAGAAGCTGCTGCTGGAGATCAAGAACCCGGTGCTGTACCCGGGCATCGAGCAGCAGACCCTGAAGGTGCTGAGCAACGAGGGCTGGCTCGACCGGCGGCATGTCTCCACGCGGCTGATCGTGCAGAGCTTCAGCGCGGACAGCATCCGGACCGTGCACGCGCTCAAGCCGTCGGTCAGGACCGGCTTCCTCGGCACGCCGAGCGTGGCGGAGCTGCCCGCGTACTCCGAGTTCACCGACCTGATCAACCCCTCCCACGGCTCGGTCTCGACCGGCTGGGTGGCCGCCGTGCACGCCTTCACCGGGCCGCACGGCAGGCCGCTCGGGGTCTTCACCTGGACCGTCGACAAGGCCTCGGACGCCCGGCGGGTCGCCGGGTACGGGGTGGACGGGATCATCTCCAACAAGCCCGACGTGGTGCGCGAGGCGGTCGAGAGCGGCTGACGGGCGTGCCCCGGGGCCGGCGCGGCACCGGCCCCGGGGCGTTGTCAGTGGCGGGCCGTACGGTGGGACGCATGGACAGCCATGGGCAGTACGAACAGCGGGTGGTGTGGGCCGTCGTCGGTACCGACATCGGTCCGCTGCTGCTGGCCGCGACCCGTGAGGGCCTGGTCAACGTCGTCTTCCACGCCACCGACGCGGTGCGCGACAGGGCGCTGGAGCGGCTCGCGTCCCGGCTGGGCGGCGAGCCGGTCGAGGAGCCCGGCTCCCCCTTGCTCGCCGAGGCGATACGCCAGCTGAAGGCGTACTTCGCGGGTGAGCGGAAGGACTTCGAGCTGCCCCTGGACTGGTCGCTGATCTCGGGCTTCAACCGGGAGGTGCTGCGCGAGCTGGCCTCCGGGGTGCCGTACGGCTCGGTGGTGGGCTACGGCGACCTGGCCCGGCGGGTGGGGCAGCCGGGGGCGGCCCAGGCGGTGGGCATGGCGATGGGCGCCAATCCGCTGCCGGTGGTGGTGCCCTGTCACCGGGTGGTGGAGAGCGACGGCGGCATCGGCGGCTTCGGCGGCGGCGTGGAGACCAAGCGGAGGCTGCTGGCGCGGGAGGGCGTGCTGCCCGAGCCGCTGTTCTGAGCGGCCCCGAGGCCCACGGCCCTTTTCCGGGCGGTTCCGTCTCAGTCGTAGTGGCGTGCCTCGAAGACGTTGCCGTCAGGGTCGCGGAAGTAGAAGCTGCGCGCGGCCGGGCCGCGGGCGCCGAAGGAGCCGTGGGAGATCTCCGAGACCGGCACCGTGCTGCCCCGCAGGCGGCCGAGCAGGGCGTCGAAGGCGGCCCCGGACAGGGCGACGCAGATGTGGTTGACCGGGTGTCCCGCGCTGTCCGCGGCGCCCGGGAGCATCGTCATCCGGGCCGCCATGGTCCACGGCATCAGATCGATGATGGTCTCCTCGTTCAGCCGTACCGAGGGGAAGGGAACCTTGCCCTCGGTGTACTCGGCCAGCCGCACGGGCTCGGTGCCGAGTGTCCTCTCGTAGAACTCGGCCGACGCGACCGGGTCGTTCACCCAGAGGACGACGTGGTCGAGGCGTGCGGTGTGGTCGCTCATGCGTCCCAGGCTCGTGGCGACCACCACAGGCCGCAAGTGGTTTGACCGGGTGCCGTGCTCGCCAGGGATGTGGGAGAGACCGAACGACAGGAGGCGGGCGCGTGGTTCTGGTGGTGTCGGAAGAGGTGCGCGAGGCGATCAACGCGCGTCGACCCGTGGTGGCTCTGGAGTCCACGATCATCGCGCACGGGCTGCCCCGTCCGCGCAATCTCCAGGTGGCCCTGGAGCTGGAGGACGTCGTACGCGGCGAGGGCGCGGTGCCCGCGACGATCGCCGTACTGGACGGCGTGCCCCATGTGGGGCTGGACAAGGAGCAGGTGGAGCGGATCGCCAACGAGGACGGGATCCGCAAGCTCGGCCACCGGGATCTGCCGCTCGCGGTGGCGGCCGGGGTGAGCGGGGCGACCACGGTCTCGGCGACGGCCCTGCTGGCGGCGCTGGCGGGCGTACGGGTGTTCGCGACGGGCGGGCTCGGCGGGGTGCACCGGGAGTGGACGGTGACCCAGGACGAGTCGGCCGACCTGGGGCTGCTGGCGCGGACCCGGATCACGGTGGTCTGCGCGGGCGTGAAGTCGATCCTGGACGTGCCGGCCACGCTCCAGCGGCTGGAGACGCTGGGCGTCGCGGTCGCCGGGTACGGCACCGGCCGTTTCCCCGGCTTCTACCTGTCGGACTCCGGCCACCCGGTGGACTGGACGCTGGACTCCCCCGAGGAGGTGGCGGGGGTGATGCGGGCGCAGGACGGGCTCGGCGGCCCCGGGTCGGCGCTGATCGTCGCGAACCCGGTGCCGGAGGACGAGCAGCTGGATCCCGCGCTGCACGCGCGTGTGCTCGCCGACGCGCTGCACGCGTGCGAGGCGGAGGGGATCACCGGTCAGACCGTGACGCCGTTCCTCCTCGACTACCTGGTGCGGCACACCGACGGGGCCTCGCTCGAAGCCAATCTGGCGGCGGTGCGCGGCAACGTACGGCTGGCGGCGCGGATCGCGGCGGCCTGGGTCCGGGCGTGACGCCCGTGCCGGACGGCGCCCTGCTGGTCGTGGGCGATGTCGTCACGGACGTCATCGCCCGGCACCGGGGACCGCTCGCCCCGGGCACCGACACGTCCGCCGCGATCCGGACCGTGCCGGGCGGCGCGGGTGCCAATGTGGCCTGCTGGGCGGCGTACTCCTCGGACGCGGAGGTGCGGCTGCTGGGCCGGGTGGGCGCGGAGGCGGCGGCCTGGCACGAGCGGGAGCTGGCGGCCTGCGGCGTGCGGCCGCGTCTGGTGGTCGATCCGAAAGCGCCGACCGGCACGGTCATCTGCCTGGTCGACACCGGTGCGGCGGCCGAGCGGACATTCCTGACCGACAGCGGCGCCTCCCTGCGGCTGGACGCCGGTGACTGGTCGGACACGCTGCTGGACGGCGTCGCCCGGCTGCATCTGTCGGGCTATCTGCTGTTCTCCGAGCCGAGCCGAGGCCTGGTGGCCGCCGCCCTCGCGTCGGCCCGGGCACGCGGTGTACCGGTGAGCCTGGACCCCGCCTCGGCCGGGTTCCTGACCGACCTGGGCGCCGACCGGTTCCTCACCCTCGTCGACGGGGTCGAGGTGCTGCTGCCCAGCCGGGACGAGGCCTGCCTGCTGACGGGCCTGCCCGGCCCGGCGGACGCGGCGGCCGAGCTGAGCCGCGCGGTGCCGCTGGTGGTGGTCAAGCTGGGCGCGTCCGGCGCGCTCGTCGCGGCGGACGGGACGGTGCGCGCCCGGGTCCCCGCGGTGCCCGTGACCCCCACCGACACGACCGGCGCGGGCGACGCCTTCACCGGCGCCTTCCTCGCCGCCCTGCTCAGGGGCGCGGATCCCGAGGAGGCCGCCCGCGAGGGGTGCCGGGCGGGGGCGTCCGCGGTATGCCGGGTGGGCGGGAGACCGCCGGGGGCGGACTGAGGACCAAGCAGGGGAGAAAGGAGTGCTCGGCGGGGGTCACGGGCACCGCGGGGACCCGCCCCCGTTGCCCTCGCCTTGCCCTCGCCTTGCCCCGCCCTGATCGCCCCTCAGCCCTTCCGGCCCCACGCCGAGATCATCGGGGCCGTCGCCAGGTCCATGCCGCCCGCGGCGACGTTGGCGAGGTGGCGGTCGATCTCCTCCTCCGTGGCGAGGTTCGCGGCGACCAGCTGGTCGCGAACCTGGCGGACCGTCGCCGACTCCAGCGCGGCGCAGGCGGCCGAGGCCACCGGGAAGTGCGCGTCGGACTCCACCCGCTGCAACCCGGCCTCCCGCAGCAGGCGCGGGAGCTTGCGGCCGTAGGAGAGATCGGCGCCGCGGTCGGCGAGGAGCTTGCGGAAGCCCTGCCGCAGCCGGTTGGCCAGTTGCTCCTCGGGTCCGTGCTCGTCGGGGCAGGCCAGCGGCTGCAGGGCGGGGTCGGCGTCCTCGACGACGATCCGTCCGCCGGGCCGCAGCGCGGCGATCATCGACCGCAACGCCCGCTCCCGGTCCGGGACATGGACGAGGACGAGCCGGGCATGCACCAGGTCGAAGCCCTCACCGGGCGGCTCCTCGGTCCCCACGTCGTGGACGCGCACCTCGACCGGCGGCCGGGCGGCCGTGGCGAGCCGTGAGGTGTCGATGTCGGTAGCCAGCACCCTTCCCGTCGGCCCGACCTTCTTGGCCAGCCAGGACACCACGGAGGTGCCGCCCGCACCGACTTCCCAGCAGCGCCAGCCGGGGCCGACACCCAGGGCCTCGAAGTGCCGGAAGGTGGTGGGATCGAAGAGGGCGGCGAAGGCGTCGAAACGCTCGCCGGCTTCACTCTGCCGGTTGTCCAGGAGATACCCGTCGGTTCGCGTCATGCCGTGATCATCCCAGTTACCCCTCTTGTCCGGAGTGGATGACGCGCACCGGGAACCCGTTCACGCCCCGGGAGAACCGGGTTGTCCACAGCCGGGAACCAAGCGGAACAGCCTGTTCCCACAGGCCCGTACGGCTTTTCCGCCGACCTGGCAGACTGGCGCGACCGGCGCGGGAAGCGGCGGCGCGAGGAGATCCACACGGGGAGATCCAGATGTCCATGGCAGGAAATCTGCGGAAGGTCACGAGCCTCGGCACGGTCGGCGGCCTGCGCAGAGTGGCCCGGCTGGCCCGGCGCCGCCCGCGCGTCGACCTGAGCCACCCGGCCCGCTCCCCGCTGGGCTCCTCCGTGGTCAACTGCGTGAGCTACCGCGAGGGTGTACGGGTCCCGGCGAGCGGCGACGTGGTCGAGACGGTGGAGCGGGTGCGCAAGCACGGCGACGGTTTCGTCTGGCTCGGCCTGCACGAGCCGACGGCCGAGGAGTTCGCGGACATCGCCGAGCTGTTCGAGCTGCACCCGCTGGCCGTCGAGGACGCGATCGAGGCGCATCAGCGGCCCAAGCTGGAGCGGTACGACGAGACGCTGTTCGCGGTGTTCAAAACCGTCTGCTACGTGGAGCACGAAGAGCTGACGTCGACCAGCGAAGTGGTGAGCACCGGCGAGATCATGGTGTTCACCGGCACCGACTTCGTGATCACCGTGCGGCACGGACGGCACGGTTCGCTGGGTCCGCTGCGCGAGGAGCTGGAGTCCCGGCCCGAGCAGCTCGCCCAGGGTCCGGCGGCGGTGCTGCACGCCATCGCCGACCATGTGGTGGACGACTATCTGAGCGTCGCCGACTCGGTCCACGAGGACGTCGACCAGGTGGAGACGGCGGTGTTCGCGGAGGACGGCGCGCGTGTCGACCCGGGCCGGATCTACCAGCTCAAGCGTGAACTGCTGGAGCTGAAGCGGGCGGTGGCGCCGCTGACCCGGCCGCTGGAGGAGCTGGCCACCCGGCCGATACGGGTGGTCGACCCGGAGATACAGGCGTACTTCCGGGACGTCGCCGACCACCTGCTGCGGGTCAAGGAGCAGATCGCGTCCTTCGACGAGCTCCTCAACTCCATACTCCAGGCGCACCTCGCGCAGGTCACGGTCGCGCAGAACGAGGACATGCGGAAGATCACGGCGTGGGCCGCGCTGGTCGCCGTGCCGACCATGGTCTGCGGGCTGTACGGGATGAACTTCGAGCACATGCCGGAACTGCACTGGAAGTTCGGGTACCCGCTGGTCATAGGGGTGATAGCGGTGGCCTGTCTGAGCCTGTACCGCGGCTTCCGGCGCAACGGCTGGCTGTGAGGGCACGCCCTCGGTGCCGCGGGGCGTGCGGGCGTGCCCCCGGGCGGAGGTCCGTTCAGTGAGCGGCCGTCCGGGCGTAGACGCTCTCGGCCCAGGCGGCGATCTGGTCCTCCGACAGGTGCTGGGCCAGGTCCGCCTCACTGATCATGCCGACCAGCCGCTTGCCCTCGATGACGGGAAGCCTGCGGATCTGGTGCTCCTGCATCATGTGCAGCACATCGTCGACTTCGGCGTCCGAGGCGATCCAGCGCGGGGTGCCCTGGGCCATCTCACCGGCGGTGACCTTGGCCGGGTCGTGTCCCATGGCCACGCAGCCGACCACGATGTCGCGGTCGGTGAGGATGCCGCAGAGTCGGTCGTTCGAGTCACCGATGGGCAGGGCACCGACGCCGAGGTCGCGCATCAGCTGGGCGGCGCGGTCCAGGGTCTCGTGCGCCGGGATCCACTGGGCGCCCCGGTGCATGATGTCTCCGGCAGTGGTCATGGAGTACCTCCCGATGCCGGACGGCCGGCGCGGCGCAGGACGCACCGCTAGTCCCGGCGCCAAACATTCTCGCCGCGCCGGGGGCGGACCGCACCTCGCGGGAGCCGACGCGTTTCAGCGGCCGCCGTTCCAGGCCGGGTGGCGGGGGTCGTCGGCGCGGATGAGGACGTCGGCGGTGCCGGCCGGGTCGGTCTCGTCCTCGTATCGCTCGAAGGCGGGCAGGGTCCAGTGCTCGTCCTCGGGGGTGCGGCGGCGCAGGGCGCCCGGGGAGAGCCGGACGTGGACGGTCAGGTCGAAGGGGAACCAGTGCCGCAGCAACAGCGGGCCGTGCAGCAACAGGGCGGCGCCCGAAGGGAGGGGAACGTAGGGACTGCGGGTGGCCCGGTCGGTGACGGGGTCCCACAGATCGGGCAGGACGCGGCCGTCGCCGCCGGGTTCGAGCGGGCCGAACACCTCGCGCCACAGGGCGCCGGTGTCCAACCAGCCGTCGTAGTACGCCTCGACGTCCCGGCGGCCGTGCTCAAGGCGGAGGGAGGCGGGGCGCAGGAAGCCCTCGGCGCCGACGACCAGCGAGGGGCGCCCACGGGTGCGCAGCGCTTCGGCGACCCGTTCGGCGAGGTCGCCCGGCCGGGCCGCCGGGGCTCCGTCGAAGGCGATGCGCGGCCAGGGGCTGCCGTCGGCGGGCTTCAGATCGAGCAGCCGCTCGGCGATCTCGTCGCCGAGCCGGTCCCAGGTGATCGCTTCGAGTCGCACACCGCCCATGATGCGCCAGGAGCGGCCGGGCACGGTGCGCGGGCACCGGGAGGGGAATGATCCGGGTATGGCACACCTGTCAACTTCCGTGCACCGGACCGGGCTTCTCGTCATGCAGCCGCTGCGGCGGCGGTACTGCTCCGCCTGCCGGGGCGGACCGCTGTCACTGCTGGTGCTGGAGGACGGCGCACCGCGCTGCCTGGACTGCGCGGACCTCGGGCATCTGGTGTTCCTGCCGCGCGGCGACACCGCGCTGACCCGGCGGTCGCGGGAGGAGAGCACCCTGTCGGCGGTGGTGGTGCGGTTCAACCGGCGCAAGGGGCGCTACGAGCGGCAGGGCGTCCTGGTGGAGGAGGCGGGGCTGGCCCGGGCCGAGGCGCGGTGTCTCGAGGACGCCGAGGCCAGGCGGCGTCGGCGGCTGCGGGACGCACAGCGCAGGGCGGCCGAGGACGTGCGGTTCACGGAGGCGTTCGCGGCGGAGATACGGCGGCTGTTCCCGGGCTGCCCGCCGGACCGGGCCGCCGCGACGGCCGCGCACGCCTCGGTGCGGGGCAGCGGCCGGGTCGGCCGCAGCGCGGCGGGGCGCGCGCTGTCCGAGGGCGCCGTGATCTCGGCGGTCGCGGCCTCCGTACGGCACCTGGACACGCCGTACGACCAGCTGCTGATGAGCGGCGTGCCGCGGCGCGAGGCGCGGCGGCGGATCGCACCTGCGGTGGAGGAGGTGCTCAGGGGGTGGCGGGAGCCGGAGTCCGAGGCGGGCTGAACCCCCTGGTCCCCCCTGAGCGAGACGCTCGCTTATGCCCCCGCGCCGACCGGCCATGGGATGCCGCCACGCCGAGGAATTCACTTGAGGTGAGCGACGGCGCCCGGGAGGATCCCGGCGGCGAAGGGGAGTTGACGTTGCGATGATCGATGGGCCGTACTTCGTACTGACCGTGCTGGGTGTGCTGGGTACCGGCCTGGTGGCCGGGGTGTTCTGCGGCTTCTCCTCCTTCGTGATGAAGGGGCTGGCCGCGCTGCCGCCCGCGCAGGGCGTCGCGGCGATGCAGGCGATCAATGTGGCTGCGGTGACCCCCGCCTTCATGATCGTGTTCCTCGGCTCCGCGGTGTTGTGCGCGGTGCTCGCGGTGGTGACGTTCGTGCTGTGGCCGGACGAGGGGACCGTGGAGCTGCTGCTGGGCAGCGCGTTGTATCTGTTCGGCTCGTTCGGCGTGACCATGGTCGCCAATGTCCCCCGCAACGACGCGCTGGCGAAGCTGGAACCGGGTACGGCCGAGGCAAGCGCCTACTGGACCGCGTACGTGCGCGAGTGGACGGCCTGGAACCACGTGCGCACGGTGGCCTCGGCGGCGGCCTGCGTCTCCTACCTCCTGGCGCTCGCCTGAGAAGTCTCCTGGCCCTCGCCCGACAAGCGCCGGCAGGGGGCTTCCGAGGGAAAGCGCAAGGGACGGATGAGACGTATCGTGGCCGGAAGAGTGCCGCCCGATGACGTACGGCTCCACTCCGCACGCAAGGGAGACGGCCATGGCCGATCCCAAGGGATTCATGACCACTCCCCGCCAGGACTGGCCGCGGCGGCCGGTCGAGGAGCGGGTAGGGGACTGGGACGAGGTCTATGTCCCCGGGGCGCTGCTGCCCATCGTGAGCCGGCAGGCCGACCGGTGCATGGACTGCGGCATACCTTTCTGCCACGACGCCTGTCCGCTGGGCAATCTGATCCCCGAGTGGAACGACCTGGTCTCCCGCGAGGACTGGCGGGCCGCCGCCGAGCGGCTGCACGCCACCAACAACTTCCCCGAATTCACCGGCCGGTTGTGCCCGGCGCCCTGCGAGGCGGGGTGTGTGCTCGCCATCAACCAGCCCGCGGTAACCATCAAGAACGTCGAGTGCGCGATCGCCGACCGCTCCTGGGAGCTGGGGTTCACCACGCCCCGACCGCCGGACCGGCTGTCGGGGCGGACGGTCGCGGTGATCGGGTCGGGGCCCACGGGGCTCGCGGCGGCCCAGCAGCTGACCCGGGCCGGGCACACCGTCGCCGTGTACGAGAAGGACGACCGGGTCGGCGGGCTGCTGCGGTACGGCATCCCCGAGTTCAAGATGGAGAAGCGTCAACTGCAGCGCCGTATCGAGCAGATGGAGGCCGAGGGGACGAAGTTCCGTACGTCCACGGCGGTCGGGCGGGACATCGGGGCCGCGGAGCTGCGGTCCCGCTACGACGCCGTGGTGATCGCCACCGGGGCGACCGCGTGGCGTGAGCTGGACGTGCCGGGCCGGGAGCTGTCCGGCATCCACCAGGCGATGGAGTACCTGCCGCTGGCCAACCGGGTGTGCGAGGGGGACCTGGAGGCCTCGCCGCTGTCCGCCGCCGGGAAGCACGTCGTCATCGTCGGCGGCGGTGACACCGGCGCCGACTGCCTGGGCACGGCGGTCCGGGAGGGCGCCGCGTCCGTCACCCAGCTCGACATCTACGCCAAGCCCGGCGAGGAGCGCGACGAGGACGCCGAGCCCTGGCCGACGTACCCGAAGATCTACCGGCTCTCGGCGGCGCACGAGGAGGCGGGGCAGCTGCGGACGGCGCCCTCGGCGGACGCGGACGCGCGGCTGTTCGCGGCGTCCACGCTGCGCTTCACCGGTGACTGGGCGGGGCACGTGCGATACCTGCACCTGGTCGAGGTCGACTCGAACCGGAGGCCCCTGCCGGGCACGGGACGTGCGATTCCGGCCGATCTCGTGCTGCTGGCACTGGGGTTCACCGGGCCCGACCGGCAGGACGGCCTGATCGACCAGCTGGGGCTGGCCCTGGAGCCCCGGGGCACGATCGCGCGGGACGCGGACTTCGCCACGAACGTCCCCGGCGTGTTCGCGGCCGGGGACGCGGCCCGGGGGCAGTCGCTCATCGTGTGGGCGATCGCCGAGGGGCGGGCGGTGGCGGCGGCCGTCGACCGCCATCTGACGGGGGGCACCTCGCGGCTGCCGGCGCCGATATCCCCGTACGACCGGCCGATGGCCGTCTAGACCTCAGCCCCGGCGCTCGTCCGTGCCCGCGACCTTGCCCACGGTGAGCGCCAGGCGGTTCCAGGTGTTGATGGTGAGGATCAGGGCGATGAGGTGGGGCAGTTCGTCCGCGTCGAAGTGGGCGGCGGCCTCGGCGTAGACGTCGTCCGGGACGCCGCGCTCGGAGACCAGGGTGACCGCCTCGGTCAGGGCCAGGGCCGCCTGCTCCTTCTCGGTGAAGAAGTGGCGGGCCTCGCGCCAGACCGCGACCAGGTGCAGCCGGTCCTCGCTCTCACCGGCCTTGCGGGCGTCGTTGGTGTGCATGTGCAGGCAGTACGCGCAGTTGTTGAGGAGCGAGGCGCGGATCTGGACCAGCTCGACGAGCGCGGGGTCCAGGCCCTCCCGGGCGGCGGCGTCGAAGGCCACGATGGCGCGGTTGATCCTGGGCGCGGCCTTGGCGAAGTTCATCCGGGGGGCCTTGGTGTCGATCAGCGTGTTCGTCGTCATGTCCCCCAACCTATGGGGTCAATAGACCGCCTGTAGGGTGCATTTCTGTGGCTGAATCGTGGGTCAATTCGGCGGAGCGGATCGGGGCGGATCTGCATTTGGAGCTGTCCGGGCCCGGCGGACGGCGGGCCGCGCTGATCCGCGCCCTGCGCGAGGCCGTGCGCAGCGGCAGGCTCGCCCCGGGCACCCGGCTGCCGCCGTACCGTTCGCTCGCCGCCGATCTGGGGATCGCCCGGAACACGGTCGCCGACGCGTACGCGGAGCTGGTCGCCGAGGGCTGGCTGACCGCGCGGCAGGGTTCGGGGACCCGGGTCGCCGAGCGGGCGGCGCCGTCGCGACACGCCGGGAAAGCGCCCGGTACGGCACCTCCACGCGCGCGTGGCCCGCGGCACGACCTGCGCCAGGGCACCCCGGACGTGTCGGGCTTCCCGCGCGCGGCCTGGCTCGCCTCCTACCGCAGGGCCGTTCAGCAGGCGCCGAACGAGGTGTTCGGTCCTGGCGATCCCGCCGGGCGCGTGGAACTGCGGGAGGCGCTGGCGGAGTACCTGGCACGCGCGCGTGGTGTGCGCTGCGCGCCGGAGCGGATCGTGATCTGCTCCGGTTTCGCGCACGCGCTGCGGCTGCTGTCCGAGGCGCGGGTGCTGCGCGGTCCGCTGGCCGTGGAGGCGTACGGCCTCCCCTACCACCGCAACCTGCTCTCCCGCGCGGGCGTGCGGACGGTGCCGCTGCCCCTGGACGAGCGCGGCGCGCGGGTGGACCTGCTGGAGCGCGAGCGGGGCGTGCTGCTCACACCCGCGCACCAGTTCCCGACCGGCGGGCCGCTGCACGCCGGGCGCCGCGCCGCCGTCGTCGACTGGGCACGCACGCGTGGCGGGCTGATCGTGGAGGACGACTACGACGGCGAGTTCCGCTACGACCGCAAGCCCGTCGGCGCGCTGCAGGGCCTGGACCCGGAGCGGGTGGTCTTCGTGGGCTCGGTGAGCAAGAGCCTGTCCCCGGCGGTGCGGCTGGGCTGGATGGTGCTGCCCGAACGCCATGTCGGGGAGGTGCTCGCGGTCAAGGGGGAACGGGAGGGCTGGGCGAGCGTCCTCGACCAGCTGAGCCTCGCCGACTTCCTCGCCCGCGGGTCCTACGACCGTCATGTGCGCCGCATGCGGCAGCGGTACCGCCACCGCCGGGACCGGCTGGTCGCGGCGCTCGCCGAGCGGGCGCCGCACATCGAGGTGACCGGGGTGGCGGCCGGGCTGCACGCGGTGCTGCGGCTGCCGCCCGGCACCGAGGCGGCGACCGTGGCCCGGGCCGGGCGGCTCGGGGTGGCGCTGGACGGACTGTCCGGGTTCCGGCACCCGCGGGCCCCGGAGACCGCCCCCGCGTACGACGGCCTGGTCGTGGGATACGCGACGCCGTCCGAGCACTCCTATGCGGCGGCGCTGGACGCGCTCTGCACGACTTTCCCGAATCCGTAAAGGTTCTCCGGTCTGTCCGAAAAGCGGCTTAACGGGCTGCATGGATCAGGGCGGCAGTGGGATCATCGGAGCAAGGAGGCGTTTCGCTGCCGTTCACCCGTGGGCGGTCGTGATTCGTCCCATCCTTCGTTCCGCCGTCAGGCGCAGGGCCCACCCCGCGCGTCCCCCCTGTTGGCGGCCGGTCCTGGAGGGTGTTCTATGACGACGCTCGATGAACGTCACGGAGAAGGTGCGCGCGACGGGGACGAGCCCCGGGGCGAGGTGGCCCTCGGCCTGGCACCTGCGTACGGTCCGGCCACCGTCCCCTTGCGGGAACCCCTCGCCGCCGTGGTGGCGAAGGCCGGTTCCAAGGCCGCGAATCTCGCCCGCGCGGCCGGTGCCGGGCTCCCCGTGCTCCCTGGCTTCGTGATTCCCTACCAACCTCAAGGCGATCCGCACTCCCTGCGCCGGGCCTGGCAGGCGCTGTCCGACGGCGGCAGCCGCCCCCTGGTCGTGCGCTCCTCGTCACCGCAGGAGGACACCGAGGAGTCCTCGCTGGCAGGTCAGTTCGCCTCGGTGCTCGATGTGCGCGGCTGGCAGGACTTCCGTACGGCCGTGCGGACCGTGCTGGACTCGGCGCGCCGGGCGGACGGCTCCGCCGCGCCGATGGCGGTGCTGGTGCAGCCGATGCTCACCGCGCGGGTCGGCGGGGTGATGTTCGGTGCCGACCCCGTGGAGGGGCGGACCGACCGGATGCTGGTCAGCGCGGTGCGCGGCGGCCCGGACAGCCTGGTCAGCGGGGCGCAGCAGGGCACCAACTACTGGCTCAGCGGGCGGGGGCGGCTGCTGCGCACCGAGTCCGCGGAGGCGGAGCCGCCGCTCACCCGGCGTGAACTGTTCCGGCTGGCCCGTCTGGCGCGCCGGGCGCGGCAGGTGTTCGGCGGGCCGCAGGACATCGAGTTCGGGTTCGACGAGGACGGCCGGCTGTGGCTGTTCCAGAGCCGCCCGATCACGGCGATGGCGGCGCGGCCCGCCCGTGGGGCGCGGCTGCTGGGGCCGGGGCCGGTCGCGGAGACGCTGCCGGACCAGCTCCTGCCGCTGGAGGAGGACCTGTGGGTGGCGCCGATGGCCCGCGGTCTCGCCGCCGCGCTGGACATCGGCGGGACCGCGCCGCGGCGGCTGCTGCGGTCGGCGCCCGTGGTCACCACCGTCGGCGGGCGCGCGGCCGCCGATCTCCGGCTGCTGGGCGCGGTACCGCCGCGGCACCGGTGGCTGGCGCTGCTCAACCCGGCGCCGGGGGCGCGGCGGCTGGCGGCGGCCTGGCGGGTGGGGCGCCTCGCGGCGGCGCTGCCGGGTCTGACGACGGACCTGGTGGCGGACGTGGACCGGCTGCTGGCCGAGGTTCCGGCGCCGGGCGACCTGTCCCCGGCCGCGCTCGCCGACGAGCTGCGCTGGACCCGCCGCGCCCTGGTCTCCCTGCACGCCCAGGAGGCCCTGGCGGGCGCGCTCCTGCCCCAGCCCCCCTCCGGCCGCACCGCCGCGGGCACGGCCCTGGCCGCCCTCACGGCGGCCCGCGCCCGCGGGATCCCCGACGAACGGATCGTCGCCACCGACCCGGTGGTCCTGGCCCTCACGGCCCCGAGCCTGCGCAACCCGGTACGCCTGCCCAGCGCCTCGGGCGGCGCCACGGCACAGGAGCCCGCCCGGGACGCCGTGCGCTCCCCCGTCGACGGCCCGCGCTTCCCGGCCGAGGACACGACAAACCGGCCCCACCCGCCGGACACGCCGGCCCAGACACCCGACAGACACGGCACACGGCTCCCCGCCGACGCTACGAACCTCACCGCCGAAGGCACCACGAACCCCAACCCGCCGCACACCCCAACCGAGCCCCCGGCCCAGACACCCGACACGCACGGCACACGCCACCCCGCCAACGCCCCGAACCTCCCCGCCGAGGTCACCGCGAACCCGCCCCGCCCGCCGCACGCCCCGACCGAGCCCCCGGCACAGCAACCCGGGCGCAACGCCGTACGGCCCCCCGCCAACGCCCCGAACCTCCCCGCCGAAGACACGGCAAACCCCAACCTGCCGCACACCCCGACCGAGCCCCCGGCACAGCAACCCGGGCGCAACGCCGTACGGCCCCCCGACGACACCCGGAACCTCCCGTTCGGCGCACCCCCGACGGGCGCCGCCCCCGCCGAGGGCCTCGCGCAGCGGCCCGCCCGGGAAGGCACGGTCCCGCCCGCCGGCTCCCGGCCCACCCCGGACCGCGCCTCCCCCGCCTCCCTCCCGCCGCGAGAAGCCCTGCGGCTCCGCATCCGCTGGGCGCAGGAGCTCCAGGTCCGTCTGGTGCGGGAAGCCGCCCGTCGCGTGGGCACCAATCCCGCGCGCGTGGGGCTCATGCGGTGGCCCGAGCTGGCCGATGCCCTGCACGGCCACGGGCTGCCCGCCGATCTCGCGGACCGTACGGCTCCGGCCGCCACTCCCCCGCTGCCGGACTCCTTCCGGCTCGCGGGCGGCGGAGTCGTCGTCGCCGAGGGCTTCGGTGGCCGGGGCAACGGGATGCGCGGTGTCTCGGCGGGCCGCGCGGTCGGGACGGCGTGGGACGGTCTGGCGCCGCGCCCGCCGGACCCGGTGCTGGTGGTGCGCTCCCTCGACCCGGGCCTCGCGCCGCTGCTGCCCGGGCTGACCGGGCTGGTCGCGCAGACCGGCAGCCCGCTGTCCCACCTGGCCGTACTGGCGCGTGAGTTCCGCCTGCCCGCGGTCGTCGGCGTGGCGGACGCGGTCGAGCGCTTCCCGGCCGGTACCCGCCTCACCGTCGACGGGACGGCGGGTGACGTGCGACTGGGGGACGGATCATGAGGAGGATCGCGTACGTCTTCGGAGGGCTCGCCGCCGCCGGGGCGGGCACCTACCTCGTGATCTACCTGTACCGGTGGCAGTGGCAGCGGGCCATGATCTGCGGCGTGCTGCTCCTGGTGGTCGAGGTGATGCTGTTCGGCCTGGTGGTGCTGGCCCGGCTGTCCCGGATCGAGGAGCGGCTGCGCGACAGCGACCGTCGCCAGCGGGAGACCGCGGCACGGCAGGACGACGCCCTGGCCCGGCTGCGCGCGGCCCCGGGCCCGGAACCGGCGGCGAGCGGCACCCGCGAGGGCCGGTTCCGCTGGCTGGACGAGCCCGCCGAGCGGACGTACGTCTTCGTGCCGGTGCTGATGGTCGCCGGTGTCGCCCTGTCCGGGATCGCCTGGGTGGTGCAGAAGGTGGCGGCGGCCACCGCGAGGCCCGCCGAGCGCCGCCTGGCCGGCCGGCTGGCCGTGCTCACCGCACCCGATCCGGCCGCCCCCGGCGATCTGGAGGACCTGCCCCCGGTCGGCGCCCCGCCGTCCCCGGGCCGTACCGCGCGCCTCGCGGCCGTCGGCGTCGTGGGCGCCGCGCTGCTGGCGGCGCTGGTCGTGGGGCTGGCGGACCTCACGCAGACCCGTGAGGAGGAGGCGGACGAGAGCGCGGCGACCTCGGTCGTGGTCCAGGTCGATCTGCGCGACAAGAGCATGGACGAGGCGCGCCGGTCACTGGCCGCGCGGCAGGTGTGGGAGCGCTGCCGGGACTCCACGTCGGTGCCGCTGAACCACGCGGCGCTCGGCGATCTCGGGGACGGACTGTACGCGGGGGTGGTGCGGCCCGCCCTGACCGATCACGACCGGCTGCGGCTGCGCGGCTGTCTGGAGGACGCCACGCTGGAGCGGGTGAGCCTCACGGTGGTGGGCATTGGGGACGCCGAGACGGATGAGGAGTGAGTGACGCACGCCATCTGAGCACGCCATCTGAACATGCCAAATGAGACATAGGGCACAAATCACACGTAACCAATAGATGATCATCAAACCGGGGTACTCTGCCATGTGCGCCCACGTCCCCTAGTCCCCCGGGTCGCTCATGGCTGTTCTCTCCGCTACCCTGCCTCGCCCTGCCCTCCAGAAGCGCCCGCTGCCGCAGCGCGCGGTGCGGGCCCTCACCGGCCTCCTCATCGGATATCTCGTCCTGTGGGCGGTCGGCGCGGGAGGCATTCTCGGTCTCTCGTACTGGGCGAAGGCAGAGACCCCGGCACCCGCCGGGACCCGCTCCGTCCAGGGTGTGCACAACTTCCAGCCGGTCAGCTCCGACGGCAGGCTGTGGCGCGGCGCCGCTCCGTCGCCCGCCGGCTACCGCGAACTGGCGAGCATGGGCTTCGTGACCGTCGTGGACCTGCGGGCCGAGGACCTGAGCGCCAAACAGCTCGCCGAGCCCGGCAAGGCCGGTCTGAATCTCGTGCGCGTGCCCATCCGGGACGGCCAGACGCCGACCTCCGGGCAGGTGGAGAAGCTGATGGAGACGGTGAAGAACTCCGACGGTCCGGTGTTCGTGCACTGCGGTGCGGGAGTCGGCCGTACGGGCACGATGGCCGCGGCCTATCTGGTGCGGACGGGCGAGGCATCCTCCGCCGAGGCGGTCCGACGCAATCTCGCGGTCGGACCGCCCTCGATCGAGCAGATCTACTACGGCCTGAACCTCAGCCCGAGCAAGGCCGAGCAGCCGCCGCTGCCGGTCGTGGTCGTCAGCCGTGTGGTCGACGCCCCGCGCCGGATCATGTCCTGGTTCTGAGACCTGCTCAAGTCGGCCTCCGCCAGCGGTTGTTCATCAACTCAAGGGCATAGCAAGGTGGCACGGGCCTCAGGAGAGCAGGAAGTCGGCCACCCCCGCCTTGGCGCCCTCGATGAAGGCCGTCATCTCGTCGTTGGTGTAGATCAGCGCCGGCCCGTCCGGGTCGGTCGACTGACGCACGGCGATCCGGCCGTCGGCGAGCTTCATCGCCTCCAGACAGTTGCCTCCGTTGCCACCGCTCCACGGCTTGTGCCAGCCCTCGCTGCCCAACTCCCGCGCGGGCATGCCGTTGTAGACGGGTATGCGCGGTTTGATGCGATCCATTCACAGCTCCTTGCGGAGATCCCGCAGGATCTCCTTCGTGCGATGTGCCGTAGCGGCCTGCGCCGCCATGCGGTCCATGACCTCCAGGTGGGTGGCCACCTCGGGGCGCGCGTCGAGGTAGACGGCGCCGGTCAGGTACTCGCTGTAGACCATGTCCGGGAGTTCCGGCATGGCAAATCGGAACAGCACGAAGGGCCCGTACGTGCCGGGGTGCGGCCCACTGTCGAAGGGCGCGACCTGCAGCGTCACGTTGGGCAGCTTCGTCACCTCAAGCAGCCGGTCGATCTGGGCACGCATCACCTCCGGGCCGCCGACCTGGCGGCGCAGCACGGTCTCGTCCATGATCACCCAGAACCGGGGCGCGTCCGGGCGGGTGAGCAGCCCCTGGCGCTGCATGCGCAGCGCCACATGTCGCTCGATGTCGTCGGGCTTGGTCTGGCCGATGGCACCGGAGCGCAGCACCCCTCGTGCGTAGTCCTCGGTCTGGAGCAGACCGGGCACGAAGTGCGGCTCGTAGGACCGGATGAGGCTCGCGGCCCCCTCCAGGCTGACGTACATCGAGAACCAGCCCGGCAGGATGTCGTGGAACCGCTGCCACCAGCCGGGTTTGTTGGCGTCCTCGGCCAGCCGCACGAAGGCGTCGGCCTCCTCGTCGCTGACCCCGTACGCCTTCAGCAGGAGCTGGAGGTACGGGATCTTGAGGGAGACCTCGGCCATCTCCATACGGCGGACGGTGGCGGGGGCGACGCGCAGGACGCGGGCGGCTTCCTCACGCTTGAGACCGGCGCGTTCCCGCAGGTCCAGCAGGCGTCGGCCGAGGACGACCTGGCCGACCGTCGGCGCGGACCGCGGCTCGCTCACGCTCCCACCTCCACCCAATGAATGCTGACAGCCCTGCGGCGCCATTCGAAGACCTATTCGAAAATCCGTTCGGATTCTCGCCGATCCCTTTTGGCGCCGCTCAACATGCTGTTGCGATGCAGTGTGCCACGGCCTTGCACACCGTCACACAGCACTCTGCAATTTTCAGAGTGACACTTGCCAAGTGTTCACGGCGGGGCGATAGTGGCAAGCGTGATTCCGTCCGCGCCCTTAGGAACAGACGCCGTCGGCCTGTTGGGCCACGGCGCCGCCACGGCCGTTGGCCCTCAACGGGGCCCCGCCGAGCGCCGGTTCCGGTTCGAGCTGGCCGCACACCCGGGTTCCCCCGCGCAGGCCAGACGCCTGACCAGGGCCCGGCTCACCGGCTGGTCCGTCTGCGAGGACACCTGCGACACCGCCGCCCTGGTGGTCTCCGAGCTGGTCACCAACGCCATCGTGCACACCGCGAGCCGGCACATCGTCTGCGAGCTGCACGACGGCGACGACCTGCTGCGAATAGCCGTGCGCGATCAGGGCTGCGCACCGAGTGAGCCCCACCCAGCGGCGCAGCGCGCGGACGAGGAGCACGGGAGGGGATTGCTCCTGGTCGACGCCCTCTGCCACGCCTGGGGCGCCCATGAGCACGGTCCCGGGCTGCTGGTCTGGGCGGAGCTGCCGCGCAAGGCGGACACGCCCCGCGAGGACACCGGCCCGCGCAACGACCTGGGCTGGGGTGCCCGGCCCAAACCCGGCTCCGAGGCCGAGGGCTCCGAGGGCGAAGACGAGGACGGGGGGCCGGCGTGAGCGTCATGTCGGGGATCGGGCCGGTACTGAGCCTGGACACGCTGGTCCGGCTGCACCGCGGCTTCGTACCGCGGGCCGAGCCGTCGAGGCTGGCGGTGCCGGACGGGATGACGGCCCCTCTGGGCTGCGACGCGGTGGCCGTACCGGCCCGCTTCGGCCCGCTGGTGCTGCCCCGGCTGCCGCACGCGGGGTGCGTCTACGCCGATGAGGCGTACTGGTGGTGGATCGTTCCGGCGGACTCCGACTACGCCCTGGAGTGGCCGACGGCTACGCGGTACGTGGCCGGGGCAGTGGTTCCGGACGAGGTACGGCTGATCCACCGACCGGAGGGGACCGTGCCGTACACCCCGCCGATTCCGCTGTATCTGGCGCTGTGCCGGCTGATGGGCACCACACCGTCCTGGTCCCGGCACGTGAGCGCGTAGCGCTGCACAGGGGGCGCGTGTCCACGGGCGGGTCAGCCGTGACCGGTCGCCCGGTACCCCGCGCCCTTCGCGTACGCCTCACGTCCCCCTGTGTGCGCCCTGGCCGGATGTCCCCCCTGCCGCGATAGTGGCCAACCGGGGGTGACCACGTGGCTGAGGTGTCCGAGTCCGAACAGCTGCTGTTCGGGGGGCCGTTGCGGTACGACATGGGCTGGAACCAGCACCATGACGCCTTCCTGGAGCTGAACTTCCGGTCCATGGTCAAGCGGCTGCCCGGCCTGCTGACCGTCAGTTTCCGGCTCGCCTGGCAGGCCGACCGTACAGCCGCGCGGACCGTGCTCGCGGCGGAGGTCGGACGGGGGCTCTCCCAGGCCGTGGGCCTGCTCGCGGTCAACAGTGTGCTCGGGCGGCTGCTCGGCGACGGGGACATCGCGGACCGGTTGCGGCAGTCCGTGCCCGCGCTGGTCACGATGGCCGCCGTCCTGCTGGTCGGCGCCCTGCTGCGGGCGGCCTCCACCTACGCCACCGGGCGCCTGGAGCCGAAGGTGGAGCGGGTCGCCACCGAGCAGTACCTGGAGCGGGCGGCGGCCGTGGAGCTGGCCGCGATCGAGGACCACGCCTTCCACAAACTGTTGGACACCGCCCAGTACGGCGCCTCCTCGGCCCGGCGCATGATCACCTACAGCGCCCGGGTGGTGAACGCGATCATCTCGCTGATCGCCGCCGCCGGTGTACTCACCGTGCTGCACCCCGCCCTGCTCCCGCTGCTCGTCACCATGACCCTGCCGAGCGCCTGGTCGGCGCTGACCATCGCCCGGCGCCGCTACGAGTCCTTCCACACCTGGGTGCAGCACGCCCGCGCCGGCCATCTGCTCAGCGGGCTGCTCACCGAACCGGCCGCCGCCCCGGAGATCCGGGTGCACGGCGTCGGCCCGTTCCTGCTGCGCCACTACCGCGCCATGGCCGAGACGGCGGAGGCCGAGCAGGCCCGCCTGGCCCGGCTCGCCGCCCGCACCGGTCTGGCCGCCGCCGCCTGGACCGGCCTCGCCACGGTCGCGACGTACGCCACGCTCGGCGCGCTGCTGCTCACCGGGGCGATGGCGCTGGCGGTGGCCGGAACCGCGGTGATCGCCATCCGGACCGGCTCGGCCAGCCTGGACAGCCTGGTGCTGGAGATCAACCAGTTGCACGAGGAGGCCCTGTTCGTGGGCGACCTGCAACGGCTGTACGAGGAGGCCGCCGAGCGGGCCATCCCCAGCGGCGGCACCCCGCTGCCCGAGGAGCCCCGGGAGATCCGCTTCGAGCACGTCAGCTTCAGCTATCCCGGCGAGTCCGCCCGCCCCGCCCTGGACGACATCAGCCTCACCCTGCCCATGGGCCGGATCGTGGCACTGGTCGGCGAGAACGGCTCCGGCAAGACCACCCTGGTCAAACTGCTCGCGGGCCTGTACGTCCCGGACCGGGGCCGGATCCTGTGGGACGACGTGGACGCGGCCGGGGCCGACCGGCGCCAACTCGCCGAGCGCATCGCGATGGTGGCCCAGGACTTCAAGCGGTGGCCGTTCACCGCACGGGCCAATGTCGCCGTGGGCCGCTCCTCCACGCCGCTGACCGAGGAACGGCTCGCCGAGGCGGTGGCCGCGGCCGGGGCCGAGGAGGTGGTGGCCGATCTGCCGCGCGGCCTGGACACCCTGCTGGCCCGGCAGTTCAACGGCGGGCACGAGCTGTCCGGCGGGCAGTGGCAGCGGCTCGGCATCGCGCGGGCCGCCTACCGGCGCGGCCGGATCCTGATCGTGGACGAGCCGACGGCCGCCCTGGACGCCCGGGCCGAGCTGGAGGTCTTCGACAGGATCCGGGCCCTGGCCGCGGCCGGGCAGACGGTCGTGCTGATCACCCACCGGCTGGCGTCCGTGCGCCACGCCGATCTGGTGCATGTACTGGACCAGGGGCGGCTGGTGGAGTCCGGGAGCCCCGAGGAACTGCTGGCCGGGGGCGGACTGTACGCGGAGCTGTACGCGCTCCAGGCGGAACAGTTCGCCGCCCAGGTACCCGCCCCGAAGGCGGGCTGAGCTCAGGCCGCCGCGTCGACGCAGGCGTCGCCGCGCACGATGACGAGGAAGGCGTCCGACGCCAGGTCCATCACGACCTCGGCGGGCATGCCCTCGCTGCGCCGCGCCTGCGCGAACTCCTCCGCCGGCCACGAGCCCCGCGGCCCACCTGCGGGAAAGCGTTCGAGCACCGTTCGCCCGTTCACTTGGCACCTCCCTTGAGCGTTGTACCTCGAAGAGTTAAACGCCGGGGGTGGGGTGAACGCCTCGTGGAGTGACGGTACTGAGACATAGTTGACACCGGTCCACCGCCGAGTGTGAGCCGGGTCTCGATTCCGCCCGCTTTTCGACTACTTTCCGCGTCAGTCCTCGTACTCGTCGTGATAGCGCACGCGGGCCCGGTCCTCCTGCCGCCCCAGCACGGTCAGGTCCAGGAGGCTGGTCGTGGAACCCAGCCCGTCGAGTTCGCGCCCGAAGGCGGAGTAGGTGTGGAACACCCGGTCGCGGTCCCGCAGGAAGCAGCTCACCCCGGACCGCTCCACCAGTTCCCCGTCGTGCTCCCGGGTCACCTCGAAGTCACGGTCGAAGTCGTTCCCGTACGAGGAGAGCCAGGGCACCGTCCAGCCCATCCGCGCCTTGAAGGGCAGGATCCTGGTGTACGGCGCCCGGGAGACGGCGGCGAAGGAGGTGTCGCGGGCCCACAGGTGGGCGAGGTGGCCGACCTGGTCGAGGAAGGCGGAGCAGGTGCGGCAGCCCGTCTCCCACTCGGGCGCGAACACGAAGTGGTGCACGACGAGCTGGCGCCGCCCCTCGAAGAGGTCGAGCAGACTTGCCTTGCCGTCACCGCCCTCGAAGACGTACTCCGTCTCCACCTCCACCATCGGCAGCCGCCGCCGCTCGGCGTTCAGCGCCTCCCGTGCGCGGGCGACGGCCTCCTCCTTGACCAGTAACTCCTCGCGCGCCGCGCGCCACTGGGCGCGCGAGACGATCTCCGGAAGCGACATGGGCCCCTCCTGTGCGACGGTCCGTTGAAGGTGCTGACCGAAGGGAAGTACGGAACTCATCGCCGGGGACCAAGATTTTTCCGGTGCCTTCTTCCTCACACCCTCACGTGTCGTACTCCTGGATCCGCCTGCCGTGGCTCCGGTCGACCAGGCCGGGCAGCCGCTCGCCCAACTCCGCCAGTACCGGGGCGACATCGAGGGTGAGGAGTTCGCGGTCCCGCATCAGGACACGGCCGTCGACGATGGTGGTGCGGACGTCGAAGGAGCGGGCGCTGTGCACGAGGGTCGCGGCGAGGTCGTGGACGGGCTGGGTGTGCGGGCCGGTGAGGTCGACGAGGACGATGTCGGCGCGGCGGCCCGGGGCGAGGGTGCCCAGGCGGTCGCCGAGGCCGACGGCGGCGGCGCTCTGGAGCGTGGCGTGGTGCAGGGCCTGACGGGAGGTCAGCCAGGTGGGGTCGCCGGTGGTCGACTTCTGCACCAGCGCGGTGAGCGCCATGGACTCCCACACGTCGAGGGAGTTGTTGGAGGCGGCGCCGTCCGTGGCGAGGCCCACGTGGACGCCGATCCCGCGCAGGGCGCGCACCGGGGTGGTGTCGGGCCAGGCGAACTTCAGGTAGCCGCGGGGCGCGGTGGCGACGGCGACCCGTCCGGGGGCGTCCCGGAGCAGGGGCAGGTCGTCGTCGACGATGCCGGTGCCGTGGGCGATGAGGACGTCGGTGGCGAGGATGCCGGTGCGGTCCAGGACGCCGATGGGGGTGACGCCGTGCCGGTCGAGGGAGGTGCGGGTCTGGTCGCGGGTCTCGGCGGCGTGCAGATGGACCGGCAGCCCGTGCTCGCGGGCGAGGTCCGCGGTGGCGGCAAGGTCGGCGTCGGTGACGGTGTAGGGGGCGTGCGGGGCGAGGGCGGTGGTGATACGGCCGCCCGCGGCACCCCGGTACCGCAGCGCGAACTCCACTGACCGCTCCCGCCCTTCGGGCCCCTGCGAGGAGAAGTACGCCTCGCCGAGGTGGGCGCGCAGCCCGCACTCGGCGACCACGGCGGCGACGGCGTCCATGGCGAAGTAGTGGTCGGCGAAGCAGGTGACCCCGGCCCGGATCATCTCGGCGCAGGCGAGCCGCGCCCCCAACTCCACGTCCCGTTCGGTGAGGTTGGACTCAACGGGCCAGACGTAGTCGTTGAACCACTCCTCCAGGGGCAGGTCCTCGGCGATGCCGCGCAGGGCGACCATCGGGGCGTGGGTGTGGCAGTTCACCAGCCCCGGCATCGCCACCTGCCCGCGCGCGTCGATCCGCTGCGCCGCGGGTGTGTCCGCGGCCTCGGCGGCGTCGGTGACCGCCTCGACGGCCCCGTCGCGCACGACGATCGCGGCGTCCTCCCGGAACCCGACCCGCTCCTCCTCGTCGTGGACGAGAACGGTGCACCCGGTGATGACGATGTCAGCGGCGGTCGGCGTCATACGGCCAACGTACGACGCCCGGCGAACGCAGTGGCGCTGTTCAGCCCGCCCGGCGCGCCCGCAGCGCCGCCAATTCGTCCAGCAGGCCGGTGAGTTGCCGGGTGTCGCGCGGGGTGAGTCCTCCGGCGTCGTCCAGGTGGACGGCGCAGGCGGTGGTGGCGTCAACGAGCCGTTCGAGGGCACCGGCCACCTTCTCGGTGCCCGCCGAGTGCCGGGCGAGCGGGGGCAGTTCGGCGGAGGCCAGCGCGATGGCGCTGCGGGCCTCGGCGAGGGTGCGGTAGGCCTCGCGGCGCAGGAGCCAGCGGCCGGTGCGGTCGTGGGACTCGCCGAGCACATGGGTGAGGTAGGCGTGCGTCGCCTCCTCGGCGGCGCCGAGCCGGGCGCGTACCGCCCCGCCACGTTGGCCGGGCATCGACAGATGCCCCACCACCAGGACGATCACGCAGGCCAGCAGGGTCTCGCCGATCCGGCCCGCGGCGGCCTGCGGTTCACCGCCGACCATCACCAGTGCGAGCACGAGCACGGTCACCACTCCGGTCTGGGCGGCGAAGTGCCGGGTGGCGACGGGGATGAGCGCCCCGCTGACGGCGACCAGCGCGATCAGCCCCTCCGGCCGGGGCAGTACGGCGGCGAAGGCGGCGAACACGGCCGCCCCGAGCACGGTCCCGGCGGCCCGGCACAGCACCCGTGACAGCAGCGGCCCGAGGTCGGGCTTGACGAGGAAGACGGCGGTGGCGGGCAGCCAGTACCAGTGCGGGTGCTCGCCGTACCAGCGGGCGTGGTGGAGCGCCTGGGCGGCAGCGGCGGAGGCCCCGAAGCACAGGCCGACGCGCAGTCCGTACTCCCGGCCGCCCGCGCCGAGAACCGTGCGCGCCAGCGCCTTCGGCGAGCGCCGCCGGGTGTGCAGGTTCCCGCCGTCGGCCCGGTCGAAGGCCTCGGCTGCGTGCAGCAGGGCGTCGTCGAGGGCGCGCAGCGCGGGTGCGCTCCGGGCGGGCGCGGGCAGGGGTCCGGTGGGCGTGTTGGTGCGTACGGCGGTGGCGAGGCGCCGGGGGCCTTCGGCGGCCCGCGCCGGTACGGGCTCACCGGCCCAGGCGAGGGCGGTGGCGGCCTCGGCGAGGGGCAGCGCTGCGGCGTACTGGGCGTGCAGGCGGCGTTCGGCGGCGGAGGAGGCGTAGCGGCGCAGGCGGGGTCCGGCGAGGGCGTCCTGCGCGTGGTCGAGTGCGGCGGTGAGCGCGGCCCGGCGTGCGGTGGCGAGGTCGGTGCCCGCGGCGTCGAGGAGCGCGGCGACCGCGTCGTAGACGGCGCCCACGGCCTCCCGTTCCCCGTCGAACCGGAAGTCCCCGGCGATGGCCCCCGGGCTGGGCAGGGCCAGCCGCAGCAGGATCAGCCATCCGGCGCCGGCGAGGTAGGCGAGGCCGCGCTGCCAGCCCGGTTCCGGCAGCGGCATGCCGGCGCCGATCGCGGATGCGACGAGCAACTGTGTTCCGGCGGTGGAGGCGACGGGCCCGACGGCGCTGACGCTTCCGGCGGCGAGCCCGACGACGGCGAACAGCACGCTGAGCCCCACGGCGCCGAGCAGTTCCCCGCCGTAGGTGCCGAGCACCAGGCCGCCGGCGCCCGCGACGGCGGGCACTCCCAGCCGGCGCACGGCGGCCCGCCTGCTGCCGGGGCGGTCGGCGACCCCGGCGAGCATCGCGGCGACGGCGGCGACGACACCCACGGAGGCGTGACCGGCGACAACGGCCGCCGCGAGCAGGGGTCCGGCGCCCAGCGCGCCCCGTACGACCGCGCTCCAGGGAATCGGCCCCCGCTGAGTGCGCAGGGCGTGGGCGATCCAGGGGGGCAGGGCGGCTGCGGGGCGGTGCACAGGGCTCCTGTCGGACGAGGGCGGGTGCCTTCGGGCGACGGTGGCCGGGGCGACGGGTACGGGTACGGGTACGGGTACGACGGTAGATCATGAAGTGGTGTGTTCCGGTACGGCTGTATTACCGCCGCGTGACAATGCGTGCAGCAGCCACGTTCTTTATGACCGCAACGCCGTCGCCAGCGCGCTCTCGAACAGCCGCCGGGCGTCCTCGACCACCGTCTCCAGCGACGTGGCCCCCATGGCACCGACGATGTCGTCCGTGCCGCGCAGCCCGGCCCGCTCCAGCAGCCGCTTCTCGTTCGTCACCCACTCCCCGCGCGCCGCCAGCACGGCGTGCCCCGTCTGCACGGCGGCGGTGGCGACGGCCCCGGCGAGCTCGGTGCGGCGCCCGGCGGGGGCGTGGTGGGCGGCGGCGTACGCCAAAGTCAGCCGGGCGGTGTCGCGCCAGCGCGCGAAGGCGGTGCGCCGCAGCCTCTCCGGATATCCCTCGGGGCGCGGCAACTCCCCCCCTCAGCACCTGGTTGATCGCCAGCTCGGCCACGATCAGATAGGTGGGAATCCCGGCGAGATGGAACAGCAGCGGCTCCACCCGGAACCGCCCCTGCTCCGCCTCCGCCAACTCGTGCCCGACGACGTCGAGATCCCGGTAGTGCACGTCCACCCGGCGCCCCTCGACGGTCAGCCAGGCCCCGCCGTTGAACACCCCGCCGCCCCACCCGCCGATCTCGGAGACCTCCCCCTCCCACCCCAGGGCCCGCAGATCGTCCGGATCGAAGTCCCCCCGGTAGTAGACGGCCAGATCCCAGTCACTGTCCGGCCGCGCGGTCCCCTGAGCCCGGGATCCCCCGAGCGCCACGGCCCGCACACCGGGCAGCCCTGCCAGCCGGTCGGCGACGGAATCGAGAAAGTCGGTCACGGGGTCTCCGGGGGTCAGGTTTCCCACAGGTCGCGGTGCCGATGGCGGACGGGCGGCAGGTCGAGCGCGGCGGCCGCTTCCCGAAGGGCGCCCGGCCCGGCTGCTCGCAGGTCCTTCACCACCGCCCGGCGGAACGCCCGGAGGGCGGCCCGCGCGCGCCTCTCGTACGGGCTGTCCTCCCGGACGCCCAGGGTCCGGGGGTAGACATACGCAGCGAAGGCCCGCCGCACCCGCAGGGGGCGGGGGCGGCGCCCCTCGCGTGCGGCCCGGGCCGACTCCCGGCGGGAGTAGCGGAGGTCGGTGAGCCAGTGCGCCGTGCACGGGCCCGCCGTGCCGTCCGGCCAATAGGGCGGTACCGCGCGGCGGCGGGGCGGGGTGTGGTGGGTGGTTCTGGACATGGCTGGTGCCCAGGGTCCCGGGGGCGGGGTGGTGGTGTCGAATGGTTAAACGGCGGGTCGGAAATTCGGGTGCGTGGGGTCTTCCTCCGGTCGAAGATCTGTAGGTTGCCCGCCATCCGCCGTACCCCGGGAGCCGCCGTGATCAAGCGTGTTGTCAGTCCTGCCCTGTTCCCGCCGCCCACGTACGCGCACGCGTCGGTCGTCGAGGCCGGGACCAGGCTGGCGTTCCTGGCGGGGGCCGTGCCGTTGGACGCGGAGGGGAAGATCGTCGGGGAGGGGGATCCGGCGGTCCAGGCCGAACAGGTCATCCGGAATCTGCGGGAGCAGCTCGCCGCTGTGGGCAGCGGTCTGGAGCATGTCGTCTCCACCGATGTGTACGTCGTGAGCAGTGAACCCGCCGTGCTGTCCCAGGTCTGGGAGGTCGTCGAGGCGTCGGGGCTCAGTACGGGGCCGCACTCCTCCACACTCCTCGGCGTCGCCTGCCTCGGCTACACCGGGCAACTGGTGGAGATCACGGCCACCGCGGTCGTACCGGAGTCCGGCCGGTGATCACCCTGCGCCGGGCCACCGCCGAGGACGCGCTCGCCGTCGCCGACGTCTGGCTGCGCTCCTTCGACGCCGCGCTGCCCACGGTCGTCCGCCCGCACTCGGACGACGAAGTCCGCGACTACTTCCGGGAGTTCGTCGTGCCCCGGCAGGAGACCTGGGTCGCGGACACGGGCGACGGCACGCTCGTCGGGGTCATGGTGCTGCACGGCGAACTGCTCTCCCAGCTCTACCTCGCCCCCGACTGGCGCGGCCGGGGGCTGGGCGACCGGTTCGTACGGCTCGCCAAGGAGCGCAGTCCGCGCGGCCTGAATCTGTGGACCTTCCAGGTCAACAAGCCCGCCCACCGCTTCTACGAACGCCACGGCTTCGTCGCCGTCGAACGCACCGACGGCAGCGGCAACGAGGAGCGGGAGCCGGACGTGCGGTACGTCTGGCGGCCTTAGGGCCTGTCGTTGGGATCATCCCGGCGTCGCGGGCCCTGGCTCACGGGCGGCGGCCCCACTGCCGCCGCTTCGGCAGCGGACGCGCGTACGTGCCCGCCCTGCTCGTCGTCAGCCCCAGCGCCACCAGCGACTCGGCCAGCCGTACGGCCGCGCCGACCCCGTCGACCACGGGCATCCCCAGCTTCTCCCCCACCGCCCGCTGCAGCCCGGTCATCCCAGCGCACCCCAGCACCAGCACCTCGGCCCCGGCTGCGCGCACCCGCTCGGCCGCCGCGAGGAAGGCGGCCTCGGTGCGCTCGGCGTCCTCCAGTTCCAGTACGCCGAGGCCGGTGCCGACCACGCCGGCGCAGTTGCGGCCGACCCCGGCCAGCTCCAGGCTGTCCTCGATCTGCCCGCAGGACCGCTCCAGGGTGGTGACCACGCCGTAGCGGCGGCCCAGCAGACAGGCCAGGTGGGCGGCGGCCTCGGTGATGTCCACGACGGGCACGTCCACCAACTCCCGTACGCCCTCCCGCCCGTGCTCCCCGAACCCGGCCATGACGACGGCGTCGTAGGGCTCGCCCGCGTACGTCCGCAGCGCGTCGATCACCGCCGCCGCCGAGAGGTAGCTGTCCAGCCAGCCCTCCGCGGACTCCGGTCCCCAGTGCGGGGTCAGTCCGGTCACGGTGGTGCCCGGGCCTGCGGCGGCCCGGGCACCTCGTACGATCTCCGCGGTCATCGACTGCGTGGTGTTGCAGTTGGTGACGAGGATGCGCACCCGCTCAGCCCTCCGCCCCGGCGCGCTCATCGCGGCACAGCGCCAGATACAGGCCGGCGGCGAGCGCGGTGCCGATGAACCAGGAGTACGGCGCGACATCGCTGAAGGTCTTCACCAGCGCCAGCACCGCGGCCACCCCGGCGGCGGGCAGGAAGGCCCACAGCGCCTTGGGGTTGACGCCCTTGCGGTAGTAGTAGCGGGAGCCGGGCTCCGCGGAGAAGAGCGCGTCCACATCGACCCGGCCCTTCTTGACCAGGTAGTAGTCGACCATGAT
Source organism: Streptomyces sp. NPDC110618 (assembly GCF_055657065.1). Lineage (NCBI taxonomy): Bacteria > Bacillati > Actinomycetota > Actinomycetes > Kitasatosporales > Streptomycetaceae > Streptomyces > Streptomyces sp. NPDC110618. The sequence continues at coordinate 209,118 of NZ_JBVKBN010000005.1, read as the reverse complement.
CACGCCGAACAGCGGGCCCAGGAAGGCGCCGAGGCCGCCCAGGAAGTAGTTGACGACGGTCGGGTTGGAGAAGAGGTTCCAGGGGGTCACGGCCAGCGCCGCCACGGTGCTGATGAGTCCGCCGACCTTGAAGGTGATCTTCTGCGGCCAGACGTTGGCCAGGTCGTACGCCGGGGAGACGAAGTTGGCGACGATGTTGACGCCCATGGTGGCGATGGCGAAGGTCAGCGCCGCGACCACCAGCACCCAGGTGTTGCCGACCTTGGCGACCAGCTCCGCCGGGTCGGTGATGGCCTCGCCGAACACCTCCAGCGAACCGGCGGTGACGATCACCGAGACCACCACGAAGGCGGTGGAGTTGATGGGCAGGCCCCAGAAGTTGCCGCGCTTGACCGTCCGGTAGTCGGGCGAGAAGCGGGAGAAGTCGCAGAAGTTGAGCATCAGCGTGCCGTAGGTGGCGAGCACCAGGCCGATCGCGCCGAACCACTGCCGCCACTGCTCGCCCACGGAGACCGGGTTCGGGGTGGAGGTCAGCGAGATCGTCCAGTCCGCCTTGGCGAGGATCCACACCGCCAGCGCGATCATCACCAGCCAGATCGCGGGACCGCAGAAGTCCTGGAACTTCCGTACGGACTCCATGCCCTGGCTGATGATCAGCGCCTGGATCAGCCAGAGGGAGACGAAGGAGATCCAGCCGAGGGTGTCCAGGCCGAGGAAGGAGCTGTGGGTCCAGGACTCCAGGCCCGGCCAGGCGGCGAGCAGCATCACGTTGACGGCGACGGAGGCCAGGTAGGTCTGGATGCCGTACCACATGATGGCGATGACGGCCCTGATCAGGGCGGGGATGTTGGCGCCCCAGACGCCGAAGCTGATGCGGCTGACGACGGGGAAGGGCACGCCGTGGCGCTGGCCGATCTTCCCCATCCAGTTCATGCCGATGTAGATCAGCACGAAGCCGACGAGCAGGGAGGTGAAGACCTGCCACACGTTCATGCCGAGGACCAGCAGTCCTGCGGCGAAGGTGTAGTTGCCGAGGTTGTGGACGTCGGACATCCACAGGGCGAAGAGGTCGAAGACCTTCCAGTTCCGCTTGCCGGCGGGGGCGAGGTCTTCGTTGGTGAGCCGGGGATCGGGGACGAACACGGGGGTGCCGGTGGCTTCGGCACGGTCGGCGAGGGACACGGGGCCTCCAGGAAAGGGGACGGAGGAGGACGCTTGGCAACCGCGTTTGGTATACCAAACAGCCGACATCGTCCCGCCGTCAACAGTTCGGACAGATATCGCTGCCGTTAACGCTCCGTAAAAGCCCCCCGGAGTCGGCGAAGATGGCCCCATGACGAAGATCGAACCCCTCGGCGCGGTACGCGAACGCGTCCTGGCCACGCTGCGGCAGGAGATCATCGCCGGCCGCCTCCGCCCCGGCGACCGACTGGTGGAGCGGGAACTGGCCGAGCGGTTCGGGGTCTCCCGGGTGCCGGTGCGCGAGGCGATCCGCGCGCTGGTCGCGGAGGGTTTCGTCCTCTTCGAGTCCGCCCGCCGCACGGTGGTCCGCCGGCTCACCCCGACCGACGTCAAGGAACTCTTCGAACTGCGCGAGGCGCTGGAGGTCTACGCGGCCGGTCTGGCCGCCGACCGGGCCACCCCCGAGGCCCTGGCGGAGCTGCGCGAACTGCTGGACAGCGCGGCCGCCGCCACCAGGGCCGGCGACGCCGAGACGATCACCGACATCAACACCCGCTTCCACGACCGCATCCTCGCCATGGCGGGCAACAGCCTGCTGATCTCGGTCATGGAACCGGTCGACGGCCGTCTGCGCTGGCTGACCCGCCGCAACGAGGAGTGGCCCCAACTCCTCACCGAACACCGCGAGCTGTACGAGGCCATCGCCTCCGGCGACCCCGACCGGGCCCGCGCCCACGCTCTGGACCACGTCCGCGCCAACTACGAGTCGACGGTCCGGCACCTGTTCGGCGAAGAGGGCTGAGTACCTGCTCCCCGGCCGCTCATACGGCGCCGGAGAGCAGCCACCGCCAGCGCCGGCGCTCCGTGCACAGGGAGACGACGGCCGTGAAGGTCACCAGTCCCGCCGCCCACGCGGGCCACACCGCCCACGAGGAGACCACGGCCGCGACGAGCTGGAGCAGCACCAGCAGGATCGTGCCCCAGCCCGGTACCGCGATGATCACGTGCGCCTTGTCGCCCGGGGTGGAGAAGCACGTGGGCAGGCCGATCAGGAGCACCACCGACACCACGGCGAGCAGCCACGAGTAGCCGGCCAGCGCCCAGGGAGTCGTCACCCAGGCGACGAGTTCCACCGCGAAGCGCAGAGCGGACGCGGTGCGGTCGTCGGGTCGCGGCTGAATCGATTCCCCTGCGGTCTCGGTCACGCGCGTGACGATCTCACGGCCGACGCCCGACGGCCAAGGGCTGGAGCTGGAGCCGGATGGACCTAAGACCCGGCCTCCCGCGCCGCCGCCCGCAGCACTCCCCTGAGCATCTCCGGCGTCAACCGGCCCGTGAACGTGTTGCGCTGGCTGACGTGGAAGCAGCCGTACAGGGTCAGGCCGTCCAGCGGCACGCGCGTGCCGTGGGCGAAGGCCGGGCGGGGTCTCGGCACCGCCCAGCCCACCTCCGCCAGCACGGGCAGCGTCGCCTGCCAGCCGAAGGCGCCGAGCACCACGACCGACCTCAGGGTGGGCCGCAGCAGACGCAGCTCCCGTACCAGCCAGGGCCGGCAGGTGTCGCGTTCGGCCGGGGTGGGCTTGTTGGCGGGCGGGGCGCAGTGGACCGGGGCGGTCACGCGGGTGCCGTACAGCTCCAGGCCGTCGCCCACGGCGGCGGAACCCGGCTGCGAGGCGAGGCCCACGTCGTACAGCGCCCGGTACAGCACATCGCCGGAGCGGTCCCCGGTGAACATCCGGCCCGTGCGGTTGCCGCCGTGCGCGGCCGGGGCGAGGCCGATGATCAGCAGCCGGGCGTCGGCGGGGCCGAAGCCCGGGACCGGGCGCCCCCAGTACGTCTCCCCCGCGAAAGCAGCCCGCTTGGTCGTGGCCACCTCTTCCCGCCAGGCCACCAGCCGCGGGCAGGCCCGGCAGTCGGCGATCCGCCGGTCGAGGGCGGCGAGGGTGTCCATGGCTCCACCGTAAGCCCGGGGGGCGGGCGCGGAAGGGGCTGCCGCGCACCCGGCAAGGCGGCACCTTCCGGCGGTTTCGGGCGTAAGCCCCGGGGTCGGACGCGTCGGACGCGGAAGGGGGCGCCCCGCGCCCGGCAGGCGGCAGGCGGCAGGCGGCAGGCGGCAGGCGGCAGCCTCCGACGCTTTCAAGCGCAAGCCCAGCACCAGACGCGAAGCGAACTGCCCCACACCCGGTAGCCGGCGGCTTTCGGCGGTTTCGGGCCGCTGACGCGCCCGTGCTCGGGCTCGCCCCTGAACCGGATCCGCCACTCACCGGCCCGGCCAGGCCCGGACCGGCCAGGTCGGCGGCCGTAAATGGCCGGGGGGACGAAACCGCCCAGCGGATAGGGTCGGGGCATGGCTTCCGAAGGTGACCAGGACAGGACCGCGGCCGCGGTGGCCGCCGCCGAGGCCGCGGCCCCGCAGGCCGGTGAGAGCGTGCGCGTGGACAGCTGGATCTGGGCGGTACGGCTGATCAAGACCCGTTCGCTCGGCGCCGCCGCCTGCAAGGGCGGCCATGTCCGGGTGAACGGCGAGCGGGTCAAGCCCGCCCACTCCCTGCGCGTCGGCGACGAGGTGCGACTGCGGCACGAGAACCGGGAGCGGATCGTGGTGGTCAAGCGCCTGATCCGCAAGCGGGTCGGCGCCCCGGTCGCCGTCCAGTGCTACCTCGACAACTCCCCGCCGCCCCCGCCCCGCGAGGCCGTCGCCCCGGCCGGTGTCCGCGACCGAGGCGCGGGCCGCCCCACCAAGCGCGACCGCCGCGAACTGGACCGCCTGCGCGCCCTGGAGAAGGGCAGCAGCCGCCCCGGCCCGCGCTGACGGCCGCCGCGACGCGTACGGCGACGGCCGTGTCCGGAACACCCCGGGCACGGCCGTCGCCGTACGCGCACCCGCCTCACGAGCGGCGCGTCACCAGCCGCAGCAGGTCGGCGTTGGAACCGCGCCGCGCCCAGGCGATCAGGGCGAGCGGGACGATCAGGATCAGTGGGGTGGCCGCGTTCTCGCCGTCGAAGGCGGTCAGCGAGACGATGAACGCGCCGACCATCAGCCCGCTCAGCGCGATCGCCGCCACCGACTGGAGCACCGGGATCAACAGGGCCACCGCTCCGGCGAGTTCGAGGGCGCCGATGGTGTACATACCGGCGCTGCCCCAGCCGAGTTCGTCGAAGACCTCCACCGCCGAGGAGTGCCCGATCAGCTTCGGCAGGGCGCTGGCGATGCCGTAGAACAGCGCGAGCACGATCTGCAGGGCGCGCAGCGCGATCCGGGCGCGGCGCCCGCGCGCGGTGGCGGACTCGGCGACGACAGGGGTGGCGGCGGGGACGGGAGCGGTGGTCTCGGACATCGGGTCTCCTGTGTGCGGCGTTTGTGTCGCGGTCACAGGGATAGACAGCCGGTCGCGGCGGAACTCATCGCCGCCCGGCCCCTCTTTTGATGCAGACGTCTCGCGGTGAACGCCTCTTTTGGTGAACGCCTCGGCGCGGAGTACGGTCCGAAGGAAGGAGTGGTGTGTGCGATGCGTACGGGCAGTGAACCCACGACCGCGCGCAGTCCCCTGCGGACGCGGTTCTGGCTGAGCGTGTGGGGACTGGTCTGGGCGCTCTTCGGCACCGTCGCCTTCGCGCTCGCCGACCGTATTGGCTGGGCCGTGGCCTGCGGGGTCCTCGTGCTGGTCGTGGCCGTGGACATGGGCTTCATCGTGCGGCACATCCGCCAGGGCCCGCACTGGCAGCCGGGCCCCGACATCCCCCCGTACAACCCGCCCGAGGACCGCTGACCCCGTCGGCCGGTCAGGCGTCGAAGCGGGCCGCCCGACGGTACTGCGGGTTCGGGTCGAGCGCCGCCGCCAGCCGGAAGTGCCGTACGGCCTGCTCGTCGCGGCCCTGCCGCTCATAGGTGCGGGCGAGCGCGAAGTGCGCGAAGGCGTTGTCCGGCTCGCGCTCCAGGACGATGGTGAACTCCAGTTCGGCGGGCCGCAGTTGGGCGGCCGCGAAGAAGGCACGCGCGCGCAGCAGTCGCGCGGCGGTGTTCTCGGGGTGCGCGGCGATGACACCGTCCAGCAGCTTCACCGCGCCCCGCGGGTCCCGTGCGGCGAGCAGCTGCTCGGCGGCACGGAAGTCGATGACATGCGTCTCCGGAGTACGTCCGGTGGAACCGCTGATCTCGGGCACGGCAGAATCCTTCCCTCACTGCCGGGATCAACGCCCGCACGCGGGGCCGCTATTCCTCGGCGGCCCGGCGCCGCAGCTCCTCCCACACCTCGCGCACCCGCTGCCGGAGCTGTTCGAGGGGGACGTCGTTGTCGATGACGATGTCCGCGATCTCCCGGCGCTTCTCGCGGGTGGCCTGGGCGGCCATCCGGGCACGGGCGTCCTCCTCGGTCATCCCGCGCAGCCGCACCAGCCGGTCGAGCTGGGTCCCCTCGTCCGCGTCGACGACGACCACGAGGTCGTACAGCGGCGCCAGCCCGTTCTCGGTGAGCAGCGGTACGTCGTGCACGACCACGGCGTCCTCGGCCGCGGCCTGCTCCAGCTCGCGGGAGCGCTCACCGACTAGGGGGTGCACGATCGCGTTGAGGACCGCCAGTTTCTCGGGGTCGGCGAACACGATGGAACCCAGCCTGGGCCGGTCCAGGCTGCCGTCCGGCGCGAGCACGTCCTCGCCGAACGCGTCCACGACGGCCGCGAGGCCGGGCGTGCCCGGTGCCACGACCTCCCGCGCGATGCGGTCCGCGTCGATCAGCACGGCACCGCACTCCACGAGGAGCCGTGACACCTCGCTCTTCCCGGCCCCGATACCGCCGGTCAACCCCACTTTCAGCATGGAGCAGAGCTTAGAGCGTGCCGCTCGGGCGTCAGTTGTCGCCTTCCCGCTCGGCCAGGAACCGCTCGAACTCGCGGCCGATCTCGTCCGCCGACGGGATGTCCACGGGCTCGGCGAGCATATTGCCCCTGGTCTCCGCGCCGGCCGCCGCGTCGTACTGGTGCTCAAGGCCCTGGACCAGCGCCACCAGCTCCTCGTCGCCCTCCTGGATCTGCCGGTCGATCTCGGTCTGGGTGCGGTGGGCCTCGGTGCGCAGCGCGTGGGCGACACCCGGCAGGACCAGACCGGTGGCGGCCGTGATGGCCTCCAGGACGGTCAGGGCCGCGTCCGGGTACGGGGAACGCGCCACGTAGTGCGGGACGTGCGCGGCGACGCCGAGGACCTCGTGGCCGGCCTCCATCAGCCGGTACTCCAGCAGCGAGGCCGCGCTGCCGGGCACCTGGGCCTCCTCGAAGGGGCTGCGGTGGCCGGGGACGAGGTCGGTGCGGTTGCCGTGGGGGGTGAGGCCCACGGGTCGGGTGTGCGGGACGCCCATGGGGATGCCGTGGAAGTTCACCGAGAGCCGTACGCCGAGCCGCTCCACGATCTGCTGGACCGCGGCGGCGAAGCGCTCCCACTCCACGTCCGGCTCGGGTCCGGACAGCAGCAGGAACGGGGCGCCGGTGGCGTCCTGGACGAGCCGTACCTCGATGGCCGGGACCTCGTAGGCGGTCCAGCGGTCGCGCTTGAACGTCAGCAGCGGGCGGCGGGCTCGGTAGTCCACCAGCCGGTCGTGGTCGAATCGGGCGACGACCTGGTGGGGCAGTGAGTCGAGCAGCCGGTCGACGATCTGGTCGCCGGTCTCACCCGCGTCGATGTATCCGTCGAAGTGGTAGAGCATGACAAGGCCCGCCGACTCCTGTGCCAAGGCCATGTCGACGACGGCCAGGCCCTTCGGCTCCCATGCGTACAAACCTTGCGGATCAAGCACAGTGACCGCTCCTCCTTGTGTTCCCTCTGCACAACGCCCTTGCGGGCGTGGGCATTCCCCAAGGAGGCGGCGGAAATGATCTCCGCGGACAGCACTGAGGGGCCGTACCCCGGGAGGTACGGCCCCTCAGTCAGGAGCTAGTGCTGCTCAGCGAGCGTCAGCTCTGGCCGCCGGCCAGCTTCTCACGCAGCGCGGCAAGCGCCTCGTCCGAGGCCAGCGCGCCGGAGTTGTCGGCGCCCTCGGAGGAGTACGAGCCACCGGTCGCGGCCGGAGCCGCAGCCTCGCCGCCCTCGGCCGCGGCAGCGGCGTCGGCCTCGCGGGACTTGATGACCTGCTGCTGGTGCTGCTCGAAGCGCTGCTGCGCCTCGGCGTACTGGCGCTCCCACTCCTCGCGCTGCTTCTCGTAGCCCTCGAGCCAGTCGTTGGTCTCGGGGTCGAAGCCCTCGGGGTAGATGTAGTTGCCCTGGTCGTCGTAGGACGCGGCCATGCCGTACAGGGTCGGGTCGAACTCGACCGCGGCCGGGTCGGCACCGAAGGACTCGTTGGCCTGCTTGAGGGACAGCGAGATCCGGCGACGCTCCAGGTCGATGTCGATGACCTTGACGAAGATCTCGTCGTTGACCTGGACGACCTGCTCCGGGATCTCCACGTGGCGCTCGGCCAGCTCGGAGATGTGGACCAGACCCTCGATGCCCTCGTCCACGCGGACGAACGCACCGAACGGAACCAGCTTCGTGACCTTGCCGGGCACGACCTGGCCGATCTGGTGGGTGCGGGCGAACTGCTGCCACGGGTCTTCCTGGGTCGCCTTCAGCGACAGGGAGACACGCTCGCGGTCCATGTCGACGTCGAGAACCTCGACGGTGACCTCCTGGCCGACCTCGACAACCTCGGACGGGTGGTCGATGTGCTTCCAGGACAGCTCGGAGACGTGGACCAGACCGTCGACGCCACCCAGGTCCACGAAGGCACCGAAGTTGACGATCGAGGAGACGACGCCGGAACGGACCTGACCCTTCTGCAGGGTGGTGAGGAACGTCTGGCGGACCTCGGACTGGGTCTGCTCCAGCCAGGCACGGCGGGACAGGACCACGTTGTTGCGGTTCTTGTCCAGCTCGATGATCTTGGCTTCGAGCTCCTTGCCCACGTAGGGCTGGAGGTCGCGGACACGGCGCATCTCGACCAGGGAGGCCGGGAGGAAGCCGCGGAGGCCGATGTCGAGGATGAGACCACCCTTGACGACCTCGATGACGGTACCGGTAACGATGCCGTCCTCTTCCTTGATCTTCTCGATGGTGCCCCAGGCACGCTCGTACTGGGCGCGCTTCTTCGAGAGGATCAGGCGGCCTTCCTTGTCCTCCTTCTGGAGGACCAGGGCCTCGATCTCGTCGCCGACGGCGACGACCTCGTTCGGGTCGACGTCGTGCTTGATCGAAAGCTCGCGGCTCGGGATGACACCTTCGGTCTTGTAACCGATGTCGAGCAGGACCTCGTCCCGGTCGACCTTCACGATGACGCCGTCGACGATGTCGCCGTCGTTGAAGTACTTGATCGTCTCGTCGATCGCGGCGAGGAAAGCTTCCTCGTTACCGATGTCGTTGACCGCTACCTGCGGGGTGGTGGCGGTGGTCTCGGTGCTGCTCGTCATGTGGGAAAGGGCTCCGGTACGGACATTGAAGTCGTAGGTACTGCTACGCCGGGAGCCCGTATCGCTCTGAAGAAGCCGGACAGCCAAGGAAGCGCCCCACCAGCCAACTGGCGACGGCGCCTCGACAACCGAGGGGACTACAACAGATGCGAGCGCAGCCTGCTACGTCTGAGGTGCGCAGGCCCGCAGCGCAACTTGTAGCATACGGGGGCAGCCGGGCAGGGTCAATGCGCGAAGGCGCACACCCGGGGCGGATCGCCGCATTCCCGGCACACAACCTGTCTCCCAAGGCCACGCAGGGCCCAAGCCGCCCCTTTCGTGACGCCGCCGGGAGGCCGCGCCGTTCAGGTGACGGAAGAGTACGACGAGGGAGCCGATCATCCAAGAGTCCGTATCCAACGAGGCCGCGTCCGCTTCCGAGCCGGAGCCGGAGGCCACGCGGCGTGCCGCCGGGGTCGCGGAGAGTTCCCGGGCCAACCGGGGCTGGTGGGACCGCAACGCGGACGAGTACCAGATCGAGCACGGCACCTTCCTCGGCGACGACCGCTTCGTCTGGGGCCCCGAGGGCCTGGACGAGGTGGAGGCGGAGCTGCTCGGCCCGCCGGAGGAGCTGAAGAACAAGGACGTCCTGGAGATCGGCGCCGGCGCCGCGCAGTGCTCGCGCTGGCTGGCCGCGCAGGGCGCCCGCCCGGTCGCCCTGGACCTCTCCCACCGCCAGCTCCAGCACGCGCTGCGCATCGGCGGCTCCTTCCCGCTGGTCTGCGCCGACGCGGGCGCGCTCCCCTTCGCGGACGGCTCCTTCGACCTGGCGTGCTCGGCGTACGGCGCGCTGCCGTTCGTCGCGGACCCGGTGCTGGTGCTGCGCGAGGTGCGGCGGGTGCTGCGCCCCGGCGGCCGGTTCGTCTTCTCCGTCACCCACCCGATCCGCTGGGCGTTCCCGGACGAGCCCGGCCCCGAGGGCCTGTCGGTGTCCGCGTCCTACTTCGACCGCACCCCTTATGTCGAGCAGGACGAGCAGGGCCGCGCGGTCTACGTGGAGCACCACCGCACGATCGGCGACCGGGTCCGCGATGTCGTGGCGGCGGGCCTGCGCCTGGTCGACCTGGTGGAGCCGGAGTGGCCGGCCTGGAACAGCGCGGAGTGGGGCGGCTGGTCCCCGCTGCGCGGCAACCTGATCCCGGGCACGGCGATCTTCGTCTGCGTACGGGACTGAGCCGGTCCTCGTCCGCGAACGGGACCGGGTCCGCCGTCGCCCGCGTACGAGGCCGATTCCGTCCGCGCGACCCTCGCCTGCGTATGGAACCGGGTCCGTCCGCGCATCCGAGGTGTCCGAGACTGGGCGTGTGATCCGCTACGACGCCCTGGACGCCCTTCCCGTCCGCAGTGCCCTTCCCGCTCTGACCGACGCCCTGGACGGTGCCGGCACGGCGGTCCTCGTGGCCCCGCCGGGCACCGGCAAGACCACCCTCGTCCCGCTGGCTCTGGCGGGCCTGCTGGACGAGGCCGCGCCCGCCCGGCGCGTGGTCGTGGCCGAGCCGCGCCGGATCGCGGCCCGCGCCGCCGCCCGGCGGATGGCGTGGCTGCTGGGCGAGAAGGTCGGCGGGAGTGTCGGATACACGGTGCGCGGGGAGCGGGTCGTCGGGCGGCACGCGCGCGTGGAGGTCGTCACCACGGGTGTGCTGCTCCAGCGGCTCCAGCGCGACCAGGAGCTGTCCGGTGTGGACGTGGTGGTCCTGGACGAGGTCCACGAGCGGCATCTGGACGCGGACACGACGGCGGCCTTCCTGTGGGACGTACGGCAGGCGCTGCGCCCGGAGCTGCGGCTGGTGGCCGCGTCGGCGACGACGGACGCGGAGGGCTGGGCCCGGCTGCTGGGCGGGGCGCCGGTGGTCGAGGCGGAGGGCGTCTCGTACCCGGTGGAGGTCGTGTGGGCGCCGCCGGCCCGTGCGGTGCGGCCGCCGCACGGTATGCGGGTCGATCCGGCGCTGCTGACGCATGTGGCGTCGGTGGTGCGGCGGGCGCTGGCCGAGCGGACGGGGGACGTGCTGTGCTTCCTGCCCGGCGTCGGTGAGATCGCGCGCGTGGCCGGGCAGCTCGCCGACCTCGGCGGTGTGGAGATCCTCCAGGTGCACGGCAGGGCCCCGGCGGCGGTGCAGGACGCGGTGCTGTCCGGCGGCGACCGGCGCCGGGTCGTACTGGCCACCTCGGTGGCCGAGTCCTCTCTCACCGTCCCGGGGGTCCGGGTGGTCGTCGACTCCGGCCTCGCGCGGGAGCCCCGCGTCGACCACGCGCGCGGGCTGAGCGCACTGACGACGGTACGGGCGTCCCAGGCTGCCGGACGCCAGCGGGCGGGCCGGGCCGGGCGTGAGGCGCCGGGGGCCGTGTACCGGTGCTGGGCGGAGGCGGAGGACATCCGTCTCCCCCGTTTCCCCTCCCCTGAGATCAAGGTGGCGGACCTGACGGCGTTCGCGTTGCAGACGGCGTGCTGGGGAGACCCGTCGGCGTCCGGTCTGGCCCTGCTGGACCCGCCTCCGGCGGGCGCGATGGCGGCGGCGCGCGCGGTGCTGTCGGCGATCGGCGCGGTGGACGAGTCGGGTCGGGCGACCGAGCGGGGCGTGCGGCTGGCCGGCCTCGGCCTGCACCCGCGCCTCGGACGGGCACTGCTGGACACGGACGGCGCGGGCGCGGAGGTGGTGGCCCTGCTGTCGGAGGAGGCTCCCCGGGACTACGGGGATGATCTGGCGGCGGCGCTCAGGGCGGCCCGGCGCGGGGGCGACGCGTATGCGGGGCGCTGGCGGTCGGAGGTGCGGCGGCTGCGCGGGACCTCGGGCGCGGTGGAGGCGGATGACGCGCTGGCCGGAAGGGTGGCCGCGCTGGCGTTCCCCGAACGCGTCGGCAAGGTCGAGGGCGGGTCGGTGCTGATGGCGTCCGGGACGCGGGCGGAGCTGCGGGAGGGCTCGTCGCTGCGGGGCGCCTCCTGGCTGGCGGTGGCGGTGGCGGACCGCCCGGTCGGCAAGGGGCACGCGCGCGTGCAGCTCGCGGCCGTGGTGGACGAGGAAACGGCCCGTACGGCTGCCGCTCCCCTGTACTCGGAGGGCGAGGAGGTCCACTGGGCCGACGGTGACGTGGTCGCCCGGCGGGTGGAGCGGCTGGGCGCGATCGAACTGACGGTCCGGCCGCTGCGGGACCCGGACCCCGGTCTCGTACGGGCCGCCGTGCTGGAGGGGTTGCGGCAGGAGGGGCTGGGCCTGCTGCGGTGGTCGCCGGACGCGGTCGTACTGCGGCAGCGGCTGGCGTTCCTGCAACAGCACGTGGGCTCCCCTTGGCCGGACGTGTCCGACGACGCGCTGCACGCGCGCGTGGACGAGTGGCTGGAACCGGAGCTGGGCCGGGCGCGCAGGCGGGCGGATCTGGGCCGGATCGACGCCGGGGCGGGCCTGGGACGCCTGTTGCCGTGGGCGTCGGGCGAGGCGGCCCGCCTGGACGAGCTGGCGCCGGAGCGGCTGGCCGTCCCGAGCGGGTCCCGGATCCGCCTCGACTACTCCGACCCCGAGCAGCCCGTCCTCGCCGTGAAGTTGCAGGAGATGTTCGGGCTGCACGAGTCGCCGACGGTGGCGGGGGTGCCGGTGCTGGTCCATCTGCTGTCCCCCGCCGGGCGTCCCGCGGCGGTCACGGCGGACCTCGCGTCCTTCTGGAAGGACGGCTACAAGGGCGTACGCGCCGAATTGCGGGGCCGGTACCCGAAGCACCCGTGGCCGGAGGACCCGGCGACGGCCGAGCCCACGCGGCACACCGCGGCCCGCGCCCGGCGTCAAGGGGGCTGAGAGCGGGCGCGGCTCAGGCGTTGAGCGGCTCCGGTTCGGTCGCCTCCTTCGGCGCCCGGTTCCCGGGGCGGCGGCTGCGGGCCTCCAGGTAGAGGGAGAGGGCGAGCAGGAGGATGCCGAGGGTCAGAAAGCCCCAGGGGAGGTAGGTCGTCATCAGCAGGACCAGGGTGCGGTTGGACTTGACCAGGTCGACCGTGTGGTCGATGTAGTCCTCGCGCATCTTGACGTGCCCGGCGAACGCCGTGACCTTGTCGCGGTCGCCCAGGAGCGTGCCGCCGCGCAGTTCCTCGCGGTGGATCTCCTCGCCGTAGACGGGGGCGCCGGTGACGGGTTCGACCCAGAACTTGCGGACCGTGGTGTACCAGCGGGTGGTGCCGGTGTCGGCGAGGGCCTCGGGGGTGATGCCCTCGACGGGCAGCTTCTTGGGGTACGGGACCTTCGTCCACGGGACGGTCTGCTCGAAGTAGTAGACCTCGACGCCGCGGAAGTTCTCGGTGCCCTTGTAGTGGATGGGGGCGGAGGTGCGGGTCTGGGCGTCGAAGTACTCGTAGTCCCGTTTCTCGGTCAGGAACGGCCACTTGAACTCGATGCCCTCCCGGCGCACCGGGTCGCCGTCGACCATCTCCCCGGTGGCGTGGACGGGTTCCTGGGTGTGGGCGTCGAAGATGTAGCGCTCGGGGATCTGGGAGACCATCTCGCCGTCGGGGCCCTCGACGTAGGAGAGGCCGTCCCAGACGACCACGTCGCGGCCCGCCGTGCGTTCGATCCGCTCCGACTCCTCCACGTTGCCCTTGAGGGTCTGCACGATGGTGACCTTGGGGACCTTGCGGGCCTTCATGGTGCTGTAGTCGAGGAGGGTGGCGTCCTTCGCCTCCAGGACCATGTCCTGGTACTGGTCGGCGGGGACCTTGGCCAGGCGCGGGAAGGCGTACCAGCGCAGCATCGGGGACAGCGCGGCGAAGAACACGGCGAGGGCGAGCAGGATCAGACTGACCTTGCGGCGCATCTCGGCCTCCCTCCCGGGCGGTTACGGGTGTGCGGGGACCGTGGTCAGCAGCGGCTTCGGGGAGGTCTCGCCGCTCGGGGTGCCGAGCGCGGTGAGGGTGAACACCAGGGCGAGCGCGACGGCGAGACCGGTCGCGGCGGCGATCAGGGCGCGCACGGTGCCTCCCAGGCCGAAACTGATAGGTCGTCAGTTTTGGGCACCGTAGCAACGGGCGGACGAGATGAGAACAGGTCACGCACGACGACGGCGCCCCTCCGCACGGAGGGGCGCCGTCCGGGTCTGTGCGGGGGTTATGCGCTGGGGCTCGCGGAGGGTGTGGGGGTCTCGGTCTCCTCGCCGGTCCCCTCCTCGGCCTCCTTCACGGTCAGCTTGACCGTGACCTTCGCGCCGCCCGCCAGCGTGATGACGAGCTCGTACGTGCCGGGGTTGTCGTCCGCGTGCAGCTTCGGCAGCTCGATCAGGCCGTCCTTGTCCGTCTTCAGGCCGGTGAGGGTGCGTACCGGCTTGTCGTCGGCGTCCTTGAAGTAGGGGCCCTTGTCGTTCTCGGTCGGGTCCTCGGCGGACTTGACGAGGGTGGCGGTGGCCGCGACACCGTCGGCGGCGGCGCCCTTGTAGGTGGCCTTCACCTTCACCTTCTCGGCGAACTCGCCGCCCGGGACGCAGGTCAGCTCCGTCTCGGTCGTCCGGGCGACGGCGTCGGCGGTGCGCTCGGTGACCTTCGCCCGGTACTCGACGGCGGTGACCGAGCGGCCGATGAGGGTGGCCCGGACCTTGAAGTCGCCGGTCCTGTCGCCCGCCTGGAGCACGGGCGCCACCGCGGTGCCGCTGCCGTCGGTGAGGGCGGTGGCGACCTTCTCGCCGCCGGCGAAGACGGCATCCGTGTCGCCGGTGATGGTGAAGCGGATGCGCACCTTGCCGACGCCCTTGCCGGACTTGGTCTCCGCGCGGGTGCTGATGCGCTCCGCGAACGCGTCGCCCGCCCGCGCGCTCAGCTCCTCGGTACCGGCGTCCTCCAGGTGGTGGACCGATTCGGTGGGCGTCTGCGGCTCGGTCGGCGGAGGCGTCGTGGGAGGCGTCGTCGGGGGCTCGGTGGCCGGCGGCTTGGTCCCGGGCGGCGTCGACCTCGGGGGCGTGGAGGGCGTGGCGGGCTGCGCCGGGGTGCTCGGCGACGGGTTCGTGGAGGTCCCCTCGTCGCTGCGGTCCTCCGGGACCGTACCGGTGCCGTCGGGGATCTCGTCGACGCCCTTGCGGTAGTGCTCCAGCCACGCCAGGACCGTGTTCAGGTAGTCCGTGGAGTTGTTGTAGCTGAGGATCGCGCTGCGCAGGTCGCGCGCGTCGGACAGGTCCCAGCCGAAGCGGCACAGGTAGTGCCCGGCGGCGAGGGCGGCGTCGTAGACGTTGTTGGGGTCCTTCTTGCCGTCGCCGTTGCCGTCGCGGCCCGCCCACTCCCAGGTGGACGGGATGAACTGCATCGGCCCCACGGCACGGTCGTAAGAGCTGTCCCCGTCGTAGGCGCCGTTGTCGGTGTCACTGATGTTGGCGAAGCCGTTGCCGTTGAGCTGCGGGCCGAGGATCGGCGAGGTGGTGGTGCCGTCGGCGTCGACCCGGCCGCCGCGGGCGTGGCCCGACTCGACGTGGCCGATGGCGGCGAGCAGCTCCCAGGGGATGTTGCAGCCCGGCTTGGACTCCTGGAGCTTGGCGGCGGCCTGCTGGTAGGCGTCCAGGACGGTCGCGGGTATCCCGGAGTCGGAGTCCGTGCCGCCGCCGCCCGTACCGCCCGCGCTCGGCGAGGGCTTGGGGCTGTCCAGGGGCGGCAGGTCCGTGTAGTAGGGCGAGTTGCCGGTGGCGCTGTCGCCGGCGGCCTCGTCCGGAGACGGGGTGGCGTCGGAGGTGGTCCGTCTGCCCTGGTCGTCGACTGTCACTCCGGGAGCCTGGGAGCCGGAGAGCGCCGCGACCGCGAGTGCGGCGACGGCGGCGGTGGCCGCACCCTTGTACAGCCGCCTGCCGAATTGCGCCGACATAGAGTGAACCCCTCCCGTGGACGCCCGAGCGCCCGTCTCTGTCTGTCCCGTCGCCCTGTTGTGACGAACGATGTGCCGCGGGGGTTGCGTTCATACGGCCGTTCGGTGGTGCGCCACGACCCATCCGTCCGTCTTTGTCCGTCGTGTCGGCCGCGCGCCCCGCACACCGACCAAGTGACCCTACGACAACTTCCGCGCCACGGGCACCCGTTCACCTCCGATATTCACCGCTTGGCCATACGTGATACTGAGCGGGTCGACCACCCTGTCAGCGAGGAGACCCGGTGCCGTTCACCCTGAGCCACGCGGCGGCGGTGCTGCCCGCCGTACGAACCGACGGAACCGGCCGGGGCCGACTGCTCCCGGCCGTCCTCGTGGCCGGGTCCTTCAGCCCCGATCTCACCTACTACGCGGCCAGCGCCGTGCCCGACGCGATGGTGTTCGGGGACGTCACGCACTCCTTCGCCGGTGTGCTCACCGTCGATGTCGTGCTCGCCTGGGCGCTGGTGGGGCTCTGGCTGCTGGTGCGCGAGCCCCTGGTGGCGCTGCTGCCCAGGGCCCGCCAGGACCGGCCCGCGGCCCTGCTGCGCTGCGGTGCGCCCCGGGCGCGGATCCGGCCGGAACTCGCCCTGTGGGGCTACGTCTCCGCGGTGCTCGGCTCGCTGACGCACGTGGTGTGGGACGCGTTCACGCATCTCGACCGCTGGGGCATGCGGCTGTTCCCGGTCCTCGGCGAGGAGATCGCGGGGTCGCCGTTGTACTGGTACTTGCAGTACGGGGGTTCCGCGGTCGCCGCGGTCGTCATCGCGGTGTTCGTGGCGGTGGCGCTGCGGCGGGCCGGGGGCGGGCGCGGCGCGGCCGGGGTGCCGGTGCTGTCGGCGCGGGACCGGTGGCTGGCCGCGGTGCCGCTCGTCGGGCTTCCGGCGGTGTGCGCGGTGGTGCGGGCGGTGCGCTGGTGGGACTACTGGGGGTCGCGCGCCAAGCCGTGGGAGCTGATTCCGACGCTGTGCTTCGGGGCGGGCGCCGGGCTGTTCGTGGGCGTACTCGCGTACGCGGTGGCCGTCCGGGTGTGGCGGCCGGCGCCGGTGCGCGAGGAGGCGCCGCTCGTCCTGCGGTGAGACGGGCGGGGCGCGGGTGAACCGTCACCGGCCCCCCGCGCCCCTCTGTTCATGCCTCCAGGTGTGCGCTCAGTGCGCCGCCGACTCCCAGTCCGGGCCGACGCCCACCGAGACGCCAAGCGGAACGTCCAGGCGGACCGCCTGGGACATCTGCTCGCGGACCAGCGCCTCGGCCCGCTCGCGCTCGCCGGGGGCGACCTCCAGCACGATTTCGTCGTGGACCTGGAGCAGCATCCGGGTCTTCAGACCGGCCTCGCGCAGGGCCTCGTCGACCTTGAGCATGGCGATCTTGACGATGTCGGCCGCGGTGCCCTGGATCGGGGCGTTCAGGGCCATGCGCTCGGCCGCCTCGCGGCGCTGGCGGTTGTCGCTGTTGAGGTCGGGCAGGTAGCGGCGGCGCCCGAAGAGGGTCGCCGTGTACCCGGTGGCGCGGGCCTCGTCGACAGCCCGGCGCAGGTAGTCCCGTACCCCGCCGAACCGCTCGAAGTAGGCGTCCATCAGGGCGCGGGCCTCCCCCGCCTCGATGTTCAGCTGCTGGGACAGGCCGAACGCGGACAGACCGTACGCCAGGCCGTAGGACATGGCCTTGATCTTGCGGCGCATCTCCGCGTCGACCGCGCCGGGCTCGACACCGAAGACCTGGGAGGCGGCCGTGGTGTGCAGGTCCTCCCCGGAGGTGAAGGCCTGGATGAGGCCCTCGTCGGCGGACAGGTGCGCCATCACGCGCAGCTCGATCTGGCTGTAGTCGGCCGTCATCAGGGACTCGAAGCCCTCACCGACCACGAAGCCGCGGCGGATCGCGCGGCCCTCGTCGGTGCGGACCGGGATGTTCTGCAGGTTCGGGTCCGTGGAGGACAGGCGGCCGGTGGCGGCGACGGTCTGGTTGAACGTGGTGTGGATTCGGCCGTCCGCCGCGATCGTCTTGATCAGACCCTCGACGGTGACCCGCAGCTTCGCCTGCTCACGGTGGCGCAGCATGATCACCGGCAGTTCGTTCTCCGTCTGGCCCGCGAGCCAGGCCAGGGCGTCGGCGTCGGTGGTGTAGCCGGTCTTGGTCTTCTTCGTCTTGGGCAGGCCCAGCTCACCGAAGAGAACCTCCTGCAGCTGCTTGGGCGAACCGAGGTTGAACTCGTGCCCGGCCGCCGCGTGCGCCTCCTTCACCGCCTGCTGCACGGCCCCGGCGAACATCTGCTCCATGGCCTCCAGGTGGGCGCGGTCGGCGGCGATGCCGTGCCGCTCCATCCGGGCCAGCAGCGCGGAGGTGGGCAGCTCCATGTCGCGCAGCAGGTCGGCGGCGCCGACCTCCTCCAGCCGGGCCTCGAAGGCGGCGCCCAGGTCGAGGACGGCACGGGCCTGCACCATCAGCGCCTCGGCCTCGGCGGCGTCGTCCGCGCCGAAGGCGAGCTGGCCGTCGGCGGTGGCGGCGGGCGCCAGCTCACGGTGCAGGTATTCAAGGGACAGCGCGTCCAGGTCGAAGGAGCGGCGGCCCGGCTTGACCAGGTAGGCGGCGAGCGCGGTGTCCATGGTGACGCCGTCGATCGACCAGCCGTGCTCGGCGAAGACCCGCATCGCGCCCTTGGCGTTGTGGAAGACCTTCGGGCGCTCGGCGTCGGCCAGCCAGGCCGCGAACGCGGTCTCGTCGGCCTCGTCGAGCTGGGAGGGATCGAACCAGGCTGCGGGACCGTCGGCGGCGGCCAGCGCCACCTCGGCCACCGAGCCGGTGCCGAGCGCCCAGGTGTCGACGGTGGCCACCCCGAGAGGGGCGCCCGTGTGCTCGGCCAGCCAGGGGGCCAGCTCGCCGGTGCCGAGCACCTGGCCGTCCAGCTCCACGCCCTCCGCGGCGACCGGTGCCTCCTCGGCCTCCTGGCCGCCGGGGTCGACCGCGAGCAGCCGCTCCCGCAGGGACGGGTTGCGGATCTCCAGGGTGTCCAGAACCAGCGCGACGGCCTTGCGGTCGTACGGGGCCCGCTCCAGGTCGGCGACCGTCTTGGGCAGCTCCACATCGCGCACCATCTCGGTGAGACGACGGTTGAGCTTGACCGCCTCCAGGTGGTCGCGGAGGTTCTGGCCGGCCTTGCCCTTGACCTCGTCCACCCGCTCGACCAGCTCCGCGAACGAACCGAACTGGTTGATCCACTTCGCGGCCGTCTTCTCACCCACACCCGGAATACCGGGCAGGTTGTCGGACGGGTCGCCGCGCAGAGCAGCGAAGTCGGGGTACTGCGCGGGCGTCAACCCGTACTTCTCCACGACCTTCTCCGGGGTGAACCGGGTCAGCTCCGAGACACCCTTCGTCGGGTAGAGCACAGTGGTGTGCTCACTGACGAGCTGGAAGGAGTCCCGGTCGCCGGTGACGATCAGCACCTCGAAGCCCTCGGCCTCGGCCTGCGTGGCCAGCGTGGCGATCACGTCGTCGGCCTCGAAGCCGTCCACCGCGAAGCGGGAGACATGCATCGCGTCCAGCAGCTCACCGATCAGCTCGACCTGCCCCTTGAACTCGTCCGGGGTCTTGGAACGGTTCGCCTTGTACTCGGTGAACTCCTCCGACCGCCAGGTCTTGCGGGACACGTCGAAGGCGACCGCGAAATGCGTGGGCGCCTCGTCGCGCAGGGTGTTCGCCAGCATCGACGCGAAACCGTAGATCGCGTTCGTCGGCTGGCCGGTCGCGGTCGTGAAGTTCTCCGCGGGCAGCGCGAAGAACGCGCGGTAGGCCAGGGAATGCCCGTCCATGAGCATCAGGCGCGGACGGCCGCCGCCGGGATTCGTTTCGGTCTTCTTCGATGCTGTCTCTGCCACGCCCCCGATCCTGCCACGCCCCACTGACACCGCGGGCCCACCGGCAGGGGCGGCTCCCGCCCGGAGCCCGGCGGCGGACTGCGGCGGCTCCCGCCCGGAGCCCGGCGGCGGACTGCGGCGGCTCCCGCCCGGAGCCCGGCGGCGGACGGTGTCGGTGACACGTGCGAGGATCGGAGACGTACCTCACATACGCAGTCGTAAGGAGAGCGTGCGATGGCGTCGAAGCCGCCCAAGGGTGACCCCGTCCAGGACGCGCCGCAGGTCGCGGAGCCGAAGCACGCGGCCGCCGGACTGCCCGCCATCGGCCACACCCTGCGCGTCGCGCAGCGGCAGATGGGCGTGAAACGGACCGCGCTGACCCTGCTGCGCGTCAACCAGAAGGACGGCTTCGACTGCCCGGGCTGCGCCTGGCCGGAGCCGGAGCACCGGCACACCGCGGAGTTCTGCGAGAACGGCGCGAAGGCGGTCGCCGAGGAGGCCACGCTGCGCCGGGTGACGCCGGAGTTCTTCGCCGCGCACTCCGTCGCCGACCTCGCCACCCGCAGCGGCTACTGGCTCGGCCAGCAGGGACGGCTGACGCACCCCATGTACCTGCCCGAGGGCGGCGAGCACTACGAGCCGGTCACCTGGGAGCGGGCCTTCGACATCGTCGCCGAGGAACTGACGGCGCTCGACTCGCCGGACCAGGCCCTCTTCTACACCTCCGGCCGCACCAGCAACGAGGCCGCCTTCCTCTACCAGCTGTTCGCCCGCGAGTTCGGCACCAACAACCTGCCCGACTGCTCGAACATGTGCCACGAGTCGTCGGGCTCGGCACTGAACGAGACGATCGGCGTCGGCAAGGGCAGCGTGCTCCTGGAAGACCTCTACAAGGCCGATCTGATCATCGTGGCCGGGCAGAACCCGGGGACGAACCATCCCCGGATGCTGTCCGCGCTGGAGAAGGCCAAGGCGGGCGGCGCCAAGGTGATCACCGTCAACCCGCTGCCCGAGGCGGGCATGGAGCGGTTCAAGAACCCGCAGACCCCGCAGGGCATGCTCAAGGGCGCCGCGCTCACCGATCTGTTCCTGCAGATCCGCATCGGCGGCGACCAGGCGCTGTTCCGGCTGCTGAACAAGCTGATCCTGGACACCGAGGGCGCGGTCGACGAGGACTTCGTCCGCGAACACACCCACGGCTACGAGGAGTTCGCGGCCACCGCGCGGGACGCCGACTGGGACGAGACGCTCACCGCGACCGGCCTGGACCGGGAACAGATCGAGCGGGCGCTGCGCATGGTCCTCGACTCCGAGCGGACCATCGTCTGCTGGGCGATGGGCCTGACCCAGCACAAGCACGCGGTGCCGACCATCCGCGAGATCGTCAACTTCCTTCTGCTGCGCGGCAACATCGGACGCCCGGGGGCGGGCGTGTGCCCGGTGCGCGGCCACTCCAACGTGCAGGGCGACCGGACCATGGGCATCTTCGAACGGCCCGCGCCCGCGTTCCTGGACGCGCTGGAGAAGGAGTTCGGGTTCGCGCCGCCACGCGAACACGGCCTGGACGTCGTACGGGCCATCCGCGCGATGCGCGACGACAAGGCCAAGGTGTTCTTCGCGATGGGCGGCAACTTCGTCTCCGCCTCGCCCGACACGGAGGTGACCGAGGCCGCGATGCGGCGGGCCCGGCTGACCGTGCACGTGTCGACCAAGCTGAACCGCTCGCACGCGGTGACGGGGGCGCGGGCGCTGATCCTGCCGACACTCGGGCGCACCGAACGGGACCTTCAGGCGAGCGGCGAGCAGTTCGTGACCGTCGAGGACTCCATGGGCATGGTGCACGCCTCACGCGGGCGGCTTCAGCCCGCGAGCCCGCACCTGCTGTCCGAGCCGGCCATCGTGTGCCGGCTGGCGCGCCGGGTGCTCGGAGAGAAGAGCCGAGTGCCGTGGGAGGAGTTCGAGAAGGACTACGCGGCGATCCGCGACCGTATCGCGCGGGTCGTGCCCGGGTTCGAGGACTTCAACGCGCGCGTGGCCGAGCCCGGCGGGTTCGCCCTGCCGCACGCCCCGCGCGACGAACGGCGCTTCCCCACCCCCACCGGCAAGGCCAACTTCACGGCGGCGCCGGTGGAGTACCCCGAACTGCCCGAGGGACGGCTGCTGCTGCAGACGCTGCGGTCGCACGACCAGTACAACACCACGATCTACGGGCTGGACGACCGGTACCGGGGGATCAGGAACGGGCGGCGGGTCGTCCTGGTGAACCCCGAGGACGCGCGGGCGCTCGGAGTGGCGGACGGGTCGTACGTGGACCTGGTCAGCGAATGGAAGGACGGCGTGGAGCGGCGGGCCCCCGGGTTCCGGGTCGTGGCCTACCCGACGGCGCGGGGGTGCGCGGCGGCGTACTACCCGGAGACCAATGTGCTGGTGCCGCTGGACGCCACCGCGGACACCAGTAACACCCCGGCCAGCAAGTCCGTAGTAGTACGTCTGGAACAATCGGCGACCGACTGAGCGTTTGCTCAGGTACCAGCGGCGCGCTGGAGCGATCGACGACGAACGGAGTCCACCCCATGGGCGAGCAGCAGCAGGTGAAGTTCCCGCAAGAGGTCATCGACGAGTACGCCGCGCTCGGGGTGGATCTTCCGGCACTGTTCTCGGCCGGGCACCTGGGGACGCGGATGGGCGTGCAGATCCTGGAGGCGTCGGCGGAGCGGGTCGTCGGGACGATGCCGGTGGAGGGGAACACCCAGCCGTACGGGCTGCTGCACGGGGGCGCGTCCGCGGTGCTGGCGGAGACGCTGGGGTCCGTGGGGTCGATGCTGCACGGGGGGTCCTCGAAGATCGCGGTGGGTGTGGACCTGAACTGCACGCACCACCGGGGGGTGCGGTCGGGGCTGGTGACGGGTGTGGCCACGCCGGTGCACCGGGGGCGGTCCACGGCGACGTACGAGATCGTGATCACGGACGAGTCCGACAAGCGGGTGTGCACGGCGCGGCTGACGTGTCTGCTGCGTGACGTGCGCCCGGGAGACGGGGAGCCGGTGGGCGTTTCCGGCTGACCGGCTCGGCGGGGGTGGGTCGGCTGCCCGCAGCTACGCGGGCACGACCACCCCCACTCACCGCTCCCCCGCGTTACCGTGCTGTCATGGCCGGCATAGGTCCCGTCGAACCCGTCAACGGGCCTGATGACGACGAGGGTTTTGAGGTCATCGGGGTGGATGGGCCGCGCCTCGGGGACCGGATCCTGGGATGGTGGGGCCGCGGCCCGCGCTGGGTACGCAGAGGGGCCGCGGCGCTGGCGCTGCTGACCGTCGGCGCTGTCGGCGCGGTGCTCCTCGCACCCCGCCAGGACCCCCGACCCGAGCCGGTGCTCGATCTCTCCGCCTGGCCCGTCAATGTCACCCGGTGGGATTACCTCGGACTCGCCGACACCATCAACTCCACCGACATCAGGGCAAGTTACCGGTTCAAGGTGTCCGTACTGCGCGGCCCGGACGTCACCCTGCGGGTCACCGGCACCCCCTTCGACGGACTCACCGCCCACAGCGTGCCCAAGAACGAGTTCACCGTCCCCGGCGGAGCAACTCGCCGTATCACGGTGCAGATTTCCGTATCCGACTGTTCGGAACTGCCCTTGAATGCGGGATTTCACTATCTGGACGTAACGCTGCGTAACACTCACGCAATACAGCGCCACAGCTTCATCTTCGGTGGCGCATTCTCGCGGGACCTTTCCGATCTCCTCCACGCCGCCTGCGCGCCCATACCCCCTCGACCGGGCACAAGGCCAACCGGAAGTGCAGGTTCTCACAATGCGGACTGAGTGGAAATTCCGCCAAAACGGCTGAGAGCCCCCCACGCCCCTGCCCGCCCCCGAGCACGTCATAACAAGAAAGTCACAAGGAAGCCCACGCCGATGCCCATCCGCACATACCGGGCTTAGAGTCACCGCCAGTCACCGCTCCATCGGGAGTTCGGTACCAGCGCGGCACCCGCCGCCCCTACCGGGGCGGGCGTGACTGCGGAAAGGACTGATTGTGCGACGTTCCTTGGTGATACTTACCTCCGTCCTCGCGACCGGAGCTCTGTCCCTCACCGCCTGCGGCTCCCGAGACGACAACGGCGGCGGCGACAGCGACAACGGCAAGACCACCACCCTCACCATCGGTGTGGACGCCCCGCTCTCCGGCGAGAACTCCACCACCGGCCTGGGCCTGCAGTACGGCTCCCAGATCGCTGTCGACGAGGCGAACGAGAAGAAGCTCGTGCCGGGCGTCACCTTCAAACTGAAGGCATACGACGACAAGGCCCAGCCCGCCACCGGCCAGAGCAACGCCACCGCCATCACCGGCGACAAGACCGCCGTCGGCGCCGTTGGCCCGCTCAACTCGGGCGTTGCCCAGACCATGCAGCAGGTCTTCGCCTCCGCCAACATGGTCCAGATCTCCCCCGCCAACACCGCCCCTGAGCTCACCCAGGGCAAGGACTGGCAGACCGACAAGAAGCGTCCGTTCAAGACGTACTTCCGTACGTCCACCACGGACGAGCTGCAGGGCAGCTTCGCCGCCGACTACGCCTTCAACGGTCTGAAGAAGAAGAAGGCCTTCGTCGTCGACGACAAGCAGACCTACGGCGCCGGTCTGGCGAAGATCTTCAACGAGCAGTTCAAGAAGTTCGGTGGCAAGGTCGTCGAGACCGACCACGTGAACACCGGCGACAAGGACTTCGGGTCCCTCGTCACCAAGATCAAGAACTCCGGCGCCGACATCCTCTACTACGGCGGCCAGTACGACGAGTCCGCGCTGCTCACCAAGCAGATGAAGGACGCCGGGGTGAAGATCCCGCTGTTCGGCGGTGACGGCATGTTCGCCACCACCTACATCGAGGCCGGCGGCGCCGCCACCGAAGGCGACCTCGCCACCGCGATCGGTGTCCCCGCCGACACCCTGCCCGCCGCGAAGACCTTCATCGAGACCTACAAGTCCAAGGGCTACAAGGGTGACTACGGCGCCTACGGCACCTACGCCTACGACGCCACCACCGCCATCATCAAGGCCGTGAAGGCGGTCGTCGACGCCAACGACGGCAAGGTCCCCAGCGACATCAACGACCTGCGCTCCAAGGTCGTCGACGAGGTCCAGAAGTCGGACTTCGAGGGTCTGACCGGCAAGGTCGCCTTCGACGAGTACGGCGACACCACCAACAAGCAGCTGACCGTCTACCAGGTCACCAAGGGTGAGTGGAAGGCTGTGAAGACCGGCACCGCCGACCTCGGCTGACCCAGGCAGCCCAGTCAAGCAACACGCGGGCCGCGCGGGAGGGGACCCCGACCGCGCGGCCCGTTTCCACACCCAGACCCTGCACACGCTCAGTGCTTAGAGACCCCTGCACGCGAATAGTGCACACGACATCCAGCGACATGGAGGCCATGCGGTGAACACCCTGCCGCAGCAGCTGGCCAACGGGCTGCTTCTAGGCTCGATGTACGGGCTGATCGCCATCGGCTACACGATGGTGTACGGCATCGTCCAGCTCATCAACTTCGCGCACGGCGAGATCTTCATGACCGGCGCCTTCGGCGCATTCACGGTCTACTTCTACATCCTCCCCGACGGCACGGCGATGTCCGTGGCCATCCCGCTCATGCTCATCGGCGGCGGCCTGGTGGCCGTACTGATCGCCGTCGGCGCGGAACGTTTCGCCTACCGGCCACTGCGCGGAGCACCACGCCTGGCACCGCTCATCACCGCCATCGGCCTCTCCCTGGCACTCCAGGAAGTCGTCCGTAACTTCTACCCCGGTGCCGACCGAGCCATCGCCTTCCCCGGCCTCGACGCCACCCACGACATCGGCTCCATCACCATCAAGGACGCCGACATCTTCCTCATCCTGGCCGCCATCATCTGCATGGCCGCCCTCGCCTTCTTCGTCCGCAAGTCCCGCACCGGCCGCGCCATGCAAGCCACCGCACAGGACCCGGACACCGCCCAGCTCATGGGCATCGACACCAACCGCATCATCGTGATCGCCTTCGCGATCGGCGGCTTCTTCGCCGCAGTCGCCGCCCTCGCCTACGGCCTGAAGTACGGCAACATCGACTACCGCATGGGCTTCCTGATGGGCCTCAAGGCCTTCACCGCAGCCGTCCTCGGCGGCATCGGCAACATCTACGGCGCCATGCTCGGCGGTCTGGTCCTCGGCGTCGCCGAGACCCTCGCCTCCGCCTACATCGACGAGATCCCCGGCATGCAGCAGCTCGGCGGTCAGAGCTGGGCCAACGTCTGGGCCTTCTGCCTCCTCATCCTCGTGCTCCTCGTCAGGCCGCAGGGTCTGCTCGGCGAGCGCGTCGCGGACAGGGCGTGATCGACGTGACCGAAACCCAGAAGACCACCACGGACACCACCGCCACCGCGGCCGCCCCATCCGCCCGCGGACTGCTCCCGCTGCCGCTGGCCACGGCCCGCGCACTCCTGCTCGCCGGCGGCATCGCCACCAGCGCCTCCGCCTACATGGCCTGGACCTGGACCGACGAATTCCCCGGCGACCTCACCGTCAACGGCTACCCCGGCGGCCTCCAGTGGCTGACCTTCGTCGCCGGCATCCTCACCATCCTGTTCACGCTGTCCTCGTACGGCATACGCGGCCTCGGCTGGCTCCTGCCCGCGAAGAACAACGCCCCCCTGGCCCTCGTCGCCATCGGCGGCTTCGCCACCACCTGGTACACCGTCATCGCCATCACCGTCGAACTCGGCGGCGTCGTCAACCTCGAACCAGGCGGCTGGATCGCAGCCATCGCCTCCCTGCTCCCCCTGCTCGGCGCCCTCGCACTGCCCGAGCCCCTCGGCGACGACCTCAAGGACAACCTCAAGAAGTACGTCGCCAAGCCCGACCGATTCCCCGCCCCCAAGGCCATCGCACCCTGGATCGAGCGGGCCATCATCACGGTCGTCACCATCATCGGCCTCGCCGTCTTCACCTACGGCATCGACACCGAATACGGCGAGCTCTTCGTCGGCTACCTGATCCTGGTCACCTTCTCGCTGTGGGCCCTGCACACCGCAGGCCTGCTCGACACCTTCTCCCGGATCGTCGCCCACAACCGCAGCTTCACCCTCGCCATGGGCTTCGCCGCCGCCATCGCCTTCCCCTTCACCCAGACCGACGACCACTACGCCAACATCGGCGTCAACATCCTGATCTTCGGCACCGTCGCCCTCGGCCTGAACATCGTCGT
This sequence comes from Streptomyces sp. NPDC110618, assembly GCF_055657065.1. Classification (NCBI taxonomy): domain Bacteria; kingdom Bacillati; phylum Actinomycetota; class Actinomycetes; order Kitasatosporales; family Streptomycetaceae; genus Streptomyces; species Streptomyces sp. NPDC110618. The sequence continues at coordinate 182,521 of NZ_JBVKBN010000005.1, read as the reverse complement.
CGGCCTTGCCGGCCTCCTCGACCTCGGATACGTCGCCTTCCTCGGCGTCGGCGCCTACACCGCCGCCCTCGTCTCCGGCTCCGAGTTCTCCCGGTTCTCCGGCGTACAGTTCCCCTTCTGGGCCGCCGCACTCACCGGCGCCGCCGCCTCCCTAGTGTTCGGCGTGCTCATCGGCGCCCCGACCCTGCGACTGCGCGGCGACTACCTCGCCATCGTCACCCTCGGCTTCGGTGAAATCTTCCGCATCGCCGTCAACAACATGGACGGCGACTCCGGCCCGGACATCACCAACGGCCCCAACGGCATCCCGTCCATCCCGGACCTCAGCTTCTTCGGGTTCAACCTCGGCGAATCCCACGACATCGCCGGCTTCACCCTCGGCCGATTCGCCAACTACTACCTGCTGATGGTCCTCATCATGGCCATCGTCGTCCTCGTCTACACACGCGCCGCGGACTCCCGCATCGGCCGCTCCTGGATCGCCATCCGCGAAGACGAGACCGCCGCCACCGCCATGGGCATCAACGGCTTCCGAGTCAAGCTCATCGCCTTCGCACTCGGCGCCGCCCTCGCCGGCCTCGCCGGCACCGTCAGCGCCCACGTCACCTACTCCGTGGTCCCGACGCCCTACCAGTTCGCCGGATCCACACCGCCCAACTCCGCGTTCCTCCTCGCGGCCGTCGTCCTCGGCGGCATGGGCACCGTCGCCGGCCCCCTGCTCGGCGCAGCACTGCTCTACCTGCTCCCGGAAAAGCTCAACTTCCTCCAGGACAAGTCCCTGCTCGCCTTCGGCATCGCGCTGGTCCTGCTGATGCGCTTCCGCCCGGAAGGCATCATCGCCAACCGCCGCCAGCAGCTCGAATTCCACGAGACCGGGCAACTCGACGTACCAGAACAAGCGACGCTGACCGACGAACCGGCCGTCACCAAGGCAGGGGCGTAACGAACCATGACGACACCTGTACTCGAAGCCCGTGGCGTCACCATGCGCTTCGGCGGCCTGACCGCCGTCCGCTCGGTGGACTTCACGGTGAACTCCGGCGAAATCGTCGGCCTCATCGGCCCCAACGGCGCCGGCAAAACCACCTTCTTCAACTGCCTCACCGGCCTGTACGTCCCCACCGAGGGCACAGTCTCCTACAAGGGCACGGTGCTGCCGCCCAAGCCGCACCTCGTGACGAAGGCAGGCATCGCCCGCACCTTCCAGAACATCCGCCTGTTCGCCAACATGACCGTCCTGGAGAACGTCCTCGTCGGCCGCCACACGCGGACCAAGGAAGGCCTGTGGTCGGCACTGCTGCGCGGCCCCGGCTTCAAGAAGGCGGAAAAAGCCAGCGAAGAACGGGCCATGGAACTCCTGGAGTTCGTCGGCCTCGCCCACAAGCGCGACCACCTCGCCCGCAACCTCCCCTACGGTGAACAGCGCAAGCTCGAAATCGCACGCGCCCTCGCCTCCGACCCCGGCCTGCTCCTGCTGGACGAGCCGACGGCCGGAATGAACCCGCAGGAAACACGGGCCACAGAGGAACTGGTCTTCGCCATCCGGGACCAAGGCATCGCCGTCCTCCTCATCGAGCACGACATGCGCTTCGTCTTCAACCTCAGCGACCGCGTCGCCGTCCTCGTCCAAGGCGAAAAGCTCGTCGAAGGCACCGCCGAAATCGTCCAGGCCGACGAACGCGTCGTCGCCGCCTACCTCGGCGAACCCTTCGAAGGCGCGCCCGGCGAGGAGGAAGCCGCCGAGGTCGCCGAAGCCGAGGCCGCCAAGGCCGAGACCGGGCCGACCAAAACCTCGGTGACCAAGACCGAGGACGAGGCTCCGGCCGACGCCCCGGCCGAGGAGGACAGCACCACCAGCACCAAAGGAGAAGCCCAGTGACCGCACTCCTTGAGGTCGAAGACCTCCGGGTCTCCTACGGCAAGATCGAAGCCGTCAAGGGCATCTCCTTCAGCGTGGAAGCAGGCCAGGTCGTCACCCTCATCGGCACCAACGGCGCCGGCAAGACGACAACCCTGCGCACCCTGTCGGGTCTGCTCAAGCCCACCGCAGGAAAGATCACCTTCGACGGCAAGCCACTCACCGGAGTACCCGCCCACAAGATCGTCTCGCTGGGACTGGCCCACTCCCCCGAGGGACGCCACATCTTCCCCCGGCTGACCATCTTCGAAAACCTCCAGCTCGGCGCCTTCCTCCGCAAAGACAAAGAAGGCATCGAAAAGGACATCCAAAAGGCATACGACCTGTTCCCCATCCTCGGAGAACGCCGCAACCAAGCGGCAGGCACCCTCTCCGGCGGTGAACAGCAAATGCTCGCCATGGGCCGCGCCCTGATGTCCCAGCCCAAGCTGCTCATGCTCGACGAACCCTCCATGGGCCTCTCGCCGATCATGATGCAGAAGATCATGGCGACCATCGCCGAGCTGAAGTCACAAGGCACCACCATCCTGCTCGTCGAGCAGAACGCCCAAGCGGCGCTCTCCCTCGCCGACCAGGGCCACGTCATGGAAGTCGGCAACATCGTCCTGTCCGGCACCGGCCAGGACCTCCTCCACGACGAGTCCGTCCGCAAGGCCTACCTCGGCGAGGACTGACACCCACCGCACAACGACCAAGGCCCGCACCCCCGGAAGGGAGTGCGGGCCTCGGCCGTACGATCAGGGAAGATCAGCCCTTGGCCGCCTTCTTCTCCTCGGCATCCTGAATCACGGCCTCCGCGACCTGCTGCATCGACATACGACGATCCATCGACGTCTTCTGAATCCACCGGAACGCCGCCGGCTCCGTCAGACCGTACTCCGTCTGCAGAATCGACTTCGCCCGGTCAACCAGCTTGCGAGTCTCCAGACGCTGAGTGAGGTCCGCGACCTCGTTCTCCAACTCCTTCAGCTCCGTGAACCGGGACACGGCCATCTCAATCGCCGGCACCACATCACTCTTGCTGAACGGCTTCACCAGATACGCCATGGCACCCGCATCCCGGGCCCGCTCCACCAGATCACGCTGCGAGAAAGCCGTCAGCATCAACACCGGAGCGATACGCTCCTCGGCGATCTTCTCCGCCGCGGAGATACCATCCAGCTTCGGCATCTTCACATCCAGGATCACGAGATCGGGCCGGTGCTCACGGGCCAGCTCGATGGCCTGCTCACCATCACCCGCCTCCCCGACGACCGAGTACCCCTCCTCCTCCAGCATCTCTTTGAGATCCAGCCGAATCAGCGCCTCGTCCTCGGCAATGACGACACGGGTCGTCAACGGAGGCACATGAGCCTTGTCGTCGTCGGGCGCTTCAACGGGCTGGGGCGACTCGGGGGCGGTCACGAAGGGCTCCTCGTTCAGGCAGGCTGGGGGCTGCCCCTAGAGCCTACCTAGCTGCGGCCGCACATGATGACCCGGTACACTTCCCGGGCAGCCAAATACCGGCCGGGTTGGTGGAACGGTATACACGGAGGTCTCAAACACCTCTGCCTGAAAGGGCTTGCGGGTTCGAATCCCGCACCCGGCACCTCTGAAGCGGATGCTCACCTTCTAGTGAACATCCGCTTTTCGCTGTGTGTCGTCACGAACAGTCACGCACCGTTAGTCGCATGCACTTCCATGGCACACAGGTGCGACAGCAAGCCGTGACCCTGCTCAGGGCTGGCGCCCGTAACGCGGACGTAGCCCGGAGTCTCAACGTCCCGAAGGGAACAATCAGCTACTGGAAGCACGTGGACCGGGCGAAACGCGGAGAGTGTCCGGGCCGCAAGGCCGCACCGTGTCCGCGGTGCGACGGCCGACCACTCGATGAGGCCGCGTACAGCTATCTGCTCGGTCTCTACCTCGGTGATGGACATATCAGCCACTACTCCGAGCATCGAGCACCCAACCTGATGATCGCGTGCACGGATTCTTGGCCCGGTCTCATGGAGGCATGCGAAAGGAGCATGCTCGCCGTGTTTCCCGGCAACTCCGTCTGCCGAGTTCGCCGGAAGGGCTGCCACAACGTGAAGGTCTACTCGAAGCACCTGCCTTGCCTCTTCCCTCAGCATGGTCCGGGCAAGAAACATGAGCGCCGCATCGCACTCGAACCCTGGCAACAGGACATCGTCAGCGCCCGCCCCTGGTATTTCATCCGCGGCCTGATCCACTCCGACGGGTGCCGTATCACCAATTGGACGGTCCGCACGGTCAACGGGGAGCGCAAGCGATACGAGTACCCGCGGTACCTGTTCGCCAACAAGTCCGCCGACATCCGGCAGCTCTACACCGCCGCGCTCGACCAGGTCGGGGTCGAGTGGACTTGCCTCGCGCGGAACGGTGAGCCGTTCAATGTCTCCGTCGCCCGCAAAGCCTCCGTGGCCCTCATGGACGAACACGTAGGCCCTAAGTACTGACCCCTACCTCGGGCTGTCGTCCTCCCCGATGTGGTGGACGCGGACCATGTTCGTGGCGCCGGGGACGCCCGGGGGTGAGCCGGCGGTGATGATCACCGTGTCGCCCTTGCGGCAGCGGCCGTGTTTGAGGAGCAGGTCGTCGACCTGGGCGACCATGGCGTCGGTGGAGTCGACGTGGGGGCCGAGGAAGGTTTCCGTTCCCCAGGTGAGGCTGAGCTGGGAGCGGGTGGAGGCTTCCGGGGTGAAGGCGAGCAGTGGGATCGGTGAGCGGTAGCGGGAGAGGCGGCGGGCGGTGTCTCCGGACTCGGTGAACGCGACCAGGTAGGTGGCGCCGAGGAAGTCGCCGATTTCGGCTGCGGCGCGGGCGACGGCGCCGCCCTGGGTGCGGGGTTTGTTGCGCTCGGTGAGGGGCGGCAGGCCTTGGGCAAGGAGGTCTTCCTCGGCGGCTTCGACGATCTTGGCCATGGTGCGTACGGTTTCGATGGCGTATTTGCCGACGCTGGTCTCGCCGGAGAGCATCACGGCGTCGGTGCCGTCGATGACGGCGTTGGCGACGTCGCTGGCTTCGGCTCGGGTGGGGCGGGAGTTGTCGATCATCGAGTCGAGCATTTGGGTGGCGACGATGACGGGCTTGGCGTTGCGCTTGGCGAGTTTGATGGCGCGTTTTTGGACGATGGGTACCTGTTCCAGGGGCATTTCGACGCCGAGGTCGCCGCGGGCGACCATGATGCCGTCGAAGGCGGCGACGATGTCGTCGATGTTCTCGACGGCTTGCGGTTTCTCGACCTTGGCGATGACGGGCAGGCGGCGGCCCTCCTCGTCCATGATCCGGTGGACGTCTTCGATGTCCTTGCCGCTGCGGACGAAGGAGAGGGCGATGATGTCGAAGCCGGTGTGGAGGGCCCAGCGCAGGTCTTCCTCGTCCTTCTCGGAGAGGGCGGGGACGGAGACTGCGACGCCGGGGAGGTTGAGGCCCTTGTGGTCGGAGACCATGCCGCCTTCGACGACCGTGGTGCGGACGCGGGGTCCGTCGATGGCGGTGACTTCGAGGCAGACTTTGCCGTCGTCGACGAGGACGCGTTCGCCGGGGGTGACGTCGGTGGCGAGGCCCTTGTAGGTTGTGCCGCAGCTTTCGCGGTCGCCCTCGGTGCCCTCTTCCACGGTGATGGTGAAGGTGTCGCCGCGTTCGAGGAGTACGGGTCCTTCGGTGAAGCGGCCGAGGCGGATCTTCGGGCCTTGAAGGTCGGCGAGGAGTCCGACGCTGCGGCCGGTCTCGTCGGACGCCTTGCGTACACGCCGGTAGCGCTCCTCGTGTTCGGCGTGTGTGCCGTGGCTGAGGTTGAAGCGGGCGATGTCCATTCCGGCGTCGACCAGTTCTTTGATCCGGTCGTAGGAGTCGGTGGCTGGGCCCAGGGTGCAGACGATTTTTGCTCGGCGCATGTTTCGACCCTAGGGCTTACCGATGGGTAGGGAATTGGGTCCGGGTGACGGGGCAACAACCTTTGAATGAAGGGTTGTTGGCCGGTGGTGAATTGTGCGCCGGGTCGCTCCGATGAGCGGAATGGGTGCGGAATCGCGGTCTACTGCCGCGGTGGCGGCGCGGGAGGGGTGGTGGGCGTGGTGATACGTCCCGCTCCGTCACTGCTTGGCGGGTTGTAAACGCGTCAACTCATAGGTTTGGACACCAGATCGAAACCTCCGGAGCCTGTTGCGGGTCGCCGTGTACGGGTCAGAATCTACGCGCGTCGGCGCGGGTCTCGGCCCGTGATCTACGCGCGTCACGAACCATCCGGAGGAGATCCGCATGCCCCTGAACCGTCGGAAGTTCCTGAAGAAGTCGGCCGTGACCGGAGCGGGGGTCGCGCTGGCCGGCGCGGTGGCGGCGCCCTCCGCCGAGGCGGCCGAGGCCGCCAAGGGCAAGCGTCCGAAGCCGGCCAAGCGGTACTCCCTGACGGTCATGGGCACCACGGACCTGCACGGCAACATCTTCAACTGGGACTACTTCAAGGACGCGGAGTACACCGACGCCAAGGGCAACGCGAAGGGCCTCGCCCGGGTCGCCACCCTCGTCTCGCGGATCCGCAAGGAGCGGGGCCGTGGCAACACGCTGCTGATCGACGCGGGTGACACGATTCAGGGCACCCCGCTGACGTACTACTACGCGAAGGTCGACCCGATCACCGCTCCGGGTGGTCCGGTGCACCCGATGGCACAGGCGATGAACGCCATCGGGTACGACGCGGTGGCGCTGGGCAACCACGAGTTCAACTACGGCATCGAGACGCTGCGCAAGTTCGAGGAGCAGTGCGACTTCCCGCTGCTCGGGGCGAACGCGCTGGACGCGAAGACGCTTCGGCCCGCCTTTCCGCCGTACTTCATGAAGACGTTCCGGCCGAAGGGTGCCCCGCCGGTCAAGGTGGCCGTGCTCGGGCTCACCAACCCGGGTATCGCGATCTGGGACAAGGCGTATGTGCAGGGGAAGATGACTTTCCCGGGTCTTGAGGAGCAGGCCGCGAAGTGGGTGCCCAAGCTGCGGTCGATGGGCGCCGACGTGGTGATCGTGTCGGCGCACTCCGGCTCCTCTGGCACCTCCTCCTACGGCGACCAGCTGCCGTACGTGGAGAACTCGGCGGCGTTGGTCGCGCAGCAGGTGCCCGGCATCGACGCGATTCTGGTGGGTCATGCGCACACGGAGATCGCCGAGTTGAAGGTGACGAACGAGAAGACGGGGAAGACGGTCGTGTTGTCGGAGCCGTTGTGCTTCGCGCAGCGGCTGTCGCTGTTCGACATCGACCTGACCTTCAGCAAGGGCCGCTGGTCGGTGGAGTCGGTCGCGGCAAGCGTGCTGGACTCGAAGAGCGTGCCGGACGACCCGAAGATCACCAAGCTGCTGAAGGACGAGCACGACCTGGTGGTGGAGTACGTCAACCAGGTGGTCGGCACCGCGACGGCGACGCTGACCACGGTGGACGCCCGGTACAAGGACGCCCCGATCATCGACCTGATCACCAAGGTGCAGGAGGACGTGGTCAAGGCGGCGTTGGTGGGTACGGAGTATGTGGATCTGCCGGTGATTTCGCAGGCGTCGCCGTTCTCGCGGACGTCGGAGATCCCGGCGGGCGAGGTGACCATCCGGGATCTGTCGAGTCTGTATGTGTACGACAACACGCTGGTGGCGAAGTTGATGACGGGTGCGCAGGTGCGGGCGTACCTGGAGTACTCGGCGGAGTACTTCGTGCAGACGGCGGCCGGGGCGCCGGTGGACGTGGAGAAGCTGACCAACGCGAACGGCCGCCCGGACTACAACTACGACTATGTCTCGGGTCTGTCGTACGACATCGACATCGCGCAGCCGGTGGGGTCGCGGATCAAGAACCTCAACTTTGGCGGTGCGGCGCTGGATGACGCGCAGAGGTTTGTGTTCGCGGTGAACAACTACCGTGCCAATGGTGGTGGGGCGTTCCCGCATGTGGCGTCGGCGCCGGAGCTGTGGTCGGAGTCGACGGAGATCCGTACGCGGATCGCGGAGTGGGTCACGGCGAAGGGTGTGCTGGACCCGAAGGAGTTTGCGTCGGTGGACTGGAGGCTGACGCGGGACGGTGTTCCGGTCTTCTAGTGGTCTGACTTGGCCTCAGATCCCGTCCCTGAGTGGCGTCAGCGTGCTGGCGCGTCGCGCGGGCGGGATCTGGGGCCTTGGCGTTTCCAGGCCGAAGGTGGTGAAGGCGGTGCGGGTGGGGAGGGGGTAGGTCTCTTTGCCGGTGAGGGTGTTGAGGATGGTGGCGCTGCGCCAGGCGGCGAGGCCGAGGTCGGGGGTGCCGACGCCGTGGGTGTGGCGTTCGGCGTTTTGGACGTAGATGTTGCAGCCGGTGGCGGTGACGGTGGGGTCGAGGATGAGCCGGTAGTGCTCGTCGATGCGGGGGCGGTCGCGGCTGTCGCGGCGAAGGTAGGGGTCGAGTCCGGCGAGGAGGCGGTCGAGGGGGCGTTCGCGGTAGCCGGTGGCGAGGACGACGGCGTCGGTGGTGAGCCGGGAGCGGGTGTTCTGCTCGATGTGTTCCAGGTGCAGTTCGAGTTTGGTGGTGGCGATCCGTCCGGCGGTGCGCACCCGCACGCCCGGTGTGAGTACGGTGTCGGGCCAGTCGCCGTTCAGGGTGCGGCGGTAGAGCTCGTCGTGGATGGCGGCGAGGGTGTCGGCGTCGATGCCTTTGTGGAGTTGCCATTGGGTGGTGATGAGGCGGTCGCGTACGGATTCGGTGAGGGCGTGGAAGTAGCGGGTGTAGTCGGGGGTGAAGTGTTCGAGGCCGAGTTTTGAGTACTCCATGGGGGCGAAGGCTTCGGTGCGGCCGATCCAGTGGAGGCGTTCGTGGCCGTGGGGGCGGGCGCGGAGGAGGTCGAGGAAGACTTCGGCGCCGGATTGGCCGGAGCCGACGACGGTGATGTGTTCGGCTTTGAGTAGTTCGGCGCGGTGGGTGAGGTAGTCGGCGGCGTGGATGACGGGGACGCCGGGGGTTTCGACGAGGGGTCTGAGGGGGTCGGGTACGTAGGGTTCGGTGCCGATGCCGAGGGCGATGTTGCGGGTGTATGTGCGGCCGAGGGCTTCGGCTTCGCCGTCGGTGTCGAGTTGGGTGAAGTCGACTTCGAACACGTCGCGTTCGGGGTTGAAGCGGACGGCGTCGACTTGGTGGCCGAAGTGGAGGGCGGGGAGGTTTTCGGCGACCCAGCGGCAGTAGGCGTCGTATTCGGCGCGTTGGATGTGGAAGCGCTCGGCGAAGTAGAAGGGGAAGAGTCGGTCGCGGTTTTTGAGGTGGTTGAGGAAGGTCCAGGGGCTGGCGGGGTCGACGAGGGTGACGAGGTCGGCGAGGAAGGGGACTTGGATGGTGGCGCCTTCGATGAGGAGTCCGGGGTGCCAGTCGAAGGCGGGGCGTTGGTCGTAGAAGACGGTGTCTAGTTCGGCGAGGGGGTGGGCGAGGGCGGCGAGGGAGAGGTTGAAGGGGCCGATGCCGATGCCGACGAGGTCGCGGGGGGTGTCGGGGGTGGGGCGGGTGGGGCTCATTGGGGGGTGGTTCCTTCCACGAGGTGCAGCAGGGCGGTGAGGTCGCCGGGGCTGGTGTGGGGGTTGAGGAGGGTGGCTTTGAGCCAGAGCCGGCCGTTGAGATGGGCGCGGCCTAGGACTGCGCGGCCGTCGGTGAGCAGGGTGCGGCGTACGGCGGCGACGGTGTCGTCGGTGGCGGTGCGGGGGCGGAAGAGGACTGTGCTGATGGTGGGCTGGTCGTAGAGGTCGAAGCCGGGGTGACGGTCGATCATGTGGGCGAATTCCTCGGCGCGTGCGCAGACTTGGTCGATGAGGCCGGCGATGCCGGTGCGGCCGAGGGTTTTGAGGGTGACGGCGATTTTGAGGATGTCGGCGCGGCGGGTGGTGCGCAGGGAGCGGCCGAGGAGGTCGGGGAGGCCGGCTTCGGTGTCGTCGTCGGCGTTGAGGTAGTCGGCGCGGTGGTGGAGGGCGGCGAGGTCGTGGGGGTCGCGGACGGCGAGGATGCCGGCGGCGATGGGCTGCCAGCCGAGTTTGTGCAGGTCGAGGGTGATGGTGGCGGCGGATTCGAGGCCGGCGAGTTTGGGTTTGTGGCGGTCGCTGAAGAGGAGGCCGCCGCCGTAGGCCGCGTCGATGTGGAGGCGGGCGTTGTGCCGCGCGCAGAGTTCAGCGATCTCGGGGAGTGGGTCGATGAGGCCGGCGTCGGTGGTGCCTGCGGTGGCGGCGACGAGGTGGGGGCCTGGGAGGTAGGTGAGGGCTTCGTCGAGGGCGGCGGGGTCGAGGGTGCCGGCGGGGGCGGGGACGACTACGGGGTCGGGCATGCCGAGTAGCCAGGCGGCTCTGGGGAGGGAGTGGTGGGCGTTTTCGGCGTGGATGAGGCGGGTGCCGGGGTGTTTTTCGCGGGCGAGGAGGAGGGCGAGTTGGTTGGATTCGGTGCCGCCGGTGGTTACTAGGGCGTCTGGTGCCGTGCTGTGGGTTGGGGGCGCCGTGGGGGTGGGTTCGCTTGCCCGCGCTTGCGGGGTGCCGCCCGCGGCTTCAGTGGGGGCGGCGGCGGGGTAGGTCAGTGCTGCTAGTGCGCGTGTGACCAGGGATTCCAGTTCTGAGGCTGCTGGGGATTGGTCCCAGGAGTCGAGGGACTGGTTGAGGGTGTTGGTGGCGAGGTCTGCTGCTACTGCTTCGGGGAGGGGTGGGCAGTGGAGGTGGGCTGTGCAGTGGGGGTGGGTGGGGTCGGCGGAGCCCTCGGTGAGGGCTCGGGTGAGGGTGTGGAGGGCGTTCGCGTCGCCCTTTTCCGGGAGGATGGTGCCTGCTGCCTCCCGGAGGCGGGCGGCTACCGCCTCCGGGCCGCCTGCGGGCAGGGGGCCGCCCCTGGCCCGGGTGCCGGTGGTCAGGGCGTCGAGGACCGTGGCGAGGAGCGGGCCCAGGGCTGGAGGCGGCGTGTTCATGGCTTCCAGCTTGTACGCCGATGAGGCGTCGTGTCCGAAAAGCCCGGGGTTCGGAACCCGAAAGAGGGTATGTACGGGCCTCCGGGTCAGCTCTGTGTCATCTGCTGCCTCACGCGCAACGCCCGTGCCAGGTCGTCGAGTTGGTCGACGAGCTTGCGGCGCAGTGCCGGGATCGGTTCGCCGTCGCGCAGGCACTGCTCGCCGAGCCGCAGTGTCTCTTCGTCCACGGCGTGTACCGGGAATGCCCAGCGGCCCAGTACGTCTGCGATGGCGGGGCCGCGTCGGGCGGCGACGGTGACGGCGTCGGCGTAGAAGCGCGGCACGTATGCGCGTACGAGGTCGGCTTGTTCGGGTTGCCAGAAGCCCTGGGCGGTGGCGGTGAGGAGGTAGTTGGAGAGGTCGTCGCCGGCGAACATGGCTTCCCAGGCGCGTGCTTTGGCCTCCGGGTCGGGGAGTGCGGCGCGGCAGCGTGCCGCGCCTTCCTGTCCGGTGGCGCTGGGGTCGCGTTCCAGTTCGGCGTCGATGGTGGCTTCGGTGGTGGCGCCGAGGACGGCGAGGCGGGAGAGGATGCGCCAGCGCAGTTCCTGGTCGAGTTCGGGTCCGCCGGGGACGGTGCCGTCGGCGAGCCAGGACGCGATGGGTTCGGGGTGCGCGGACACGTCGATGAGGTGGCGTACGGCGATGAGGCGGAGGCCGGGGTGGTCGCCGTCCTCGGTGCGGCGGATGAGGTCGCGGCAGAGGGCGGCGACGAGGGTGAGGGCGGCGGGGCGCTGTTCGGGGGTGAGGTAGCGGTTGGCGATCTGCGCCGCGGCGAAGCTCAGTACGCCTTGTACGAGGGCCAGGTCGGTTTCGTAGGGGAGGTGGGTGCGGGCCGTCTCCAGGTAGGCGGTGCCGGGGAGTTCGCCGTCGCGGACGGCGTCCCGGAGCGCGTTCCAGACCACGGCGCGGGACAGCGGCTCGGGCAGTCCGGACAGGGCGGTGCGTACACCTTCGAAGGATTCGGGGTCGAAGCGGACCTTGGCGTAGGAGAGGTCGCTGTCGTTGAGGAGGAGCAGGGCGGGGCGCTTGCCGATGGGTTGCGGGTCGCTCTGCGGCACGTCGAGGGCGAGGCGTTCGCGCAGGACGAGTCGGCGGTGTTCGTCGGTGATGTCGAGGTCGTAGAGGCCGACGGCGATGTGGTGGGGGCGGCTGCCGGTGTGTTCGACGTGGAGGGTGCAGGTGCCGTCGGTGCCGGGTGTGACGTGTGGGGTGAGGGTGTCGACGCCGGTGGTGCGGAGCCAGGCGTCGGCCCAGGCGTGGACGTCGCGGTCGGTGTGGGCGGCGAGGGAGTCGATGAAGTCGGCGAGGGTGGCGTTGGCGAACTTGTGGCGTTCGAAGTGGGTGTTGATGCCGGCGAGGAAGTCCTTTTCGCCGAGCCAGGCGACGAGTTGGCGTAGTGCGGAGGCGCCCTTGGCGTAGGAGATGCCGTCGAAGTTCAGCAGCGCCGAGGCGGTGTCGTGGACGGCTTCGGGTGCGACGGGGTGGGTGGAGGGGCGTTGGTCGGCGTCGTAGCCCCAGCCCTTGCGGACGACTCCGAAGTCGGTCCAGGTGTCGGTGAAGCGGGTGGCTTCGGTGAGGGTCTGGTAGCCCATGTACTCGGCGAAGGACTCGTTGAGCCAGATGTCGTCCCACCAGCGCAGGGTGACGAGGTCGCCGAACCACATGTGGGCCATTTCGTGGGCGATGACCATGGCGCGGGTCTGGCGTTCGGCGTCGGTGACGGCGGAGCGGTAGACGAATTCGTCGCGGAAGGTGACGAGTCCGGGGTTCTCCATGGCGCCGGCGTTGAATTCGGGGACGAAGGCCTGGTCGTAGGAGTCGAAGGGGTAGGGCTCGGAGAATTTCTCGTGGTAGCGGTCGTAGCACTGCCGGGTGATCTCGAAGAGTTCGTCGGCGTCGGCGTCGAGGTGGGGGGCGAGGGAGCGGCGGCAGTGGATGCCGAAGGGCAGTCCGCGGTGTTCGGTGGTGATCGAGTGCCAGGGTCCGGCGGCGACGGCGACGAGGTAGGTGGAGATCAGGGGGGTGGGGGCGGCGGTCCAGAGGCCGTCGCCGGTGTGTTCGGTGATGCTGTTGGCGAGGACTTTCCAGCCGTCGGGGGCCTTGACGGTGAGTTCGAAGACGGTTTTGAGGTCGGGCTGGTCGAAGGCGGCGAAGACGCGTTGTACGTCGTCCATGAACAGTTGGGTGTAGACGTAGGTCTCGCCGTCGCTGGGGTCGGTGAAGCGGTGCATGCCTTCGCCGGTGCGCGAGTAGCGCATGGTGGCGTCGATGTGGAGTTCGTGTTCGCCGGCGGTGAGGTTTTTCAGGGGGAGCCGGTTGCCGTCGAGGGTTTCGGGGTCGAGGGGTTGTCCGTCGAGGGTGACGGAGTGCAGGTGTGCGGGCTTGATCTCGACGAAGGTGTCCGCGTCGGAGCGCGTGGTGAACCGGATGACGGTGCGGGAGCCGAAGGTGTCGTCGCCGGTGGTCAGATCGAGGGCGATCGTGCAGTGGCGGACGTCGATGAGCTGGGCACGGGTCTGCGCTTCGTCGCGCGTCAGTACGGACATGCACGACATGCTGCCTGATGGCGGTGGGATGGCACAGAGGCGGATCGGTACGCGCCCTATGTCCGGTCTCGCGCCGGGTGTGCGCCGGAGGTGTCGCGTTGTGGGGGGACGCGTGTGTCGGGGTGGGGCAGGACGGGGGTGTCGGGGGTGTCCTGGTCCTTGATCAGGGCGCGCAGGGCGCGGACCTCGTGTTCGAGGTCGCGTTGGCGGCGGTGGGCGTCGTAGAGGTAGCGGACTTTGGTGCGTAGGGCCCAGGGGTCGATGGGTTTCATGACGAGGTCGGCGACGCCGAGGCCGAAGGCGGCGGAGGTGAGTTCCTGGTCGGCGCCGAACCCGGTCAGGAGAATGACCGGAATGTGCTGGGTCTGTTCCACGCGGCGCATGTAGCGCACTACGTCGAGGCCGTCGACGCCGGGCATGCGGACGTCCAGCAGGAGGAGTCCGATGTGGCCGCGCAGGACTTGTTTGAGTGCTTCGTCGCCGGTGGTGGCGCGGCTGATGCGGTGGCCGAGTGGGGCCAGGGCGCTCTCCAGGGCGTACAGCGTGTCCCGGTGGTCGTCGACGATGAGGATCTTCGCATCCGGCGGCATGGCCCGACGTCCCTCCCGCATGGGACTTCCAGCTGATGTCCGTGGGGCTGACGGGCTGTGCCCGTCGGCTGACAACGAGTGCACAGCGCAGCATGCCCCGTGCGGGGGGCCGGTGTCACGTCCCGGGAGGGCGTGGGGGCGTCAGTTCGCCGTGGGCGCAGCGCCGCCGACGGTGTCCTCGGCGATGCGCTCGTGGTGTCTGATCACCTCGGCGATGATGAAGTTGAGGAATTTCTCGGCGAAGGCGGGGTCGAGTTTGGCGTTCTCGGCGAGGGTGCGCAGGCGGGCGATCTGGCGGGCCTCGCGGGCCGGGTCGGCGGGGGGCAGCTGGTGGACGGCTTTGAGGTGTCCGACCTGCTGGGTGCATTTGAAGCGTTCGGCGAGCATGTGGACGACGGCGGCGTCGATGTTGTCGATGCTGTCGCGCAGTCGCGCCAGTTCGTCGCGGACGGCGGGGTCGACGTCACCGGTTCCGTTGTTGCTGGTGGTCATGGGCGAGAAGCCTACGGTCTCCCGGGTGTGTGGATCATCGGGGGATCGTCCGGATCCGGTACCCGGTCGTGGAAGTCTCCGGGGACGGTGTGGGCCTGCTGGGCGCGGAAGCGGGTGGGGGGTGTGCCGGTGCGGTGGGTGAACAGGCGGGTGAAGTAGGCCGGGTCGTCGTAGCCGACGCGGCGGGCGACTGCGGCGACGGGGAGTTCGGTGGTGGCGAGGAGTTCTTTGGCGCGGTCGAGGCGGATGCCGAGGAGGTAGTCCTTGGGGCTGCAGCCGGCGCCGCGGCGGACGGCGGTGCGCAGTTCGGTCGTGGTCATGCCGTGTTTGGCGGCGTGGTCGGCGACGGTCATGGGGGTGCAGGCGTCGCGGGCGAGGGCTTTGAGGACGGGGTCGCCGCCTTTGGTGAGGTCGGCGCGGGCGCGGCGCAGGGCGACGAGCAGTTCGTGGACGGCGGCGGCGGTCTCGACTTCCAGCAGTGGGTTGTCGCGGTGGGCGGCGCGTGCGATGCGGGTGACGACGGCGCGGGGGGTGGTGGCGTCGGTGAGGGGTACGACGGGGTGGTCGGGGTCGATGTAGCCGAGTTCGGTGTAGGTGGTGGTGGCGGGGCCGGTGAAGTCGACGAAGGCTTCGTCCCAGCCGGTTTCCGGGTCGGGGGCGTAGTGGTGGGGGGTGCCGGGGGTGAGCCAGAGCAGGGCGGGTGCGGTGACGGGGGTGCGGTGGCCGTCGGGGGTGGCGTACCAGCCGCTTCCGGTGCTGATGATGACGGCGACGTGGTGGTCGAGGGTGCGGGGGCCGACGGTGGGCAGGGTGCCGTGCTGGAGGCCGACGCCGAGGCAGGCCAGGCCGAGGCGGTGGTGGGCGGGGGCGGGGGTGAGGAACCGCATCCAGGTCCGGTACACGGCCCGCTCCCTTCCGTCGCCCTCATTTCGGTCCAAGCAGCGCCGATCTTTGTCCATGGACCCGGTTGCCGCCAGGGGTGAGGGTGGCGGGCATGAGCGAGTTCACGGTGGGGGGCACCGATTTCCTGCTGGACGGGCGGCCGGTGCGGTTGTTGTCGGGGGCGCTGCACTATTTCCGGGTGCATGAGGCGCAGTGGGGGCACCGGCTGGCGATGCTGCGGGCGATGGGTCTGAACTGTGTGGAGACGTATGTGCCGTGGAATTGGCATGAGCCCCGTGCGGGGGAGTTGCGGGACGTGGGGGCGCTCGGCCGGTTCCTGGACGCGGCGGCCGGGGCGGGCCTGTGGGCGATCGTGCGGCCGGGTCCGTACATCTGCGCGGAGTGGGAGAACGGTGGGCTGCCGTACTGGGTGCCGGGCCGGGCACGCACGCGTGATGCGCGTTTCCTCGCCGCTGTGGAGGCGTGGTTCGGGCGGCTGCTGCCGCAGGTGGTGGCCCGGCAGGTCGACCGGGGCGGCCCTGTGGTGCTGGTGCAGGTGGAGAACGAGTACGGCAGCTACGGCTCGGATGCCCGTTACCTGGCCGGGCTGGCGGAGCTGCTGCGGGCGCGGGGGGTGACGGTGCCGCTGTTCACGTCGGACGGTCCGGAGGAGCACATGCTGTCCGGCGGCTCGGTGCCGGGGGTGCTGGCGACGGTGAATTTCGGCTCCCACGCGCGGGAGGCGTTCCGGACGCTGCGCGCGTACCGGCCGGACGGCCCGTTGATGTGCATGGAGCTCTGGTGCGGCTGGTTCGACCACTGGGGGGCCGGGCATGTGGTACGGGATCCGGCGGAGGCGGCGGAGGCGTTGCGGGAGGTCCTGGAGTGCGGGGCGTCGGTGAACCTGTACATGGCGCACGGCGGTACCAGTTTCGCCGGGTGGGCGGGCGCCAACCGGGGCGGCGAGCTGCACGACGGGCCGCTGGAGCCCGATGTGACGTCCTACGACTACGACGCGCCGGTCGACGAGGCGGGGCGCCCCACGGCGAAGTTCTGGGCCTTCCGTGAGGTTCTCGCCCGGTACGCGGAGGGCCCGCTGCCCGAGCCCCCTCCCCCGCCCGCCGCGCTCGCCGGGTCCTGCGAGGCTCTGCTGACCGCCTGGGCGCCCCTGGACGCCGTCCTGGAGGCGTGCGGTGGCGCGGAGGTGGCCGGGCCGGTGCCGCCGACGTTCGAGGAGCTGGACGTCGACCGCGGCCTGGTGCGCTACGAGGTGACCGTGCCGGGACCGCGGCGCCCGTATCCGCTGACCGTGCGCGGGCTGCGGGATGTGGCGGTGGTGTACGTCGACGGGGAGCGGGCCGGGGTGCTCACCGAGGAGGAGGCGCGGCTGAGGGAGCCGGTCGCGGGGCACGCGCGTGTGGAGCTGTGGGTGGAGTCCTTGGGCCGGGTCAACTACGGGCCGCGCTGCGGGGAGGCCAAGGGGATCACCGGGGGGATCCTGCACGAGCGGCAGTTTCTGCACGACGTACGCGCGCGTGGGCTGCGGCTGGACGACTTGGACGAGGTGTCGGCGGTGCCGTTCGGGGCGGTGGACGGGTCGGGGGCGCGCGGGCTGTACCGGGGCACGGTGATGGTGCGGGGCGTGGGGGACGCGCTGCTGGAACTGCCGGGCTGGACGCGGGGATTCGTGTGGCTGAACGGCTTCAGTCTCGGCCGGTACTGGTCGGCGGGGCCGCAGCGGGCGCTGTTCGTGCCGGGGCCGGTGCTGGTCGAGGGGGAGAACGAGGTCCGGGTGCTGGAGCTGGAGGGCGGTTCGGGGCGGGCGCCGGTGCTCAGAAGCGTGTGAGCCGCACGCCCCCCGCCGTCGGGGAGGGCGTGCGGCCCGGGCCGTTCACATACGGCCGCCTGGCTCAGAGAGCCGCCGCGGCACGGGCTATGTCGTCGGCGAAGGTGCTCACCTCGGTGTAGATGCCGGGGGCACCCGCGCGGGCGCAGCCGTCGCCCCAGCTGACGATGCCGACCTGGATCCACTTGCCCTTGTCGTCCTTGCGGAACATGGGGCCGCCGGAGTCGCCCTGGCAGGCGTCGATGCTGCCGCGCATCCAGCCGGCGCAGATCTCCTCCTTGGAGATCAGGCGGTTGCCGTAGTGGCGCTTGCAGACGCGGTCGGCGACGAACGGCACGGTGGCCTTGCGCATCTTCGTGGTGCCGGTGCCGGCGCCCTCGCGGGTGTCGCCCCAGCCGGCGATCGTGAACATGCCGCGGTTGTAGCGGTTGTTGGTCGCGATCTTCAGGGTGGGCTTGTCGATCGGCTTGGCGAGCTTGATCAGCGCCCAGTCCTTGCCGTTGCCGTCGTAGCCGGGGGCCACCTTGACCTTCTTCGACTTGACCTTGATGGCCGAGGACGAGTTCAGGTCATTGACACCGGCGGTGACGGTGATGCGGTTGTTGTTGCCGGAGCCGGGCATGCAGTGCGCGGCCGTCAGCACGATGTCCTTCTTGTAGAGCGCCCCGCCGCAGCCCATCGACAGATGGACCATGAACGGGAACTCGCTCTGCGCCGCGGGCGTTCCTCCGACGATGCGGGTGTCCGCGGCGTGCGCGGCACTCACGGGCTGGAGCGAGGCGACGGCGAGGGCGACCGCACCGAAGGCGGCGGCTCTCTTGACCATGGTCATGCCGCTGCTTCTGGTGGTCGGTTTAAGGGTCAACACATGTCCTTTCGTGGGGCGTTGGGCGGCCCGCAGTATGAGGATCAAGGGGGGACCATGACAAGGACGGATCTCACGTGCCGGAGAGGGAACCCGAGCGCGGAAATATCCCTCACATCCCCGTAGAGTGGAATCGGGTTCAGGCGTCTTGGGGGTTCGGACGTGGCGAACGGCGGACCGGTCGAGCACGGCTACCCTCACCTTCAGACGGTGCGGGCGGCGATCACCGCGCTGTACAGGCGGCTGTCCTACGACACGATCCAGACGTTCTCGACCAGCGTGGTTCCCGCCGATGTCGCCTTCTGCGACAGCGACGACCTGCATCTGGGGGCGCAGCGGGTGGCCCGGGAACTGGTCCGGCACTACCGGCTTCCGGACGCGCGGATCATTGTCAGCTTCCGTGAGATGACGCATGCGGCGAATGTCGAACTCACCGCGGGGCCCGAGTACTTCGTGGAGCTGAACGACCGGTTCCGCACGCATCGGCGGGACATCGGGGCGGCGCTGGCGCACGAGATCATGCATGTGTATCTGCACCGGCTGGATCTCGCGTTCCCGGGGACGCGGGAGAACGAGATCCTCACGGACACGGCGACGACGTATCTGGGGGCGGGGTGGCTGCTGCTGGACGCGTACCGGGAGGACGGGGCGTCGTCGCAGAAGCTGGGGTACCTCACGCCGGAGGAGTTCGGGTACGTGCTGGGGAAGCGGGCGCTGGTGTTCGGTGAGGATCCGTCGGTGTGGTTCACCAGTGCGCAGGCGTATACGGCGTACGGGAAAGGGCTGGCGGTGGCTCGGCGGGATGCGCAGCAGCCTCCGCTGACGGCTGCTGGGTGGGCGGGGCGGCGGCGGTATGCGCGGGATCGGCGGCATGGGGGTGGGGCGGAGGCGGGGGCGGGGGTGCCGTACGCGTTCGCCGCCGGGCCGGATGGTGGGGGGTTGCGGGTGTCGTTTCCCTGTCCTACGTGTCATCAGCGGGTTCGGGTGCCGGTGAAGGGGAGGGTGCGGGCGCGGTGTGGGTTGTGCCGGACGGTGCTGGAGTGTGACACGTAGGGGGATTTCGCCCCCGCCGCCCCTTCCCGTCCCGTCCCCAGGGGCTTCGCCCCTTCGACCCCACCAGGGGGCTTGCGCCCCCTGGACCCCCGTCGGCCTCAACGGCCTCGTCCTCAAACGCCGGACGGGCTGAAATGCCGGGCCTGCGCCGTCCTCTGCGGGTGGGTGGGGTCGGCCCTGAACGGCCTCGTCCTCGAACCGCCGGACGGGCTGAAATGCCGGGCCTGCGCCGTCCCCTGCGGGTGGGTGGGGTCGCCCTGAACGCGGGCCTCGTCCTCAAACGCCGGACGGGCTGAAGGACGCTGTCAGTGGGTCAGTGAGAAGCCCAGCAGTACCGCTGCGGCCACCTGGACCATTCCCGGGGCCAGGTCGTTGGCGGAGGCGGCGCCGCCTGTGCTGTGGCCTCGGTACTGGCGGAACTCGTACGATTCCGCGTCCACGTCCTGGATGTGCACGACGGGGCCCAGGTGGACGCCCGCCGCGTCCGCGTAGACCTCGGCCTTGCGGCGGGCCGCGGCCACCGCCCTGCGGCGCGCCTCGTCCCGCAGGGCCGGCTTGTCGTGCACGTCGAACTCGACGCTGTCGATGCTGCGCACACCGGCGGACACGACGTCGACCATGAGCTGCCGCAGGTTGTCCAGCGCCTCGGTCTCGATGACGTACTGGGCGCTGCAGCCGTAACCAAGGTGCTTGCGGGTGCCGCGCTCGAAGTCGTGCTCCGAGTTGAGCCTGAGCCGGGAACCCGACACCGAGGCGTCCGGTATCCGGTGCTCGCGCAGTACCTCACGCAGCCTGGTCACCGCCGCGTCGGCCTCACGGAACGCCTTCTCCGGCGTGGGTTCCAGCACGGACACCCCGAGCTTCACG
The DNA here is from genome assembly GCF_055657065.1 of Streptomyces sp. NPDC110618. Lineage (NCBI taxonomy): Bacteria > Bacillati > Actinomycetota > Actinomycetes > Kitasatosporales > Streptomycetaceae > Streptomyces > Streptomyces sp. NPDC110618. The sequence goes on along the minus strand of NZ_JBVKBN010000005.1, from coordinate 162,496 downwards.
CGGACCAGTTGAGGCTCCGCCCGCACATCGCCCGCGCCGAAGACGCTGATCCCCCAGGGCCCCTTGATCATCTCTGTCATGGGCGCATTGAAGCAGCCCCGGCTCGCAGCGCGCCAAGGGTTTCGGCGGCTTCCGCCATGATCCGTTCGACCAGTTCCGCGCACGACGGCAGATCGTCGATCACCCCGGCGACCTGTCCGCAGGCCATCACCCCGAGGTCGGTGCGGCCGTCCACCATCGCCGCCCTGAGCAGCATCGGCGTGTTCGCGGCGAGCAGGACCTGGCTCCAGGTGAGGTCCTTGCCGTGGCGCAGTGCGCGGCCGTCGCGGAGCATGCGGTGCCAGGTCAGGCCCGACAGGCGTCGGAAGGCTGCCGCGTGCCGTACCGCCCGCAGTAGGGTCGTCGTGCGGCCCGAGTGTTCCAGCGCGGCCACCAGGTCCGTGCGCAGCATGCGGTGCGGGAGGCCGTCGACCGCCCGGGTCACGGTGACGTCCTGGACCGTGGCCGCCAGATAGCGGGCCTTGACCGCGTCCGGGACGGTGGAGTCGGAGGTCAGCAGGAAGCGGGTGCCCATGGCGACGCCGGCCGCCCCGTAGGCGAGCGCGGCGACCAGGCCCCGTCCGTCGAAGAAGCCGCCCGCGGCCACGACGGGGATCCGTACCGCGTCCACGACCTGCGGCAGCAGGACCGTCGTGGCCACGTCGCCGGTGTGCCCGCCGCCCTCGCCGCCCTGCACGATCACCGCGTCCGCGCCCCAGCCCGCCACCTTCTCGGCGTGCCGCCGGGCGCCCACGGTGGGGATCACCACCACGCCCGCCGCCTTCAGCTCGGCGATCAGCTCGCGGGAGGGCGCGAGGGCGAAGGAGGCCACCCGGACGCCCTCGTCGATGATCACGCGGACCCTGTCCCCGGCGTCCGAGGCGTCCGCGCGCAGATTGACCCCGAACGGCGCGTCCGTGCGGGACCCGACCTCGCGGACGGCGTCGCGCAGTTGGTCCACGGTCATGGTGGCGGAGGCCAGGATGCCGAGGGCGCCCGCGTTCGCCGTCGCCGAGACCAGCCGGGGACCGGCCACCCAGCCCATGCCGGTCTGCACCAGCGGATACCGGACCCCGGTGAGCCGGGTGAGCGCGGTCTGCATCAGTGGTCCACCTCCCGTGCGCGGGTGTTGCCCGGGTCGATCTCCTCGCGGATCAGGCGCAGTTCCTCGGGCGACGGTTCGCGGGTGTACGGCACCTCGTCCGGGACGGTCAGGGGGAATCCGGTCGCCTCCCGGATCTCCTCGACGCTCACCCCCGGGTGCAGACAGGCCAGGCGCAGCGAGCGGTCGGGGGTGGCGAAGTCGAGGACGCCGAGGTCGGAGACGACCCGGGCGAGATGGTGGAAGGGGGCGTCTTCGGCGCGGTCGTTGCCCACTCCGCAGACCATGTCGACTCGGGGTACGAAGACCCGGCGGGAGTGCCGGGGGATCCAGTAACTGGTGGGGTTGTTCAGGGTGTTGACCGGGGCGCCGCGCACGCCGAGCAGCTGTCGCTTCGGCTGGGCCCAGTCCCCGACGCAGGCGATGTTCTGGTTGCCGTAGCGGTCGAGCTGGCTCGCGCCCATCATCACGTGCCGGCGGCCGCCCGTGACGAGGGTGAGGTGCTGGCGGTAGGGCAGCCAGCCCTCGACGGTGCCGTCCGGGCCGACCAGCAGGGCCTCGCCGTCGGTGAGCAGCAGGTCCGGGGAGAAGGTCAGCCGGGCCAGCCGGGCGCCGATGGAGGGGATCAGGCCCATGGGGCTGGCCAGGATCTCCCCGGCGCCGCGCCAGGTCTCGGCGCAGGCGATGACGCAGTACTCAGCGCGGGTGACGGTCGTGTCGCGGATGCCGGTCACGGTGTCCTCCCGTCCGCGAGGTAGTGCGCGGCGAACTGCGGCCAGGGCGTGGTGGCGTACGCGCGCTGTACGTCCTCGTCCCGGCCGTAGTCGGGGGCGCAGGAGGTGAAGTGGGCGCCGTGCGGGGCCTCGATCACGCCGGTCACGTAGTGCCGTTTGATCAGCAGGGTCTGGAGCGGGGCGTCCTTGGTCAGTTCGGCGGTGTCGACGATCCGCTCGCAGGAGACGTACGCGGTCTCCGCAGCCTCGCAGAAGAGGTCGTCGAAGTACGGGTCGGGGCCCAGGTACTGGCCGTTGCCGCGGCGGTCGGCGCGGTTGACGTGCACCAAAGCCGCGTCCAGGCGCAGGGCGGGTACCGCGACGAAGGTCTCGCCGTCGTCGTAGGGCGAAGTGACGGTGCGCAGATGGGGGTTGACGCGCATGACGTCGGAGCCGAGTCCGGCGCGGAGCGGGAGGAAGGGGAGGCGGCTGGCGGCGGCGCGCAGGCCCCACAGGAGCATCGCCTCGTCGTACTCGGTGAGCTGGAGGCGGCCCTGTTCGCGTGCGGCGCGGTAATGCGGTTCCAGGGGGATGGAGTCGAGGGTGACGAAGGGTGCGATCAGGCGCCTGATGCGTCCGGCGGCGGCGAGCATGCCGACGTCGGGGCCGCCGCAGGAGACGACGGTGAGATCGGTGATCTCGCTGCGGAGCAGTGCTCTCACCAGGGCCATGGGCTTGCGGCGCGAACCCCAGCCGCCGATGCCGAGCGTCATACCGCTCACCAGCCGCGCCACCACGTCCTCGGCGGTCATCGTCTTGTCGGCCGCACCGGTCGTCGCACCGGTCATCGCCCCGCCCTCCCGGCCCCGAAGGTGTCCCGCACCCGGTCGCCGACCCCGCTCACATCGGCCTCGTAGGTGAAGCCCTGCTCGAAGCGGTAGGAGCGGCGCACGTCCACCGGGTCGATGCCGTTGATGGCCGACTTGGCCAGGCGTAACAGCTCCCCGTCCTTCGCGGCGATCTCCCGCGCCAACTCCAAAGCGGCCTCCGCGAGTTCGTCGCGCGGCACCACCCGCCACACCGAGCCGTGCCGGTGCAGTTCGGCGGCGGTCACGGTGCGGGAGGTGAAGTACAGGGTGCGCATGAGGTGCTGGGGCACCAGCCGGGCGAGATGGGTGGCCGCGCCCAGGGCGCCCCGGTCCAGTTCGGGCAGCCCGAAGACGGCGTCCTCGCTCGCCACGACCGCGTCCGCGTTGCCGGCCAGCCCCACTCCCCCGCCCAGGCAGAAGCCCTGCACCGCCGCGACCACGGGCACCTCGCAGTCGTACACCGCCGAGAAGGCCGCGAAGCAGCCGCGGTTGGCGCCGAGCAGCGCGGCCCGGCCGTCGCGCTGGATCTCCTTGACGTCCACGCCCGCGTTGAACCCCCGGCCCGCGGCGGCCAGCACCACGCACCGCGTCCCGGGGTCCTCGCCGGCGCCGCGCACCGCGTCGGCCAGTGCGTACCAGCCCTTCACCGGAAGGGCGTTGACGGGCGGGTGGTCGACCGTGACCACGCGGATCCCCTTTTCCGGGGACGAGGTGGAGACACTCATGGGCGCATCAGCTACCTTCCACCTAACGTTTGTTAGGTGGAAGGTAGCAGCGGATGGAGCTCACCGGGAAGCTCGCCGTCGTCACCGGCGGCACGCGCGGCGTGGGCGCCGGCATCGCCCGCGCGCTGGCCGACGCCGGGGCGGAAGTGGTGGTGTGCGCGCGACGACCACCGGAAGTCCCCTTGAAGGGGGCCGAGTTCAGACAGGTGGACGTACGGGACGCCTCCTCCGTGGCCCGACTGTTCCTCGAACTCCCGCGCCTGGACGTGCTGGTGAACAACGCGGGCGGCACCCCGTACCGGCTCCTGGCGGACGCGGACGCCGAACGGCACGCGCACGTGCTGGAGCTGAACCTCGTCGCACCGCTGACGGTCTCGCTCGCCGCGTACGGGCTGCTGCGCGGCTCCCGGGGCAGCGTCCTGATGATCGGCAGCGTCAGCGGCACCCGACCCTCCCCGGGCTCCGCCGCCTACGGCGCCGCCAAGGCGGGCCTGGAGAACCTGGCCCGCTCGATGGCCGTGGAGTGGGCGCCGGAGGTGCGGGTGAACACGCTGGTCGTCGGCATGGTCCGCACGGAACTGTCCCACCTGCACTACGGCGGTGCGGAGGGCGTGTCGGCAGTGGCCCGCACGGTGCCGCTCGGCCGCCTGGCGGAACCCTCCGATGTCGGCGCGGCGGCGGTGTTCCTGTCCTCGGACGCGGCGGCGTACGTGACGGGGGCGAGCCTCCAGCTCCACGGCGGCGGGGAACGGCCGGCCTTTCTGGACGCGGCGACGGTGAACGGCAGTGGCAGGGAAGGGGATTCGGCATGACCGGAATCTGCGAGGGCCGCGTGGTCGCCGTCACCGGGGCGGGCCGGGGTCTGGGGCGCGCGCACGCGCTGGCGTTCGCGGCGGAGGGCGCGCGGGTGGTGGTGAACGACCTGGGTGTCGGCCTGGACGGCTCCCCGGCCCCCGACAGCCCGGCCGCGCAGGTGGTCGAGGAGATCCGTGCGCTGGGCGGCGAGGCCGTGGCACACGGCGGTGACATCGCGACGGGCGAGGGCGCGGCGTCCTTGATCCGTACGGCGCTGGAGGCGTACGGCCGGTTCGACACCCTGGTCAACAACGCCGGGTTCCTGCGGGACCGGATGCTGGTCAACCTGGACGAGGAGGAGTGGGACGCCGTGGTGCGCGTCCACCTCAAGGGCCACTTCCTGCCCCTGAAGCACGCGGCGGCGCACTGGCGGGCGGAGGCGAAGGCGGGGCGTGTCCCGGCGGCGCGGATCGTCAACACCGGCAGCGGGGCGGGCCTGTTGGGCGCGGTGGGTCAGGGCAACTACAGCGCCGCAAAAGCGGGCATCGTGGCGCTGACCCTGGTCGCGGCGGCGGAACTCGCCCGCTACGGCGTCCAGGTCAACGCCATCGCCCCCGCCGCCCGTACCCGCATGACGGAACAGACCTTCGCCGCCACGATGGCGCCCCCAAAGGCGGGCTTCGACGCGATGGCCCCGGAGAACGTGTCCCCGCTGGTGGTGTGGCTCGGCTCGGCGGAGAGCGCGGGGGTGACGGGGCGGGTCTTCGAGACGGAGGGCGGCCGGATCACGGTGATGGACGGCTGGCGCCGGGGCCCGAGCGCGGACAAGGGCGCACGCCGGACCCCGGAGGAGGCCGGGGAGACGGCACGGAAGCTGCTGGGGGAGGCGGGGGAACCGCTGCCGGTGTACGGGGCGGTCTGACTCCCCCGGCGACTTCCGGTCACCGGCCGCCGCTCCCCCGGTCACCCAGCCGCCGCTCCCCGCCGTCACCCGGCCACCGCTCCTCCGGTCATCCAGCCGCCGCACTTCCGGTCACCGGCCGCCGCTCCCCGCCGTCACCCAGCCGCCGCTCCCCGCCGTCACCCAGCCGCCGCTCCCCGCCGTCACCCGGCCGCCGCTCCTCCGGTCATCCGGTCATCCGGCCGCCGCCCTCACACCCGCTCGATGATCGTCACATTGGCCTGTCCCCCGCCCTCGCACATCGTCTGGAGCCCGTACCGGCCGCCGGTGCGCTCCAGTTCGTGCAGGAGGGTGGTCATCAGGCGGACGCCGGTGGCGCCGAGGGGGTGGCCCAGGGCGATGGCGCCGCCGTTGACGTTGACCTTGTCGGGGTCGGCGCCGGTCTCCTTCAGCCAGGCCAGGACGACCGGGGCGAAGGCCTCGTTGATCTCGACGAGGTCGATGTCGTCGATGGACAGGCCGGTCTTCTTCAGGGCGTGCGCGGTGGCCGGTATGGGCGCGGTGAGCATGCGGATGGGGTCCTCGCCGCGCACCGAGAGATGGTGCACGCGCGCGCGGGGGGTGAGGTGGTGCTCGCGCACCGCACGTTCGGAGGCGAGGAGCATGGCCGCCGCGCCGTCGGAGACCTGGGAGGAGCAGGCGGCGGTGATGGTGCCGCCCTCCACGACCGGCTTGAGCGCGGCCATCTTCTCCAGCGAGGTGTCCCGGCGCGGGCCCTCGTCGGCCGTCACGTCGCCGTAGGGCACCAGTTCGCGGTCGAAGCGGCCCTCGTCGATGGCCCGTACCGCCCGCCAGTGGGAGCGCAGGGCGAACTCCTCCTGGTCGCGCCTGCTGATGCCCCACTTGGCGGCGATCATCTCGGCGCCGACGAACTGGTTCACCGGCTTGGTGCCGTACCGGGCCCGCCAGCCCTCGCTGCCCGCGAAGGGACCCTGGGTGAGGCCGAGGGGTTCGGCGGCCTGGCGGGTGGCGTAGGCGATCGGGATCATCGTCATGTTCTGCACGCCGCCGGCCACGACCAGGTCCTGGGTGCCGGAGAGCACGCCCTGTGCCGCGAAGTGCACGGCCTGCTGGGAGGAGCCGCATTGGCGGTCGACGGTCACGCCGGGGACCTCCTCGGGGAGTCCGGCGGCCAGCCAGCAGGTCCGCGCGATGTCCCCGGCCTGCGGTCCGACCGCGTCCAGGCAGCCGAGGACGACGTCCTCGACGGCCGCCGGGTCGATACCGGTGCGCGCCACCAGTTCGGTGAGCACGCGCGCGCCGAGGTCGGCCGGGTGCACCTGGCCGAGCCCTCCCCCGCGCCGCCCCACGGGCGTGCGGACCGCTTCGACGATGTAGGCCTCGGCCATGACAACTCCCAAGCTCGACTGGGTTATTCGCGTACGGCGATCCCGTCCAGCACCATCGACAGGTACTGCCGGGCGATCTCCTCGGGGCTGTGCTGTCCGCCGGGCCGGTACCAGGACGCGGCGACCCACACCGTGTCCCGCACGAACCGGTAGGTGAGCCGGACGTCGAGGTCGGCGCGGAACACCCGGTCCGCGACACCGCGCTCCAGCGTGGACAGCCACGCCTTCTCGAACCGCTGCTGTGACTCGGCGAGGAACGCGAACCGCTCCTGCGCCACGAGCTGCTTGCTCTCCTTCTGGTAGATCGCGACGGCGGCGCGGTGCCGGTCGATCTCCCGGAACGACTCGGTGACCAGTGCTTCGAGGGTTTCGCGCGGGCCGAGACCGGCGCTGAGGACGGTGTCGTAGCCGTCCCACAGCTCGTCGAGGAAGGTGCGCAGGATCTCCTCCAGCATCGACTCCTTGGAGTCGAAGTGGTAGTAGAGGCTGCCCGCGAGCATCCCCGCGTGGTCCGCGATGGTGCGTACGGTGGTGGCGTTGTAGCCCTGCTCGGCGAAGACCTCGGCGGCGGTGCCGAGGAGTTCACGGCGGCGCTCGGGCGCGGCGGTCACCTGGGGCTTCTTCTTGGTCGGCACGGTCCCATTCTCGTCCTACGGATGCTGGCCGCTGACGGAGACGACCTCGCCGGTGAGGTACGAGGAGTATCCGGACGCCAGGAACACGATCACGTTGGCCACCTCCCAGGGTTCGGCGTACCGCCCGAAGGCCTCCCGCGCGGTGAGTTCGGCGAGGAGTTCGGGCGAGGTGACCTTGGCGAGGTGGGGGTGCATGGCGAGGCTGGGGGCGACGGCGTTGACGCGGACCCCGTACTCGGCGGCTTCCAGGGCGGCGCAGCGGGTGAGGGCCATGACACCGGCTTTGGCGGCGGCGTAGTGGGCCTGTCCGGCCTGGGCGCGCCAGCCGAGGACGGAGGCGTTGTTGACGATGACTCCGCCGCTCTCGCGCATGCGGCGCAGGGCGGCGCGGGTGCAGCGGAAGGTGCCGCCCAGGGTGACGTCGAGGACGCGGGTCCACTGGTCGTCGGTCATGTCGACGAGGGGTGAGGTCCCGCCGAGCCCGGCGTTGTTGACGACGACGTCGAGGCGGCCGTGCTCGCGCAGGGCGGTGTCGAAGAGGGCGGTGACCTGGGTCTCGTCGGTGACGTCGCAGGGGACGGCGGTGACGGCGCCGGGGAACTCGCGGCCGAGTGCGGCCTCGTGCTCCTTCAGGCGCCGGGTGTGGGCGTCGCTGATCAGGACGCGGGCGCCCTCCTCCAGGAAGCGGCGCGCGGTGGCCCCGCCGATGCCCGCGCCCGCGGCCGCCGTGATGACGGCGGTGCGGCCCTTGAGCAGCCCGTGCCCGGGGACGTAGGCCGGGCTCTCGACGCCTGTCATAGGGGCACGCTAACCTACCAAACACTTGTTAGGGAAGCCGAGGGGAAGGAGCGGTGGCCGATGGATCTGTCGTTCTCCGGCGCCGAGTCGGCCCTGCGCGACGAGGCCCGCGCCTGGCTGCGCGCGCACGTGCCGGCCGAGCCGCTGCCGTCCCTGGAGACCGGGGAGGGCTTCGCCGCGCACCGCGCGTGGGAGGCCGAACTGGCCGCCGACGACTGGTCGGTGGTCAACTGGCCCGCCGAGTACGGCGGCCGGGACGCCTCGCTGGTCGGCTGGCTGCTGTTCGAGGAGGAGTACTACGCGGCCGGCGCGCCGGGGCGGGTGAGCCAGAACGGCATCCATCTGCTGGCACCGACCCTGTTCGACTTCGGCACGGCCGAACAGCGGGCCCGGGTCCTGCCGCCGATGGCCCGCGGCGAGGTGGTGTGGGCGCAGGCGTGGTCGGAGCCGGAGGCGGGCTCGGATCTCGCGTCGCTGCGCTCGCGGGCGGTCCGTACGGAGGGCGGCTGGCTGCTGTCCGGGCAGAAGACGTGGTCCTCGCGCGCCGCCTTCGCGGACCGCGCCTTCGGCCTGTTCCGCAGCGACATGGACGCGGAGGCGCCCCATCAGGGCCTGACGTACCTGATGTTCGACCTGCGCGCCCCCGGTGTCACGGTCCGCCCGATCCGGCGTATGGACGGCCGTCCGGCCTTCGCGGAGCTGTTCCTGGACGAGGTGTTCGTGCCGGACGAGGACGTGATCGGTGAGCCGGGCCGGGGCTGGCGGATCGCGATGTCCACGGCGGGCAACGAACGCGGGCTGATGCTGCGCTCCCCGGGCCGCTTCCTGGCCGCCGCCGACCGGCTGGCCGCGCTGTGGCGGGCGCGCGGCAGTCCGCAGTGGGCCCAGGACCGGGTGGCGGACGCCCTGATCGGCGCCCGCGCCTACCAGTTGTTCACCTTCGCCGCCGCCTCCCGCTTCCTCGACGGCGAGCGGATCGGCCCCGAGTCCAGCCTGAACAAGGTCTTCTGGTCGGAGTACGACATCGCGCTGCACGAGACGGCGCTCGATCTGCTGGGCGAGGAGGGCGAGTTGGCGGACACCGAGTGGGCCGAGCGGTATGTCTTCTCGCTCGCGGGACCGATCTACGCCGGGACGAACGAGATCCAGCGCGACATCATCGCCGAGCGCCTGCTGGGCCTGCCGAAGGGACGCCGGTGATGCGGTTCCTGCCCGACGCCGAACAGCGGGCGTTCGTCTCCTCCCTGGACGCGATGCTCTCCGCCGCCGACACCCCGGCGGCCGTACGGGAGTGGAGCCGGGGCGAGCATGCGCGCGGGCGTGCGCTGTGGGGCCGGATCGCCGCGGGCGGGGTGTTCGGGCTCGCGGCGCGGGAGGAGGACGGCGGGTTCGGGCTGCGGCCGGTCGAACTCGCCCTCGCCTTCGTGGCGTTGGGGCGGCACGCCGTCCCCGGCCCGCTGGTGGAGACAGTCACGGCCGCCGTGCTGCTCGCCGGGTCCGGGACGGTCAAGCGGCTGGTGTCCGGGGAGGCCATGGCGACGGTCGCGCACGGGGTGCCGTACGCGCTGGACGGGGACGCGGCGGAGATACGGCTCGTGCTCGCCGACGACGGACTGTTCCGCTCCGCGGGGCACGGGCCGGTACGGGCCTCGCTGGACCCGGCGCGCCGGCTGACCGCGCTGGAGCGGGGCGAGCTGCTCGACCCCCGTCCGCCTGCCGCGCGGGCCCTGGCCCTGGCCCGGCTCACCACCGCGGCCCAGGCGCTGGGCACCGGGTTGGCGCTGCTGGAGCGGACGGTCGCCCATGTCGGGCGGCGCACCCAGTTCGGTGTGCCCGTCGGCTCGTTCCAGGCCGTCAAGCACCGGCTGGCGGACGCGAAGACCGCCCTGGAGTTCGCCCGTCCCCTCGTCCTCGGCGCCGCGCTCACCCTCTCCCCCGCCGACATCGCCGCCGCCAAGGTCACGGCCTGCGAGGCGGCGTACGGCGCCGGGCGCGCGGCGCTGCAGTTGCACGGCGCGATCGGGTACACGGCCGAGTGCGAGGTGTCGCCGCTGCTAACGAAGGCCCGCGTCCTGCGCACCGCGTGGGGCAGCCCGCGCGAGTGCCGGGAGGCCGTGCTGCGAGGAGCGGGTTAGGCGCCGGCCGGGATGATGCCCTGCGCCCGCGCCGCCGCCAGCCACTTCGGGAACTCCCCGACCATGCGGTCGTACAGGTCGCGGTCGGACACCTTGCGCGGATCCTTCCCCGCGTGGAAGAAGCCCGCGTTGTCCACGCACCGCTTCTGCGGCACCGCCAACTCGTCCAGCTTGCGCAAGTAGTCGAACTGTTTGCTGTGCGGGTCCCCGAAGCCGATGAACTGCCAGAACAGCGGGAGCCGGGACGCCTTGCACAGGTACCGCTCGGCGGCGAGCTTGTTGATCGGGCCGCCGTCGGTCTGGAAGATCACCAGGGCGGGTGCCCGGGAGCCGCTGTCGAGGTAGTGGTCGATGACCGCGTCCATGGCCAGGTGGTAGCTGGTCTTGCCCATGTGCCCGAGCCCGGCCACGATCCGTTCGATTCGTCCCTGGTGATCGGCGAGGGCGATCTCGGTCTCGGCGTCGACGTCGGTGGAGAAGAACACCACCGGCACCCGGCCGTCGTCGTCGAGATGCGCGGACAGGCCGAGCACCCGGTCGGCGAGCGCCTGCACACTGCCGTCCTGGTAGTACGGCTTCATGGAGCCGGAGTAGTCGATCACCAGGTAGACCGCGGCGCGCAGCCCGTCCAGACCGTGCTTGGTGAGTGACACCCCGGCGCTCTTGTAGAGGCTGACCAGCGCGGGCGCGGTCTCCTCCACCTTGCGCAGACTGATGGCCGACATCCGCGATCCCCCTGGACTCGTTCGTCTGGCTGACGAGATTACGTCACACCCGACCCGCCTCTCCCGACTCTCACAGGTGTTCGATAGTTTTGACCGCCGCCGCCCCACCCGGCTGAGCGATTGTCCGCAAGCGTTTTCGAGGAGCCGCGTGGAACCCGAGTCCCACGTCACCACCTGCTACCGCCACCCCAAGGTGGAGACGTACGTCAGCTGTGTGCGCTGCGAGCGGTTCATCTGCCCCGACTGCATGCGCGAGGCGGCCGTGGGCCACCAGTGCGTGGAGTGCGTACGGGAGGGCGCGAAGTCCGTCCGGCAGGCGCGCACGGTGGTGGGCGGCCGGATCTCGCGCACGCCCGTGGTGACGTACGCGCTGATCGCGGTGAACGCGCTGGCGTATCTGGCGGAGATCGCACGGCCGTCGATCGTGGACCGGTTCGCCCTGGTCCCGGCGGGGATGGTGGGTCCGGACGGACTGCACTACGTGTACCAGTCGCCGGTACCGCTCGGCTTCGAGGCGGAGGGGCTGGTCGCCGGGGAGTGGGAGCGGTTGCTCACGAGCGCGTTCCTGCACCTGGAGCCGACAGAAGGAACGTTCGGCCTGGCGCACATCGTGATGAACATGCTCTCGCTGCTGATGCTCGGCCGGGCCGTGGAGCCGATGCTCGGGCGGGCCCGCTTCCTCGCCCTGTACCTGCTCGCGGCGCTCGGCGGCTCGGTCCTCGTGCTGCTGCTGGACGACCCCGGCGCCATCACGCTGGGCGCGTCCGGCGCGATCTTCGGCCTGGGTGCCGCGTACTACGTCGTGGCCCGGCGGGTGGGCGCCGACATGCGGGGCGTCAACCGGTTCATGGGGTTCCTGCTGCTGTGGCTGCTGCTGTCCGCGGGGCTGACCTCCTGGCAGGGGCACCTGGGCGGGCTGCTGACCGGCGGCGCGGTGGCGCTGGCGTACGCGTACGTGCCCCGGGGGCCGCGCCGGACGGCGATCCAGGCGGCGGTGTGCGCGGCGGTTCTGGCGGTGCTGGTGGTCCTGGCGGTGGCTCGGGTCGGAGGTCTGAAGTGAGAAGGCGCAACATCCTGGCGTTCGCCGCGCTGCCGGTCGTCATCACGGCCGGGGCGTACTTCATGTCCCCGTCCGACTCCGCGCAGAGCCCGGCGGCGCCGCCCGTCTCAGCCGCGCAGCAGGCCCGCGAGGACGCCAAGGAGCGGGCCGAGTCGGAGCGGGCCGCGGACGAGAAGACGATCAAGAACCTGCCGCCGGGTCTGGCCGACCCCGGGATGAAGGGCCTGGCCCTCAAGATCACGTCCTCGGCCGAGTTCTCCAGCCTCGACTGGAAGGTGGGGTACGCCAGCGTCGAGGACAACGACGACGGCTGCGGCTACACGGCCGGCGTGGCCGGGTTCTGCACCGCCACCAACGATCTGCTCGACCTGGTCGAGCGGTACACCGAGGAGTACCCGGACAACGGCCTGGCCCGCTACCTGCCCGCGCTGCGGGAGGTCAACGGCACGGACTCGCACGAGGGCCTGGACGGCTTCCCGGCCGCCTGGAAGGCGGAGGCCGAGAAGCCCGAGTTCCGCGAGACGCAGGACAAGGAGCGCGACCGCGTCTACTTCAACCCCGCGGTCCGCCTCGCCAAGCTGGACGGCCTCGGCACGCTGGGGCAGTTCATCTACTACGACGCGATGATCCTGCACGGCCCCGACCTCGGCCCGAACGGCTTCTACGGCCTGCGCGAACGCGCCCTGCACGAGGCCGAGCTGCCCTCCCGGGGCGGCTCGGAGAAGCTGTACCTCGACATCTTCCTGGACATCCGCGAACAGGCGATGAAACGCAAGAAGTCCACCGCCGACACCAGCCGCATCACCACGGCCCAGCGCCAGTGGCTCTACGACGGCAACTTCGCCCTGAAGACCCCCTTGAACTGGCGCATGTACGGCGAGCAGTACCACGTGCCCTAGGGTCTGCCGTCCGGGAGGAACTAGTCGGCGCCCCACTCCTCCCTCAGCACCTTCTCCGCCGGTTTGCCGTGCGGGGTGTACGCCAGGTGGCTCGGTGTCTCCGCGCTGTCCGGCCAGTCGTCCCACATCCACCAGTGGACGCCGGCCCACCAGTCCTGGCCGGTGAAGGTGGTCAGCAGGGCGCGGTAGGCGGCGGACTGTTCGGCGGGGTCCGGACGGCGGCTCACCGTCCAGTCGTAGGGGGCCGTCGTCGTGCCGCGCTGGCTGACGTAACCGGCCTCGGTGAACAGGATGCGGCGGCCCTGCTCGCGGGAGTACGCGGCCAGGCGGGCGCTGATCGGCTGCCACGCCCGGCGCAGGGCTTCGGCGGAGTGCGTGGGGCGCTCGGACAGCGGCCAGTAGGCGTCGATGCCGATGAGGTCCAGCTCGCGCCAGAAACCGATGCGCCGGTACTCGTCGTAGTTGGCGGCGTAGGTGAGGGTCCCGTCGTAGCGGGCGCGGACCGCCTCGATGACCTCCGTCCAGGCGGCGCGGTCCCCGCAGACCCCCGCGAGTTCCGTGCCGACGGCGAACTGCTCCGCCCCCGTCGCCGCGGCCAGGCCCGCGTAGTGGGTGATGAAACGGCGGTACGAGGCGAACCAGGCGTCCCGGTCGCGGGGGCGGATCCGGGCGCGGTCGATGTCGCCCGGCAGGTCCACATGCGGCTTGATCATCACTTTCAGCCCGTGGGCGTGCGCGCGCCGCACGATCCGTCTCAGCCCCGCGTCGCTCGCCGTCTCCCGCGTGCGCCGTATCTCCGTGTCCCCCGGGCGCCGCTGGTACCAGGTCGGGGTGAAGGTGACCCAGCGCGCGCCCGTGGCCCTGATGTCCCGCAGGAAGCGGTCGGCGCTCGGGCTGTCGTAGTCGGTGCGGTACCACGAGGGCAGGGTGATCCCCCGGTTCACTGGCGCCTCCTCGCGCTGCGGCGTACAGCCGCCGACGGCGAGGAGGGCCGCCGCCAGCACGGCGACGGCCCCCCTCCTCACTGCCTCCTCACAGGCTCAGTGCCTCCTCACACACTCGCGGGGCTGACGAAGGTGTAGCCGAGCGCCTTGATGCCCTCGACCGTCTCGCGCAGCGGCTCGACCGGGAAGTACGGGTGGTAGAAGAAGCTGGCGAACCCGTCCCGTACCGCCAGGTTGGCGCGGGCCGAGGCGATCAGATCGGCCGGCAGCCGCGGGGGATGATTGTTGTACGCCTCCGGCTCGTAATTCCCGATGTTTTCGGGAATCACCTTCGTCCCGTACACATCACGCACCACGTACGGGAAGAACTGCCCGATGAAACGGTTCGGATCCGACGCCGCCCCGCTCAGGGTTCCGGCAAAATAAAGCGACCGTTCGAGCCGGGCGGAATAGTTCGAACTGAATACCTGGTAATCCGTGGCGGACCCCGCGTAGTGCGGAGTGGTCCACAGATCCGGCCGCTCCAGCCCCGCCGCCGCGAACTCGGCGAGCGCGCTGTCCACCCGTCCCTGCGCGAAGGCCGCGGAGTCGCCGGGCACCGGCCCGTCGTAGATCACGCTGTCCGCGGCGTCCACATGGGCGGTGTAGAACTCGAAGTCGTCGCCGCTGACCCCGTTGTAGGGGTTGGCCGCGTTGCCGAACTGGTGCGTGTAGCCGTGGTTCATCAGCACCGCGCCCCGGTCCAGCATGTACTCCAGCGTCTCGACCAGCTCGGGCCGGTCGGTGAGCTTCACCGTCTCCGGAACGCCGTTGTTGTAGGTGCCGTTGGGGTCGCTGTAGACGGGGATCACGTTGATGCCGTACGGGATCTGCTCCTCGTACAGGTAGTCCGCGATGTCCCGCAGCTCGGACGGTTCGGAGTTGGGGCTGATGTCCTCCAGCCGCACGATCGCCCGGTGCCGTTCGGCGGTGTCCGGGGCGAGCGCGTCGAAGAGCAGGTCCTCGAAGACGATGACCCGGTCGCTCTCGGAGACGTAGGAGAAGGGGATCTCCCCGATGTAGGTGAGGTTGGACGAGCGGACCGCCCAGCCGAAGGTGTGCCCGTTGGACGAGTCCAGGCCCTCGGCGACCCGGGTGACCTGCGGATACCCGGCGCCGGTCAGCACATTGGGGCGCAGCACCCCGCCGTCCTGCCCGGCCGGCACCTTCCGGGTGAGCGTCTGCCCCTTGTACGTCACCTGGGTGACGGTGCCGACGGAGCCGCCGTCCTCGTAGTAGGACGACGTCGGGTCCCAGCCGTACTTCTGGCCGAACGGGGCCACACCCACGGCGTTCGCCATGTTCCAGATGTTGGCGCCCATCCAGGTCACGGGCTTGGTGGTGGTGAACGCGTCCTGGTAGAAGGCGGCCGGGACCGCGTCCGGGACGTCGCAGCAGTAGTAGGTGGACCCGATGTAGACGGTGGCCGTGTGGGCGTCGACCATCCCGGCGGTGTACTGCCAGACCGGCTTGGCGGTCACGCTGCCGAAGTGGCCCGCCAGGTTGGCCGTGGCCATGGCGTACAGCTCGCCGAGGTGGCCGTAGGGGCCCGCGGTGTCGTAGAGGACGAGGGTGGACGGCTCGGCGGCGGGGCCGACGGCGGCCGGGGCCGCGAGTGCCGCCTGGCGCCGTACCGCCGTGGCGAGCGCGGAGGCGGTGGTGGTGGCGGTCGCCGGGGTGACGACCCCCCTGGCCCCGGCCCTGTCGGCGGCTTTGCCCTTGCCCTTGCCGCGCGCCCGGTCGTGGCGCGCCCGGTCGGCCTTGAGCTGCTGCTTCGCCCAGCCCTTGAGGTCGACCCGGTTGACCCCGGACCTCGGGCCGGGCGACTCGCCGTGCCCGCGCTCCGGTTTGCCGGCCGCCTGGGCTCCGGCGGCCAGGAATGTGCCGCTGAACAGTGCGGCGAGGAGTAAGAAGACGACGGAAAGCCTGGAGAATCTCCGTCTCCGAGGCCGGATGTGTAGTTGCACGTTCGTTCCCCCCACTTTGCCAAGCTTTTGGCAAAGAGATTTTCCGGCAGGAAGTCACCGATTGTTCTCGGCGATCGAGAAGGGTGTCAATGGGCACCGTCCGTTTGTCAAATCCTCTTCTGGGGTGCCCCGCGGTTCTGCTACCTTCCTCTTCGCGCGATGGGGACGCGCTGTGAAATGTGGGGGGAAAATGTACGGACGACCAGCTCTGGGGGCACTGCTGCCCTTGGCCGGAGCCATGGCCGCGCCGGAGGCGATTCCGGGCCTGCCATTGGCCAAAGCTCTTCAGGCGACGGCGGGAGCCGGATTCCTGCTCTACTGCCTGACCGCCTGTCTGATACTCACAGCCCGGACGCACCTGCGCAGACAGACCACAAAAGCGCAGGTCAGCGCCGGGAGTAAACATGATCACTGAGCTGTTGCTGTGGTCCTCGGTCAGCCTGATCGTGCTGGCCGGCTGCTACAACACAAGCCTTTTCCTGCTCTCCCGGCGCAGAATTCGCCGGATCCGCACCGAGCGGAGAGAGCGTTTCTATGTATTCCTGCTCGCCTGTCTGAACGAGGAGCGAGTCCTTTCCGAAAGCCTGGCGCGTATCACCTCGCTGCCCGCCGGGAATTTCATGGCGCTGGTCATCGACGACGGCTCCGACGACCGCACCGCCGAGATCGCGCTGGCCGCCGACCCCGACCGGGTCCGGCTGCACCGGCGCACTCCCCCGAACGCGCGCCGGGGCAAGGGCGCCGCGCTCAACGACGGAGTGCGCCATCTCAGGGAGTCGGGGCTGCTGGCCGGCCGCGACCCCGCCGACATCGTCCTGTGTGTGGTGGACGCCGACGGGCGCCTCGATCCGCACATCGTGCAGTCGGTCGACCCCTACTTCGACGACCCGGACACGGGGGCCGTGCAGGTCTGCGTCCGGATGTACAACCGCGGCCAGGGGCTGCTCGCCCGGATGCAGGACATGGAGTTCGTCGTCTACGGCGATGTCTTCCAGAGCGCCCGTCGCTTCATCGGCAGTGTCGGCATGGGCGGCAACGGTCAGTTCATGCGGCTGTCCGCGCTCGACACCCTGGACGGGGACGGCCCGTGGAGCGACAGCCTCACCGAGGACCTCGACCTCGGGGTCCGGCTGATCGCCAAGGGCTGGACCAACCAGCACTGCACCACCGCCTCGGTCTCCCAGCAGGCCGTGCTCAGCCTGCGCCGCCTGATCCGGCAGCGCTCGCGCTGGTTCCAGGGCCATCTGCAGTCGGCCAACCTCGTCCCGCTCATCCTGCGGGACGTGCCCACCCGCCCCGCGCTGGATCTCCTCTACCACCTGTCCAGCCCGGTGCTGATCCTGCTCACCTCGCTGCTCCCGCTGTCCTTCCTCGTGGCCCTCGGCGCGACCGCCGTGGCCTCGGTGCAGGCGGGCGAGCCGCTGGTGTCGCCGATGTGGCTGCTCGGCCCGTACCTGCTGTCCTTCACCGCCGCCTACGCCTACGGCTTCGTCTACTCCCGGCGTGAGCGCGACCTCGGGCTGGTCCGCTCGGTGCTCCTCGCCCATGTCTTCGTCTTCTACGGCTACATCTGGTTCGCCGCCGGCTGGTGGGGCTTCTGGCGGATGCTCACCGGCAAACGGACCTGGCTGAAGACCGCGCGCACCTGACCTGACCGCCCACCCCGCCGACTTCTTCTCTCATCCACGCGCGGCCCCGCGACCGCGCGCGCCCAAGGGGGGCTCACCCATGTCCGCACCTCAGTCCGTCCTGCCCGTACGCGCCATGCTGGTGCTCGGCACCCGGCCCGAGGCCATCAAACTGGCGCCCATCGCCCGCTCCATGGCCGGCTCCGCCGACTTCGACCCGGTGGTCGTCACCACCGGACAGCACCGCGAGATGCTCCACCAGATGCTCGGACTGCTCGGTGTCACCAGCCGGATCGCGCTCGACGTGATGCGCAGCCGCCAGCAGCTCTCCGACCTGACCGCCCGGCTGGTCGCCGAACTCGGCGAGGTGATGCGGGAGCGGCGGCCCGACCTGGTCGTGGTGCAAGGGGACACCACGACCGCGCTGGCCGGCGCGCTCGCCGCGTTCTACGAGAAGGTGCCGGTCGCCCATGTGGAGGCCGGACTGCGCACCGGCGTCATCGACAACCCCTTCCCGGAGGAGCTCAACCGCAGCCTGATCGGCCGTATCGCCCGCTGGCACTTCGCCCCGACCGAGCGCGCCGCCCGCCACCTCACCGACGAGGGCGTGCCCAAGGAGCAGGTGTTCGTCACCGGCAACACCGTCATCGACAACCTGCTGTGGGTACTGGACCGGTCCACCGGCACCTCCGCCTTCCGCACCCGGGCCCGGAAGATCCTGGTCACCCTGCACCGGCGGGAGAACCAGGGCGAGCGGATGCGCGGCATGGGCCGGGCGCTGCGCCTGCTGGCGGAGCGCGGGGACGTGGAGATCGTGCTGCCGCTGCACAAGAGCCCGGCCGTACGGGAGGTGCTGCTGCCCGAACTCGACGGCCACGACGGGATCGCGCTGGTGGAGCCGCTGGACTACCTGGACTTCGCGGCCACCCTCGCCGACAGCGACCTGGTCCTCACCGACTCCGGCGGTATCCAGGAGGAGGCGCCGAGCCTCGGCAAGCCCGCGCTGGTGCTGCGCACCACCACCGAGCGCCCGGAGGCGGTGGAGGCGGGCGCGGCCCGGCTGATCGGCACCGACCCCGAGGCCCTCGTACGGCATGCCGGGGAACTCCTCGACGACCCGGTGGCGTACGGACGGATGGCGGGGGCGGGCAATCCGTTCGGCGACGGGCGGGCGGCGGAGCGCGTACTGGCCCAGCTCGCCGAGGACTTCGCGGCCGAAGTCCCGCTGGACGCGGCGGTCTGAGCCCATACTCGTCGGCATGACCCGCCCCCTGCTGCGCCGTCTGCTCCCGGCGGTGGCGCTCGTCGGCGTCCTGGCCGTCGCCCTGACCCAGTGCGGCTCCGACGACCCGCCACCGCCGTCGACGCCGTGGGCCGACGGTTCCGTGCACGGCCGCTGGCAGTCGGTGTTCAACGGGCACGGCACCAACTCGGGCGACGACGACTCGCTGACGCTGTCGCCGATGCCCGCGGAGGACCCGGGGACCACGCACGCGGGGCTGGTGGTGAGCACGGCGTCGTACGCGGACGTCCGGTTCGCGGCCCGGATGCGTACGGTCGAGCAGTTGCGCGAGCCCGACCCGAACCCCTGGGAGGTGCCGTGGCTGGTGTGGGCGTACACCGACCCGGAGCACTTCTACTACATCGCGCTCAAGCCCAACGGCTGGGAGCTGGGCAAACGGGACCCCGCCTACCCGGGCGGGCAGCGGTTCCTGGCCACGGGGCACCAGGAGTACGCGGTGGGCGACTGGTACGGGGTGCTGGTGGAGCAGCGCGGGGCGACGGTCACCGTCACGGTGGACGGGGAGCGGCTGGTGCGGTTCACCGACCCCGAACGCCCCTATACGAGCGGGAAGGTGGGGGCGTACACGGAGGACGCCACCGTGGAGTTCGAGGGGCTGGAGGTGGGTCCGTAAAGGCGACGGCGCCTGCCCAGTCGTCCGGTCGGGGACAGTGGGGCAGACGCCATCTGTGTTCCGTACGCCTTTGTACGGGACGTTTTCGGTTGTGCCGTCAGACCATCAGCGCGCGGTCGGTCGGGCGGATCGGGGCCGGCAGGTCGCTGGCACCGGTCAGGAAGCGGTCCACGCCACGGGCGGCCGAGCGGCCCTCGGCGATGGCCCACACGATCAGCGACTGGCCGCGGCCCGCGTCACCGGCGACGAACACGCCCGGCACGTTGGTCTGGAAGTCGGCGTCGCGGGCGATGTTACCGCGCTCGTCGAGGTCCAGGCCGAACTGCTCGACCAGGCCGTTCTCCCGGTCGGTGCCGGTGAAGCCCATGGCGAGGGTGACCAGCTGGGCGGGGATCTTGCGCTCGGTGCCCGGCTTCGGGGTCAGCTTGCCGTCGACGAACTCCACCTCGGTCAGGTGCAGCCACTGGACGTTGCCGTCCTCGTCGCCCTCGAAGTGGGTGGTGGAGACGGAGTACACCCGCTCGCCGCCCTCCTCGTGCGCGGAGGTGACCTTGTACAGCATCGGGAAGGTCGGCCACGGCTGGGTGACCGGGTTCCGCTCGTCGTTCGGGCGGGGCATGATCTCCAGCTGCGTCACCGAGGCCGCGCCCTGGCGGTGGGCGGTGCCCACGCAGTCGGCGCCGGTGTCGCCGCCGCCGATGACGACGACGTGCTTGCCCTCGGCGGAGATCGGGGCGGTGACGTAGTCGCCCTCCTGGACCTTGTTGGCCAGGGGCAGGTACTCCATCGCCTGGTAGATGCCCTTCAGCTCCCGCCCGGGGACGGGGAGGTCACGGGCGGTGGTGGCACCGACGGCGAGGACCACGGCGTCGTACCGCTTGCGCAGCGCGGTGGCCGGCATGTCCCGGCCGATCTCGACGCCGGTGCGGAACTTGGTGCCCTCCGCGCGCATCTGCTCGATACGGCGGTTGATGTGCCGCTTCTCCATCTTGAACTCGGGGATGCCGTAGCGGAGGAGACCTCCGATGCGGTCCGCGCGCTCGTAGACGGCGACGGTGTGACCGGCCCGGGTCAGCTGCTGGGCGGCGGCGAGTCCGGCGGGTCCTGAGCCGACGACCGCGACGGTCTTGCCGGACAGCCGCTCGGGCGCCTGCGGGGAGACGTCACCGGTCTCCCACGCCTTGTCGATGATCGAGACCTCGACGTTCTTGATGGTGACCGGCGGCTGGTTGATGCCGAGCACACACGCCGACTCGCAGGGGGCCGGGCAGAGGCGACCGGTGAACTCCGGGAAGTTGTTGGTCGCGTGCAGCCGCTCGGAGGCGGCGGCCCAGTCCTCGCGGTAGGCGTAGTCGTTCCACTCCGGGATCAGGTTCCCGAGCGGACAGCCGTTGTGGCAGAACGGGATACCGCAGTCCATGCACCGGCTGGCCTGCTTGCTGATGATCGGCAGCAGCGAGCCGGGGACGTAGACCTCGTTCCAGTCCTTGAGCCGGACCTCGACGGGGCGGGACTTGGCGACCTCGCGCCCGTGGTTGAGAAAGCCCTTGGGATCAGCCATTGGTCGCCGCCTCCATCATCTTCTCGGTGATCTCGGTCTCGGAGAGACCGGCTCGCTCGGCGGCGTCCTTGGCGGCGAGCACTGCCTTGTACGTGCTGGGGATGATCTTGCTGAAGCGCTCGGCGGCGGCGTCCCAGTCGGCGAGCAGCTTCTCGGCGACCGTGGAGCCGGTCTCCTCGGCGTGGCGGCGCACCACGTCGTGCAGCCACTGCTTGTCGTCCTCGGAGAGCGCCTCTACGGCGTCCAGGTTGCCGGCGTTGACGTTGTCCCGGTCGAGGTCGATGACGTAGGCGATACCGCCGGACATGCCGGCCGCGAAGTTGCGGCCCGTCTCGCCGAGGACGACGGCGTGACCGCCGGTCATGTACTCGCAGCCGTGGTCGCCCACACCCTCGGAGACCACCAGGGCACCGGAGTTGCGCACGCAGAACCGCTCACCGGTCCGGCCGCGCAGGAACAGCTCTCCGCCGGTGGCGCCGTAGGCGATGGTGTTGCCCGCGATCGTCGAGTACTCGGCGAGGTGGTCGGCGCCCCGGTCCGGGCGGACGATCACCCGGCCGCCCGACAGGCCCTTGCCGACGTAGTCGTTGGCGTCGCCCTCCAGGCGCAGCGTGACACCGCGCGGGAGGAAGGCGCCGAAGGACTGGCCGGCGGAGCCGGTGAAGGTGATGTCGATGGTGTCGTCGGGCAGGCCCGCGCCACCGAACTTCTTGGTCACCTCGTGGCCGAGCATGGTGCCGACCGTGCGGTTGATGTTGCGGATGGCGACCTGGGCGCGCACCGGCTGGGCGTCGGTGGCGGAGTCCGCGGCGAGCGCGTCGGCGGCGAGCTTGATCAGCTCGTTGTCGAGCGCCTTCTCCAGGCCGTGGTCCTGCTCGATGAGCTGGTGGCGCACGGCGCCGTCGGGCAGCTCGGGCACATGGAACAGCGGGGCCAGGTCCAGGCCCTGCGCCTTCCAGTGGTCGACCGCGCGGGTCACGTCGAGCGCCTCGGCGTGACCGACGGCCTCCTCGATGGAGCGGAAGCCCAGCTCGGCGAGGATCTCGCGGACCTCCTGCGCGATGAACCGGAAGAAGTTCACCACGTACTCGGCCTTGCCGGCGAACCGGTCGCGCAGCACCGGGTTCTGGGTGGCGATGCCGACCGGGCAGGTGTCCAGGTGACAGACGCGCATCATGACGCAGCCGGAGACGACGAGCGGCGCGGTCGCGAAACCGAACTCCTCGGCACCCAGCAGCGCGGCGATGACCACGTCACGGCCGGTCTTGAGCTGGCCGTCGGTCTGCACGACGATGCGGTCGCGCAGGCCGTTGAGCAGCAGGGTCTGCTGGGTCTCGGCCAGGCCCAGCTCCCAGGGGCCGCCCGCGTGCTTGAGTGAGGTCAGCGGGGAGGCGCCGGTGCCGCCGTCGTGGCCGGAGATCAGCACCACGTCCGCGTGCGCCTTGGAGACACCCGCGGCGACCGTGCCGACGCCGACCTCGGAGACCAGCTTCACGTGAATCCGCGCCTGCGGGTTCGCGTTCTTCAGGTCGTGGATCAGCTGGGCCAGGTCCTCGATGGAGTAGATGTCGTGGTGCGGCGGCGGGGAGATCAGGCCCACGCCCGGCGTCGAGTGACGCGTCTTGGCGACCCACGGGTAGACCTTGTGGCCGGGCAGCTGGCCACCCTCGCCGGGCTTGGCGCCCTGGGCCATCTTGATCTGGATGTCGTCCGCGTTGACCAGGTACTCGGAGGTCACACCGAAGCGGCCGGAGGCGACCTGCTTGATGCTGGACCGGCGCGCCGGGTCGTACAGGCGCTCCGGGTCCTCGCCGCCCTCACCCGTGTTGGACTTGCCGCCCAGCTGGTTCATGGCGATGGCGAGGGTCTCGTGCGCCTCCTTGGAGATGGAGCCGTACGACATGGCGCCGGTGGAGAAGCGCTTGACGATCTCGGAGACCGGCTCGACCTCCTCGATGGGGATCGAGGGGCGGTCGGACTTGAAGCCGAACAGACCGCGCAGCGTCATCAGGCGCTCGGACTGCTCGTTCACGCGGTCCGTGTACTTCTTGAAGATGTCGTAGCGGCCGGAGCGCGTCGAGTGCTGGAGGCGGAAGACCGTCTCCGGGTCGAACAGGTGCGGCTCGCCCTCGCGGCGCCACTGGTACTCGCCGCCGATCTCCAGCGCGCGGTGCGCCGGGGCGATGCCGGAGGCCGGGTACGCCTTGGCGTGGCGGGCGGCGACCTCCTTGGCGATGACGTCGATGCCGACGCCGCCGATCTTGGTGGCGGTGCCGTTGAAGTACTTCTCCACGAAGGACTCGTCGAGACCGACGGCCTCGAAGACCTGGGCGCCGCGGTAGGAAGCGACGGTGGAGATGCCCATCTTCGACATGACCTTCAGCACGCCCTTGCCGAGGGCGTAGATCAGGTTGCGGATGGCCTGCTCGGGCTCGATGCCGGGCAGGAAGGTGCCGGCCCGGACCAGGTCCTCGACGGACTCCATCGCCAGGTACGGGTTGACCGCGGCGGCGCCGTAGCCGATGAGCAGGGCGACGTGGTGGACCTCGCGGACGTCACCGGCCTCGACCAGCAGGCCCACGTGCGTGCGCTGCTTGGTGCGGATGAGGTGGTGGTGGACGGCCGCGGTGAGCAGCAGCGAGGGGATCGGCGCGTGCTCGGCGTCGGAGTGGCGGTCCGACAGGACGATCAGGCGGGCGCCGTTCTCGATGGCGGCGTCGGCCTCGGCGCAGATCTCCTCGATGCGGGCGGCGAGGGCGTCGCCGCCGCCGGAGACCCGGTACAGGCCGGACAGGGTCGCGGCCTTGAAGCCGGGCATGTCGCCGTCGGCGTTGATGTGGATGAGCTTGGCCAGCTCGTCGTTGTCGATCACCGGGAACGGCAGGGTGACGCTGCGGCAGGACGCGGCCGTCGGCTCCAGCAGGTTGCCCTGCGGGCCGAGGGAGGAGCGCAGCGAGGTGACGAGCTCCTCGCGGATGGCGTCCAGCGGCGGGTTGGTGACCTGCGCGAACAGCTGGGTGAAGTAGTCGAAGAGCAGCCGCGGGCGCTCGCTGAGCGCGGCGATGGGCGAGTCGGTGCCCATCGAGCCGATCGGCTCGGCGCCGGCCTTGGCCATCGGCGCCAGGATGATCCGCAGCTCTTCCTCGGTGTAGCCGAAGGTCTGCTGGCGGCGGGTGACCGAGGCGTGGGTGTGCACGATGTGCTCACGCTCGGGCAGGTCCGACAGCTCGATCTCGCCGGCCTCCAGCCACTCCTGGTAGGGGGCCGCGGCGGCGAGCTCGGCCTTGATCTCGTCGTCCTCGATGATGCGGTGCTCGACGGTGTCGACGAGGAACATCTTGCCGGGCTGCAGGCGGCCCTTGCGGACGACCTTGGCGGGGTCGATGTCCAGGACGCCGACCTCGGAGCCGAGGACGACGAGGCCGTCGTCGGTGACCCAGTAGCGGCCGGGGCGCAGACCGTTG
This sequence comes from Streptomyces sp. NPDC110618, assembly GCF_055657065.1. NCBI lineage: Bacteria > Bacillati > Actinomycetota > Actinomycetes > Kitasatosporales > Streptomycetaceae > Streptomyces > Streptomyces sp. NPDC110618. The sequence continues at coordinate 138,172 of NZ_JBVKBN010000005.1, read as the reverse complement.
CGGTCGAGCACGGCGCCGACCTGGGTGCCGTCGGTGAAGGTGACACAGGCCGGGCCGTCCCAGGGCTCCATCATCGTGGAGTGGTACTGGTAGAAGGCGCGCCGGGCCGGGTCCATGGAGTCGTGGTTCTCCCACGCCTCCGGGATCATCATCAGCACGGAGTGCGGCAGCGAACGGCCGCCGAGGTGCAGCAGCTCCAGGACCTCGTCGAAGGAGGCGGAGTCGGAGGCGTCCGGGGTGCAGACCGGGAAGACGCGCTCCAGGGCCTTGCCGTCGGTGCCGAACAGGTCGGAGAACAGCTGCGACTCACGGGCGCGCATCCAGTTGCGGTTGCCCTTGACGGTGTTGATCTCACCGTTGTGCGCGACGAAGCGGTAGGGGTGCGCGAGCGGCCACGACGGGAAGGTGTTCGTGGAGAACCGGGAGTGCACGAGCGCGATCGCGGAGGCGAACCGGCGGTCGGAGAGGTCCGGGAAGAAGGGCTCCAGCTGGCCGGTGGTCAGCATGCCCTTGTAGACGATGGTGCGGGCCGACAGCGAGGGGAAGTAGACCCCGGCCTCGCGCTCGGCGCGCTTGCGCAGCACGAACGCCCTGCGGTCCAGGTCGATACCCGTCGAGACGCCGTCGCTGACGAAGATCTGGCGGAAGACCGGCATCGTCGAGCGGGCGGTGGCACCGAGCAGCTCGGGGGCGACGGGGACCTCGCGCCAGCCGAGGACGGTCAGGCCCTCTTCGGCGGCGATGGTCTCGATCTGCGAGACGGCGGCCTCGGCCCCGTCCTCCGGCAGGAAGGCGATACCGACGGCGTAGGCACCGGCCGCGGGCAGCTCGAAGCCGGCGACCTCACGGAAGAAGGTGTCCGGGACCTGGGACAGGATGCCCGCGCCGTCACCCGAGTCGGGCTCGGAGCCGGTGGCACCGCGGTGCTCCAGGTTGCGCAGAACCGTGAGCGCCTGCTCGACCAGCGCGTGGCTCGCCTCGCCGGTGAGGGTGGCCACGAAGCCGACGCCACAGGCGTCGTGCTCGTTGCGGGGGTCGTACATACCCTGCGCAGCAGGGCGAGCATCCATGAACGACCAGTTCTGGCCATTCGCGGAATGCTGGGACGGCTGGCGCGGCGTACGCATCGGCTCTCCCGTCGTCGTCAGTGGCATTTAGCTGGTGCCGAGGGACGACGTTGGCCCTCTGCGTGTGATCTGCGCTGAGATCAGCTGAGATCAAAATTTCGTGCAGGTTACATGATGGAGCGATTCTCGGGAACCGGATATACCGTTCCAACATGCGGACACCGCGGGTGGCGGCGAGGCCGCACGCAGCGGCCGAAAAGTATGGGGACCGACTAGGACAAGATCGATCAGATCGGTGGCCAGTCGGCAGTGGCGAGGGGGGCGTCGTCGCCCACCTCGCACAGGTGCGCGGCAGGCACCATTGCCCACAGCGCTTACGGCTCATGCCCGGTGGTTAAGCATTCGAAACCAGCGAGTAACGGCTACTTATGCGGCCCATCGCATAAGTTCCAGCCTGCCTATCCTACGGCCGTTCCGAAGAAGCTTCCCAGGGCGTACGTCACACCGGCCGCCGCACCACCCAGGGCAAGCTGCCGCAAACCGCTGTACCACCAGCTCCGCGCGGTCACCTTGGCCACGACGGCACCGCAGGCGAAGAGCCCGACGAGGGCGAGCAGTACGGCGGGCCACAGCACGGTGGCGCCGAACAGATAGGGCAGTACGGGCAGCAGGGCGCCCAGCGCGAAGGAGCCGAAGGACGACACGGCGGCGACGGCGGGCGAGGGCAGGTCGCCCGGGTCGATCCCGAGCTCCTCGCGGGCGTGTATCTCCAGAGCCTGCTCGGGATCCCGCGACAGCTGCCGCGCGACCTCGTCCGCCAACTCGGCATCCACTCCCCGGGACCGGTACAGGGCCGCCAACTCGGCCTGCTCGTCCTGCGGGTGCTTGCGCAGCTCGCGCCGCTCGACATCCAGCTCGGCCTCGACCAGCTCCCGCTGGGAGGCGACGGACGTGTACTCCCCCGCGGCCATCGAGAAGGCACCGGCGGCGAGCCCGGCGAGACCGGTCAGCACGACGGTCTGGTGACTGACCTGCCCGCCGGCGACGCCGGTCATCAGGGCGAGGTTGGAGACGAGACCGTCCATGGCACCGAAGACGGCGGGGCGCAGCCAGCCGCCGTTGACGTCGCGGTGGGTGTGGTTGTCCCGATGGGCCACGTGGAGCGCGGCCTCGGTCTCGATGATGGCCATTGGGTGCGGTTCCCCCTACGGAATGGAGCTTAGGAAAGGCTAACTTTGGACGGAGTCCAACCTTTTACAACCCCAAAGCTACTCTCCCGATTCCCCCTCCGCCAGCAAGGAAAGGCTGGGCTAACCTGCGGTTTTGCAGGATTCCGCTCATCCGATAGATAAGCCGCACAGATGTCGACCGGGTGACGCTGACCCCGCCCAGGCCATCCCTCCCCCCCTCCCGTGGCACAGATCCGCAAAGGGCTCCGCTGCCCCGGGAGCCCCCAAGGAGAGGCCGCGTATGGCATCGATCGCCTGCATCCCCTCGGTCCCGGCGCCGGGGGACGCCGCCGGGCTCCGCGACCGGGGGCGCGGCGCGCTCCTGGGACTTGCGGTGGGCGACGCGCTGGGCGCCCCCGCGGAGAACATGAAGCCCTCGGAGATCCGGGCCCGCTGGGGCCGCATCACCGGCTACGTCACGGACCGCCCGTCGGGTACGGACGACACGGAGTACGCGATCTTCTCCGGCCTGCTGCTGGCCCGCCACGGCTCCGCGCTCACCCCGGCGCACGTGGAGGCGGCGTGGCACGAGTGGATCGCGGACCGGGAGGAGGGCCCGTTCCGCGGCGCGGGCTTCAGCGAACGCGGCACGCTGGAGAACCTCCGCCGGGGCCTGGCGGCGCCCATCTCGGCCCAGCACCGGCACGCCTGGAGCGACGGCCTGGCCATGCGCGCGGCCCCGTTCGGCGTCTACGCGGCCGGCCGCCCCGCCGAAGCGGCCCGCCTGGTGGCCATCGACGGCTCGGTGAGCCACGACGGGGAGGGCATCTACGGCGGCCAGGCGGTGGCGGCGGGCGTGGCGGCGGCGATGGCCGGGGCACCGACGGTGGCGGTGGTGGCCTCGGCCCTGGCCGTCATCCCCGAGGACTCCTGGACAGCCCGCTCCCTGCGCCGAGCGGCAGCGGTCGCCCACCGCGGCGAACGGGCCGTCCGCTCCGCGGTGGTGATCGGCGGCTACCCCTGGACCGACCTGGCCCCCGAGGCGGTGGCCCTGGCCTTCGGCGCGTACGCGGCGGCCGACGGCGACTTCGTCCAGTCGGTCCTGACCGCCGTGAACATGGGCAGGGACGCCGACACGACGGCGGCGGTGGCAGGCGCGCTGGCCGGAGCGACCCAGGGCGAGTCGGGGATCCCCCCGGCCTGGTCGGCCCCCATCGGCCCGGCGAGGGGCACCTGCCTCCCCGCGATGCGCGGCCACCACGTCCTCTCGGTAGCAGACCTCCTGACCCCACCCCCCACTCCGAGGGAGACCCCTAAATGCCCCCCGAGCCCCTAGCAACGGCCCCGGACGACCCGCCGTTCGAAGACCTCACAGCGCTGGACATCACCCCCCAGCCCGATCCAGCCCGTCCGGCGCTTGAGGACGAGGCCGTCCGGGCCGATCCCCCACCCACCCACAGAAACACCACCCACCCACCCCAGGCACCCCCAGCCCGTCCGGCGCTTGAGGACGAGGCCCGTTCAGGGCCGACGGGGGTCCAGGGGGCGGAGCCCCCTGGTGGGGTCGAAGGGGCGAAGCCCCTGGAGGTGGGACGGGTAGGGGCGGCGGGGGCGAAACCCGCCGGAACACGCACCCGCCGCATCGAAGGCCTCCTCCTCGGCCTCGCCGCAGGCGACGCCGCCGGCTGGCCGGCAGCCCGCCACCGCGCCGCCCGCATGCCGGAATGGACCCGCCGCCTCACCCGCGAACTGGACACCTTCGCCGAACAGAACGCCACCACCACCCTCCCCGTCCCCATCGCCCTCAACCAGCCCCCCGAACCCCTCCGCCTGGGCCCCTCCGACGACGCCGAATGGGCAACCTTCGCCGCCGAAGCAGTACTCCGCGCCGGCGACGACACCGCCCTGGGCGACCTCAGCAGACACCGCCGCATGCGCGCGGCCATCGACCTCACCTGGAACGCCATCGCCAGCGAGGTCGCCGCCGCAGCGAACCGCGCCCCCGAGATCGAATCCGCCGTCCTCCCCCTCCGCGCCCGCATCTCCGTCCGAGCAGGACTCGGCAACCTCGCCACCGGCCTGCGTCCACCCGCCACCGGCCACGACAACCCCCACTACTTCGACGACGCCGCCTGCGTAAGAGCCTGCGTCCTCGCCGTGGCCCACCCCGGCGACCCCGAACTCGCCGCCGACCTCGCCGAGTTCGACGCCCGCTACACCCAGGACGGCGACGGAGTCCACGGCGCCCGCGCCATGGCCGCCGCCCTCTCCCTCGCCCTGACCGGCGCAGCCCCGGACGCCTGTGTCACCGCGGCCCTGGCGGAACTCCCACCGGCGACGGAGATCGGCCGCAACGCCCGCCACGCCCTCGCCCTCGCCGACGCCGCCGAGAGCACCTTCGCCCTGATCCCGCACCTGGAACACCAGATCGTCGACCACGTCTACAGCTACGGCATCGCGGCCGCGGAAACCGTCCCCGTGGCCCTCGCCCTGACAACGGCCGCCCGGGGCCGTATCGCCGAAGCGGTCCCGGCCGCCGCATGCCTCTCCCGCGTGGCCGACTCCGCCCCCGCCCTGGTCGGCGCCCTCACCGGCGCCCTGTGCGGCGGCGCGCGGATCCCCGCGTCCTGGCGCGACGCCTGCCGCGTCCTGTCCGGCTGCGCACTGCCCCGCCTCACCGGTACGGACCTCGTGGAACTCGCCGAACTCCTGGAAGCCGCACAACCGGCCACGACAGGAGGATGATGCGCCCCATGAAAACCGGAAGAACCCCACCAAATCACTCACTACCCCCCACACCCACCCTCGACGACCGCATCACCTCCGCCCTCGTCGGCGCCGCAGTCGGCGACGCCCTCGGCGGCCCGGTGGAGGGCTACTCCCCCGACCAGATCCTGGAACGCCACGGCGGCCGGATCCACGGCATCGTCGGCCCCTGGAACGGCGACGCCTGGCGCACCGCCCGCCCCCTCGCCCCGTACCACAAGGGCGACGGCCACGTCACCGACGACACTTTGCTGACCCACGCCCTGATCCGGGTCTACACCGAGGTCCGCGACCACCTCGACGCGTACGCGATCGCCGACCACCTGGTCCCGGACCTGATGGACAACCCCCGCTGGATCCCGGAGTTGGAGGCGGAGGCACTCCCCCTGCACCGCGTCTTCCTCGCGGAGAAGTGGCTGGTGGCCCGTCTCCACTACGGCCACGTCGACCCCCGCGAGGCCGGCACCGGAAACATCGTCAACTGCGGGGCGGCGATGTACATGGCCCCGGTCGGCCTGGTCAACGCGGCCAACCCGCACGCCGCCTACGCCGAGGCCCTCGACATCGCGGGCGCCCACCAGTCCTCGTACGGCCGTGAGGCGGCCGGCGTCTTCGCGGCGGCGGTCGCGGCGGCCTGCGCGCCGGGCGCGACCCCGGAGTCCGTCGTCGACACCTGCCTCGCCCTCGCCAAGGACGGCACCCGCGAGGCCATCGAGAAGGTCTGCGAAGTCGCCGCCCGGCACGGCGACTTCGAGTCGGCGCTGACCCCGCTCCGGCAGGCGGTGGCGCCGTACGACACGGTCGGCCCCGACTACCGCTCCCCCTCCCTCGGCGCCCGCCGCCCCTCCCGGCTGCACGCCATCGAGGAACTGCCCGTCGCGCTCGGCATGTTGCTGGTGGCATCCGGCGACTACCGGCAGACCGTGCTCGGCTCGGTGAACTACGGCCGGGACTGCGACTCCATCGCCACCATGTCCGGCGCCCTGTCCGGCGCGCTGGGCCGGCCCGTGCCCGAGGACTGGGCGAAGCAGGTGGCCGACGCCAGCCGCCTCGACCTGTGGGAACCCGCCCGCACCCTCGCCGCCGTGGCGCGCGAGATCTTCGACCGTGACGTACAGCGCCGCCGCGCCCACGAGCGCGCCTTCACCGCTCTCGGAGGTCCCGAATGCTCCGACTGACCTGGGTCCAGCCCGAGGACCTGATCGGTCACGAACTGCGCCAGGCGGCCCTGGACGGCCGCGAGCCCTCCCGGATCGCCAACCGCTGGAGGGCGGCGGGCGGCCTCGACGCACCCGCGCGCTCGGGCGCGTCCCCCGACCGCTCCTCCCGCTACCTCCGCCTCCTCGCCGAGGACCTGCTCGACGAACTCGCCGACCTGCCGAGCAGCCTGGCGGACCACGAGCCGACCGACCTCGCCGCCATCAGGGCCGCCTGCCGGGACTGGCCGACGCCCAAGGCCACCCCCCAGACCACCCCCGAAAGCACCCCCCGGGCCACCCCCGAAGTCACCCCGGACCGCTACGAGGCGGCCTGGCTCGGCCGCGCCGCCGGCTGCCTGCTCGGCAAACCCGTCGAGAAGCTCCCCCTCGACGCCATCCGCGGGCTCGCCCGCCCCACCGGCAACTGGCCGCCCACCACGTTCTTCACCGCCAGGGGCGTCCCCGAGGACCTGCTGCTCGCCCACCCCTGGAACCGTCGCTCGGCCGGCACCTCCCTCGCCGAGAACATCGACGGCATGCCCGAGGACGACGACCTCAACTACCCCCTGCTCAACCTGCTCCTCCTGCGGCGCCACGGCCGGGACTTCACCACCGCCGACGTCGCCCGCCTCTGGCTGGACGAACTCCCCGCGGGCCGCACCTTCACCGCCGAGCGCATCGCCTACCGCAACCTGCTCACCGGCCTGGAACCCCCGCACACGGCCCGCCACCGCAACCCCTTCCGGGAGTGGATCGGCGCCCTCATCCGCGCCGACGTGCACGGTTGGACCAACCCCGGCGACCCGGGCTCCGCCGCCGAGCAGGCGCACCGGGACGCCACCCTCACCCACACCGCCAACGGCGTCTACGCGGCCATGTTCGTCGCCGCCGTCATCGCCCGGGCCGCGACCGGCGCCCACGACGTCCACGACTGCCTCGCCACCGGCCTGCGGGTGATCCCCCCGGCCTCCCGGCTGTACCGGGCGGTCCGCCACGCCCTGGAACTCGCCCACGAGCACGCGGACTTCGACACGGTCGTGGACCACCTCCACGCCACCTACGGAGCCGGCCACCACTGGGTCCACGCGATCCCGAACACCGCGCTCGTCGCCGCCGCCCTCACCCACGCGGACGGCGACTTCACCGGCTCCGTCTCCCGTGCCGTGTCCGGCGGCTGGGACACCGACTCGGGCGGCGCCACCGCGGGCAGCGTCGCCGCCCTTCTCGCCGGGCACCCCGGCGCGCTCCCCGACCACTGGACGGCCCCGCTGAAGAACCGGCTGGCCACCTCCGTCGGCGACTTCAACGGCACCGGCTTCGACACCCTGGCCCAGCTCACCCACCGGGAGACGGTCCGCCCATGAACCAAGCCCCGCTGACCGGACTGCGCGTCCTGGACCTCGCCACCCTGTTCGCCGGACCGCTCGCCGCCACGGCGCTCGGCGACTTCGGCGCGGAGGTCATCAAGGTCGAGCACCCGGACCGGCCCGACCCGTCCCGCGGCCACGGCCCGGCCAAGGACGGCATCGGGCTGTGGTGGAAGCACCTGGGCCGCAACAAGCGCGCCATCACGCTGAACCTGTCCACCCCCGGCGGCCGGGACACCCTGCTGCGGCTCGCCGCGACCGCCGACGTGATCATCGAGAACTTCCGCCCCGGCACCCTGGAGAAATGGGACCTCGGCTGGCCCGAGCTGTCGGCGGTCAACCCCCGGCTGGTGCTCACCCGCGTCACCGGCTTCGGCCAGTTCGGCCCGTACGCCCACCGCCCCGGCTTCGGCACCCTCGCCGAGGCGATGAGCGGATTCGCCGCCCTCACCGGCGAGCCGGACGCGCCGCCGACGCTGCCGCCGTTCGGCCTCGCGGACTCGATCGCCGGCCTGGCCACGGCGTACGCCGTTCTCACCGCGCTCGCCGCCCGCGACCGCACCGGCGAGGGGCAGGTCGTCGACCTCGCCCTGATCGAGCCGATGCTCTCGGTCCTCGGCCCCCAGCCCACCTGGTACGACCAGCTCGGCTACGTCCAGCAGCGCACCGGCAACCGCTCCGCGAACAACTCCCCGCGCAACACCTACCGCACGGCGGACGGCAGCTGGGTCGCGGTCTCCACCTCGGCGCAGTCGGTCGCGGAGCGCGTGATGCGCCTGGTGGGCCGCCCCGATCTGGTGGAGGAGCCCTGGTTCGCGACGGGCGTGGAGCGGGCCCGGCACGCCGACGAACTCGACGAAGCGGTCGGCGGCTGGATCGCCGAGCGCACCCGCGACGAGGTGCTCGCGGCCTTCGAGAAGGCGGAGGCGGCCGTCGCCCCCATCCAGGACGTGCGCGACGTGATGACGGACCCGCAGTACCAGGCGCTCGACACCATCACCACCGTCGACGACCCGGAGCTCGGCCCGCTGCGCATGCAGAACGTCCTCTTCCGGCTCTCCGCGACCCCCGGCGCGATCCGCTGGACCGGCCGCCCGCACGGCGCCGACACCGACGAGGTGCTCACCGAACTCGGCCTGACCCCGGCCGAGGTGACGGCCCTGCGCGCGGAGGGCGCCGTATGACGATCCCCCTGACCTGGCTGTACGTACCCGGCGACCGGCCGGACACGGTGGCCAAGGCGCTGCGGACCGGCGCCGATGTCGTGGTGGTCGACCTGGAGGACGCGGTCGCCCCCGACCGCAAGGAGTACGCCCGCGACGCCACGGCCGAACTCCTCTCCGACCCCCAGCCCCTGCCCCTGCCGGTCCACGTCCGGGTGAACGCCCTGGACGGTCCCCTGGCGGCAGCCGATCTGAAGGCCCTGGCGCACCTCGTCGGCGTGGCCGGGCTGCGGCTGCCCAAGGTCACCTCCCCCGAACAGATCCTCAGGGTCGCGCGGTGCACCCCCCACCCGCTGTACGCCCTGCTGGAGTCCGCCCTGGGCGTCGAGCACGCCTTCGCCATCGCCGGGGCCCATCCCGCCGTCCACGGCATCGCCCTGGGCGAGGCGGATCTCAGGGCCGATCTCGGGGTACGGGACGACGCGGGCCTGGACTGGCCGCGCTCCCGGGTGATCGTCGCCGCCCGAGCGGCGGGTCTGCCGCCGCCGCCCCAGTCCGTGTACCCCGACACCCGGGACCTGGCGGGCCTCGCGGCGAGCTGCGCCCACGGCCGCGCCCTGGGCTTCCTGGGCCGGGCGGCCGTCCACCCCCGCCAGCTCCCGGTCATCGAGCGGGCCTACCTGCCCACGGAGGAGGAGCTGGCGCGGGCGGAGGCGATCGTGAAGGCGGCCGCGGCGCACGAGGGTGCGCAGGCGCTGCGCGACGGCACGTTCATCGACGCGGCGGTGGTGGCGGCCGCCCACCGCATGCTCTCCCTCGCCGCCCGCCGCGGCTGAACGCGGCGAAGGGCGCCCGGAGTGCTCCGGGCGCCCTTCGCCGTCGTACGACCGTCGGTCAGCCCTTGTTGGCCGACCCGGCCTCGTTCTTGGCCCCGGACTCAGCCGCCTCGGAGGAATCGGCGTCCTCGGAGGACTTGGTCAGCTCCACGGGGTCCGACGCCTCGGCGGCCCCGTCCTTCTCCGCGTCACCGGAGTCCGAGGACTCCACCGCCGGGGCCGCGCCCGGCTCCACGACCTCTTCCCGGCCGGGCCGCTTCTTGGCGGAGACCACGATGTAGGCCACCGCGAGCAGGAAGACGATCACCGCGGTCCAGTTGTTCAGCCGCAGACCCAGGACGTGGTGCGCCTCGTCGACGCGCATGTACTCGATCCAGAACCGGCCCACGCAGTAGGACGCGACGTACAGCGCGAACGCCCGCCCGTGGCCCAGCTTGAAGCGCCGGTCGGCCCAGATGACGAGCAGCGCCACACCCACGCACCACAGCGACTCGTACAGAAACGTCGGGTGGTAGGTGCCCGGCTCCCGGCCGTCCGTGGAGGAGGTGATCTCCAGCGCCCAGGGCAGGTCGGTGGCCTTGCCGTACAGCTCCTGGTTGAACCAGTTGCCCCAGCGGCCGATGGCCTGGGCGAAGGCGATACCGGGGGCGACGGCGTCGGCGTAGGCGGGCAGCGGGATGCCACGGCGGCGGCAGCCGATCCACGCGCCCAGCGCGCCGAACGCGATCGCGCCCCAGATGCCGAGACCGCCCTCCCAGATCTTGAAGGCGTCCACCCAGTCACGGCCCTCGCTGAAGTACAGCTGGTAGTCCGTGATCACGTGGTACAGACGCCCGCCGATCAGGCCGAAGGGGACGGCCCACACCGCGATGTCGGCGACCGTGCCGGCCCGGCCGCCGCGGGCGATCCACCGCTTGTTGCCGAGCCAGACGGCGACGAAGACGCCGATGATGATGCAGAACGCGTAGCCGCGCAGCGGGACGGGTCCGAGGTGGATCACTCCGCGCGACGGGCTGGGAATGTAGGCAAGTTCCATGGCAAGGTCGACGCTACCCTGCCGGGCCCCGCACGCGACGGGCAGCCCGGCTACGGCTCCATAACAGGCGGCCCCGAAAACTAGCTCTTGGCGGCCTCCTGCACCTGCTGCTTCAGCTTCTGGGGCGTCATCGACTGGTCCTGGTAGATGTTCTTGCCGTTGAGCAGGACGGTCGGGGTGCCGGAGAAGCCGCCGCTGCGGAAGGCGTCGTTGGACTTGGCCACCCAGGAGTTGTGCGTGCCGTCCTCGACGCACGTGCGGAAGGCGGGGGTGTCCAGGCCGTCGACCTTGGCGGCCAGCTCGAACAGCTTGCTGTTCTGGGAGAAGGCGTCGTCGGTCTCGGGCGGCTGGTTCTGGTAGAGCACGTCGTGGTACGGGACGAACTTCCCTACGTCCTGGGCGCAGGCCGCCGCGTTCGCGGCGTTGCGGGAGCCGGTGCCGCCCAGATTGCCGTCGATGATCGTCGCGAGGCGGTACTCGACCCGGAGCTGCCCGGCGTCCGTCAGCTCGTGGATGGTCGAGCGGTAGGCGTCCTCGAAGGCCTTGCAGGCCGGGCAGCGGAAGTCCTCCCAGACCACGAGGGTCGAGGGGGCCTCGTCCTTGCCGACCGGGATGGCCAGGCTGTCCTCGCCCTGCGCGCCCGAGGGCGCCACGACCGGTCCGGCGGAGTCGCTGCCGTCGTCCTTGCCGGTGTTGGCGGCGATCACGCCGATCACCGCGGCGAGCCCCAGCACGCAGACGACGCTGGCGCCGACGATCAGCGCGCGCCGTCGCCTCTCCGCGGCCTTCTGCTTCTCACGCTCGATCGCCAGCCGCTCCCGGGCGGTGCGCTTTCCCTCACGGTTCTTCTCGCTCACACCCCGGAAACGAACCGGGGAGGCGCGCAGCGCCTCCCCGGTCCCAGGTCCACCCGTTCGAGTTACGCGGTGCCTCGCACACCCTTGGCGAGTTCCCCTGCGAGGGTGCGCACGGCCGCGATCCCGGCGGCGTGGTCGGGCGCGTCCAGCATCCGCTTGACGAAGGCCGAGCCGACGATGACGCCGTCGGCGAAGGTGGCGACCTCGGCGGCCTGCGCGGCGTTGGAGACGCCGAGCCCGACGCAGACGGGCAGGTCGGTGCCGGTGGCCCGGGTCCGTTCCACCAGGTCCTGGGCCTGTGCGCCGACCGACTCGCGGGTGCCGGTGACGCCCATCAGCGAGGCGGCGTAGACGAAGCCGCTGCCCGCCGCGGTGATCTGGGCGAGCCGCTCGTCCTTGCTGCTCGGCGCCACCACGAAGACGGTCGCGAGACCGTGCTTCTCGGCGTGCTCGCGCCACAGCGCCGACTCCTGCACCGGCAGGTCGGGCAGGATGCACCCGGCGCCACCGGCCTCGGCCAGCTCGGCGGTGAACCGCTCGACGCCGTAGCGGTCGATCGGGTTCCAGTACGTCATGACCAGCACCGGCTTGCCGGTGGCGGTGTGGGCCTCGCGGACCGTGCGCATCACGTCGGCGATCTTCACGCCGCCGCGCAGGGCGATGTCGTCGGCGGTCTGGATGACGGGGCCGTCGAGGACGGGGTCGCTGTGCGGCAGACCGACCTCCACGACGTCCGCGCCGCCGTCGAAGACGGCCTTGATCGCCTCGATGCCGCCGTCCACGGTCGGGAACCCGGCCGGGAGGTAGGCGATGAGCGCGGCGCGGCCCTCGGCCTTGGCGGCGGCGAGGGTGTCGGACAGCAGTTGGATGTTCCCGCTCACTGGGCGTCCCCCTCGATCTCGGCGGTGTCGGCGGCGTTGGCCGGGACCTCGGCGTCGGTGCCCTGGTCGTACAGCCCGAAGTAGCGGGCGGCGGTGTCCATGTCCTTGTCGCCGCGGCCGGAGAGGTTGACGACGATCAGCCCGTCCTTGCCCAGCTCCTTGCCGACCTCCAGGGCGCCGGCCAGCGCGTGGGCGCTCTCGATCGCCGGGATGATGCCCTCGGTGCGCGAGAGCAGCCTGAGGGCCTGCATCGCCGCGTCGTCGGTGACGGCGCGGTACTCGCCGCGGCCGGAGTCCTTGAGGTAGGAGTGCTCCGGGCCGATGCCGGGGTAGTCCAGACCGGCCGAGATCGAGTAGGGCTCGGTGATCTGGCCCTCCTCGTCCTGGAGCACGTAGGAGCGGGAGCCGTGCAGGATGCCCGGCTCGCCCGCGGTCAGGGTGGCCGCGTGCTCTCCGGTCTCGATGCCGTGTCCGGCGGGCTCGCAGCCGATGAGGCGGACGCCCTCGTCGGGGATGAAGGCGTGGAAGAGGCCGATGGCGTTGGAACCGCCGCCGACGCAGGCGACGGCCGCGTCGGGGAGGCGTCCGGCGCGCTCCAGGATCTGGCGGCGGGCCTCGACGCCGATGACCCGGTGGAAGTCGCGGACCATCGCCGGGAAGGGGTGCGGGCCCGCGACGGTGCCGAAGAGGTAGTGCGTGTGGTCGACGTTGGCGACCCAGTCGCGGAACGCCTCGTTGATCGCGTCCTTCAGCGTGCGGCTGCCGGACTTCACGGCGATGACCTCGGCACCGAGCATGCGCATACGGGCCACGTTCAGGGCCTGGCGCTGGGTGTCGATTTCGCCCATGTAGATGGTGCAGTCGAGGCCGAACAGGGCGCAGGCGGTGGCCGTGGCGACGCCGTGCTGGCCGGCGCCGGTCTCGGCGATGACCCGGGTCTTGCCCATGCGCTTGGTGAGCAGGGCCTGCCCGAGCACGTTGTTGATCTTGTGCGAGCCGGTGTGGTTGAGGTCCTCCCGCTTGAGGAAGACCCGTGCGCCACCGGCGTGTTCGGCGAACCGGGGCACCTCGGTGAGGGAGCTGGGGCGGCCGGTGTAGTTGACCAGCAGGTCGTCCAGTTCGCGGGCGAACTCGGGGTCGTGCTTGGCCTTGTCGTACTCGACGGCCACCTCGTCGACGGCGGCGACGAGAGCCTCCGGGATGAACTTGCCGCCGAAGGCGCCGAAGTAGCCCTCGGGGCTCGGGACTTGACCCTCAGGGTCGGGGATGAAGAAGTCGCTGGGCATGCGTGTACCTCACGGTGAGTGTGTTTTGAGTGCACTAATCGCCGTGGGGGCGGGGTCGATCGGCGGCTTCGGGCCGTCCGTGGTTCTTCGCGCTCGCGCGGCGGTAGCCGCACGTCGAACAGGGCCCCGCGCCCCTATGGGGCGCGCTGCCATCGACGGCCGTTGACCTGCCCCGGTTCGTCCCCGATGACGTACCGCACCCGGCGGCCGTGGACACGCCTCGCCGGGGCGCGGCAGCCCCGGGGGCGGCAGCCGCGCGCGAGGCGGGCGTGGCGGTCCACGGTCGTCATGGTGAGAGTCATCGGGGGTCAGCCTAGCGAAGTTCAGCCGCGCCCATGCCGCAGTGCCGGGTGCTCGCCCGCCGCCACCAGGTCCGCCACCGCGGACTTCGGGTCGCGGCCGGTGACCAGGGACTCGCCGACCAGGACCGCGTCGGCGCCGGCGTTGGCGTAGGCGATGAGGTCGTGCGGGCCGCGGACGCCGGACTCGGCGACCTTGACCAGGTGGTCCGGGATCTCGGGGGCGACCCGCTCGAAGGTGCCCCGGTCGACTTCGAGGGTCTTGAGGTTGCGGGCGTTGACGCCGATGATCTTGGCGCCCGCGTCCACCGCGCGCTCGACCTCGTCCTCGTCGTGCACCTCGACCAGCGGGGTGAGGCCGATGGAGACGGCGCGCTCGATCAGCGACTCCAGGGCCGGCTGGTCGAGGGCGGCGACGATCAGCAGCGCGAGGTCGGCGCCGTACGCGCGGGCCTCCCACAGCTGGTACGAGGTGACGATGAAGTCCTTGCGCAGGACGGGGATGTCCACGCGGGCGCGGACGGCCTCCAGGTCGGCCAGCGAGCCGCCGAAGCGGCGCTGCTCGGTGAGGACGGAGATGACGGCCGCGCCGCCCGCCTCGTAGTCGGCGGCGAGCCCGGCCGGGTCGGCGATGGCGGCCAGCGCGCCCTTGGACGGGCTGGAGCGCTTGACCTCGCAGATCACCTTGACGCCCTCGCCCTTCAGGGCGGCGACGCCGTCCTTGGCGGCGGGAGCCTTGGCCGCGCGTTCCTTGAGCTCGTCGAGGCTGACGCGCGCCTGCCGCTCCGCGAGGTCGGCACGGACACCGTCGATGATCTCGTCGAGCACACTCACGCGAGCGGCCCCCTTCCCGGTGCGAATACGAAAACGGGTGGTCACTGCGATGGTATCCGCAGGAGGGCGTAGGCCTCGCATCCGGTTGACGGCGGTCCCACTACCTGGACATTCACCTGATGATCAAGGATGGAGCCAGCCACCGAACGGCAGGTTCCGGACAACGGTGAAGACCAGCAGCAACGTGCCCAGCGTCCACAGGTGCACCGGGCCGAGTTCCAGCCGCAGGGGCCGTCCGCGGGCCGCGCGTACCACCCAGACGGTCCACAGCACGGCGAAGGCCAGATAGCCCAGTACGGCCGCCGCGTTGTTCTGCAGCGCGGCGGCGAGGTCGCCGTGGACGAAGGCGTGCGCGCTGCGCAGTCCCCCGCAGCCGGGGCAGTACAGGCCGGTCACCTGGAGCAGGGGGCAGGCCGGGTAGTGGCCGGGCTCGTTGGGGTCCACGCGGGCGACGTACGTGAAGGCGCCGGCCACGGCCGCGAGCACCCCGGCGGGTACGGCGAGCCGTCCGAGGGCGGCCGTGGCCCCGCGCCGGGTCACGCTGCGGCTGTCGGTGTTCACGCCTGGCATTCTCCCCCTCAAACGCCCGAGGGGCGGCTGTGGGGCCGCCCCTCGGGGTAGTTCGCGCGTGCGCGTCAGCTCTCGGCGCGCGCTGTGTCAGCGGTACGCAGGGGCTTGCCGGCGTCCTTGGACTGGCCGAGGCCCATGCCCTTCATGACCCAGCCGACGACACCGCCGAGCAGTACGACGCCCATGCCGGCCCAGAAACCCGCCGGGTTGGCCAGCACCATGAAGGCGCCCGCGGCGCAGAAACCGATGAAGGCGATGATGACACCGGTCCAGGCGGCCGGGGTGTGACCGTGGCTGCTGCCCGCCATGACTTGCTCCTCGTTGCTGTGTGTAAGTCTCCGAGCCGGACGCTCAACGACATTGTCGCGCATGCGCACACGCGAGGTGATCGGGGGTCACCCTCGCGCGTCGGACGAACCGATCCGTCTGCGGAGGAACCGTGCCGCTACGCGCCCGTCGGGTCCTCGCCGCGGTCGAGGGCCTTCCAGAGGTCCTCGGGGCGGTCCGGGTCGACGGCGGGGGCGCGGCGCGGGCGGGGGGCACCGGAGCGCTCGTAGCGGCTGGACATCGCGGGCCAGGCGGAGGCGTAGCGCAGGGCGAGCAGCCCGGCGAGCAGTATCAGCAGTCCGCCGACGGCGGTGACGTACGGCCACGCGGTGTGGCTGAGCGCGGCGACGGTGGCGCCGGTGTCACCCGTGGCGCGGGCCGCCTTCTCGTCGAGGGCGCCGCTGTCGCTCGCGCCGATCAGGGAGGCGGCGATGGTGCCGGCGCCGGAGAGGGCGAGCAGCCCGGCGACGAAGGTGCGGCCGAGGCGGCGTACGGCGAAGACGGCGACCAGCGCGGCGAGGCCCACTATGGCGAGCGCCGCGGGCACGCCCGTGACGTCGCTGCCGTTGGCGGTCAGCGGGAAGTCGCCGCCGGCCACGGTGGCGGTGCCCTCCGACCACTGCTGGCGGGTGGCCAGCAGCGCCACGGCCGCGCCGAGCGCGCCGGACAGCAGGGCCGCGGCGAGGCTGACGCGGCCGGCCCGGGCGGGTCCTGCGGCTTCGGAACGGGGGTGAGGTACAGCAGTCACGTACTCCACTATCGCCTGAACCCCGGGCGAACCGGCACCCGGGGTTCGTATGAGAAGCGCCCCATTTTCCGCGCGGCCCTGTTTCTTCAGGATTTCTTCAGGCGGTTCGCGGTGTGCACGGCGCGCAGGACGGCGGCGGCCTTGTTGCGGCACTCGGTGTCCTCGGCGACCGGGTCGGAGTCGGCGACGATTCCGGCGCCCGCCTGGACGTAGGCGGTGCCGTCGCGCAGCAGGGCGGTGCGGATGGCGATGGCGGTGTCGGAGTCGCCGGCGAAGTCGAGGTAGCCGACGCAGCCGCCGTACAACCCACGCCGGGAGGGCTCCAGTTCGTCGATGATCTGCATCGCGCGGGGCTTGGGCGCGCCGGAGAGGGTGCCGGCCGGGAAGCAGGCGGTGAGCACGTCGAAGGCGGTACGGCCCTCGGCGACCTTGCCGGTGACCGTGGAGACGATGTGCATCACGTGCGAGTAGCGCTCGATGGACATGAAGTCGACGACCTCGACGGAGCCGGGCTCGCAGACCCGGCCGAGGTCGTTGCGCCCGAGGTCGACGAGCATCAGGTGCTCGGCGCGCTCCTTGGGGTCGGCGAGCAGGTCATCGGCGAGCGCCTGGTCCTCCTGCGGGGTGGCGCCGCGCCAGCGGGTGCCGGCGATGGGGTGGACCATGGCGCGGCCGTCCTCGACCTTGACCAGGGCCTCCGGGGAGGAGCCGACGACGTCGAAGCCGTCGAAGCGGAAGAGGTACATGTACGGCGAGGGGTTGGTCGCCCGCAGTACCCGGTAGACGTCCAACGCGCTGGCCGTGCACGGCGTTTCGAAGCGCTGGGAGGGGACGACCTGGAAGGCCTCGCCGGCCCGGATGCGCTCCTTGATGTCCTCGACGGCCCGCTGGAAGTCCTCGCCGCCCCACAGGGCGGTGTACTCGGGCAGTTCGGAGGGCGGCAGGACGGCCGGGGGCTGGGCGACGGCGCGGGAGAGGTCGGCCTCCATGGCGTCGAGTCGGGCGACCGCGTCGGCGTAGGCCTCGTCGACGCCGGTGTCGAGGTCGTTGTGGTTGATCGCGTTGGCGATCAGCAGGACCGAGCCCTCCCAGTGGTCCATGACGGCGAGGTCGCTGGTCAGGAGCATGGTCAGCTCGGGCAGTCCCAGGTCGTCGCGCTCACCGGGGCCGATCTTCTCCAGGCGGCGGACGATGTCGTAGCCGAGGTAGCCGACCATGCCGCCGGTGAACGGGGGCAGGCCGTCCTGGTGGGGGGTGTGCAGGGCCTCGATGGTGGCGCGCAGGGCGGCGAGCGGGTCGCCGTCGGTGGGCACGCCCACGGGCGGCGCGCCGAGCCAGTGCGCCTGGCCGTCGCGTGCGGTGAGGGTGGCCGCGGAGCGCACGCCGACGAAGGAGTAGCGGGACCAGGAGCGGCCGTTCTCCGCTGACTCCAGCAGGAAGGTGCCGGGCCGCTCGGCGGCGAGCTTGCGGTAGAGCGCGACCGGGGTGTCGCCGTCGGCGAGGAGCTTGCGCGTGACCGGGATGACGCGCCGGTCGGTGGCCAGCTTGCGGAAGGTCTCAAGGTCCATGGCCGGTGACCTTACTGATCTCCGGCGGGCGCGCCGGAATCCTTGAGGAGGACGTCGTTGTCGAAGCAGGTGCGCGCGCCGGTGTGGCAGGCGGCGCCGACCTGGTCGACCTGGACGAGGACGGTGTCGGCGTCGCAGTCGAGGGCGACGGACTTGACCCACTGGAAGTGGCCGGAGGTGTCGCCCTTGACCCAGTACTCCTGGCGGCTGCGCGACCAGTAGGTGCAGCGGCCGGTGGTCAGGGTGCGGTGCAGGGCCTCGTCGTCCATCCAGCCGAGCATGAGCACCTCTCCGGTGTCGTACTGCTGGGCGATGGCGGGGAGGAGCCCGTCGGCGCTGCGCTTGAGGCGCGCGGCGATCTCCGGGTCCAGCTGGCTGGGCTGACGGGGGGTGCTGGTCATGGACCAATTGTGCCGCGCCGGCCCACCCGTCCCGGCCGTATGTCCACTGTGCGGACCCCGGGGGCGGCCGTAGGCTGGCGGCATGTCGACTTTCGCCAAGCGTGAACGACTTCTGCTGGCCGACCTCCTTGAGGCCGAGGGCCCCGACGCCCCCACCCTGTGCGAGGGGTGGACCACCCGTGATCTCGCGGCCCACGTCGTGGTGCGCGAGCGTCGGCCCGACGCGGCCGGCGGCATCCTGATCAAGCCGCTCGCTGCCCGTCTGGAGCGGGTGATGGCGGAGTTCACGGACAAGCCGTACGAGGAACTGATCCAGCTCATCCGCACCGGCCCGCCGCGCTTCTCGCCCTTCGCGCTGAAGCAGGTGGAGGAGATGTCGAACACGGTGGAGTTCTACGTCCACACCGAGGACGTCCGCCGCGCCCGGCCCGGCTGGACGCCCCGCGAGCTCGACCCGGTCTTCCAGGACGCCCTGTGGTCCCGTCTGGAGCGCACCGCCCGCCTGATGGGCCGCACGGCACCCACGGGCCTGGTCCTGCGCCGCCCGGACGGCCAGACGGCGGTCGCCCACCGGGGCACCCCGGTGGTCACGGTCACCGGCGAGCCCTCGGAGCTGCTGCTGTTCCTCTACGGCCGGCAGAGCGCCGCCGAGGTGGAGCTGGACGGCGACAAGGAGGCCATCACCAAGCTCCACGAGGCGAAGCAGCTCGGCATCTGAGCGAAAGCCCCGGCCGCCGACGGCGACCGGGGCTTCACTGGGCCATTCAGCGCACCGGGTGCCCCGCCTCGCTCAGGGCCCGCTTCACCTCGCCGATGCGCAGGTCCCCGAAGTGGAAGACGGAGGCGGCCAGGACCGCGTCGGCGCCCGCTTCGATGGCGGGGGCGAAGTCGGCGAGCTTTCCGGCGCCGCCGCTCGCGATGACCGGGATCGTGACGTGCTTGCGGACCGCCTGGATCATCTCGATGTCGTAGCCGTCCTTGGTGCCGTCCGCGTCCATGGAGTTGAGCAGGATCTCGCCCGCGCCCAGCTCCGCGGCCCGGTGGGCCCATTCGACCGCGTCGATGCCGGTGCCCTTGCGGCCGCCGTGGGTGGTGACCTCGAAGCCGCCGGACTCGGTGCGGCGGGCGTCCACCGACAGGACCAGGACCTGGCGGCCGAAGCGCTCGGCGATCTCACGGATGAGGTCGGGGCGGGCGATGGCGGCGGTGTTGACGCCGACCTTGTCCGCGCCCGCGCGCAGCAGCTTGTCGACGTCCTCGGCGGTGCGGACGCCGCCGCCGACGGTGAGCGGGATGAAGACCTGCTCGGCGGTGCGGCGCACCACGTCGTAGGTGGTCTCGCGGTTGCCGGAGGACGCGGTGATGTCCAGGAAGGTCAGTTCGTCGGCGCCCTCGGCGTCGTAGACCTTCGCCATCTCGACGGGGTCGCCCGCGTCGCGCAGGTTCTGGAAGTTGACGCCCTTGACGACCCGGCCGTTGTCCACGTCCAGGCAGGGGATGACTCGGACCGCCAGGGTCATGACTGCTCGGCTCCTCTGAATGCTTCTACTTCTACTTCGACCAGGATGCGCGGGTCGACGAAGCCCTCCACGACCAGGAGGGTCGAGACCGGGCGCACCGCGTCGAAGATCTCCTTGTGGGCCCGGCCCGCCTCGTCCACGTCCCGCAGATGGGTGAGGAACATCCGGGTGCGGATCACGGACTCCACGCCGAGCCCGAACTCGCCGAGCGCCTCGATCGCGCTGGTGAAGGCCACCTTGGCCTGTTCGTACGGGTCGCCCTCGCCGTACAGCACCTCGCCCCGGAAGGACGTGGTGCCCGCCACCAGGACGCGGTCGCCCGCCGCGACGGCGCGTGCGAAACCGAAACTCTCTTCCCAGGGGCTTCCGCTCTGCACGCGCCGCACGGCTTCGGACGTCATGACGACACAGCCTCCAGGGCCTCTTCCAGGGTGAACGCCTTCGCGTACAGGGCCTTCCCGACGATGGAGCCCTCGACACCGAGGGGTACCAGCTCGGCGATGGCGCGCAGGTCGTCCAGGGAGGACACGCCGCCGGAGGCCACGACCGGGCGGTCGGTGGCGGCGCAGACGTTCTTCAGCAGCTCCAGGTTGGGGCCCTGGAGGGTGCCGTCCTTGGCGATGTCGGTGACCACGTAGCGGGCGCAGCCTTCCTTGTTGAGGCGCTCCAGCGTCTCGTAGAGGTCGCCGCCGTCGCGGGTCCAGCCGCGCCCGCGCAGCGTGGTGCCGCGTACGTCGAGGCCGACGGCGATCTTGTCGCCGTGCTCGGCGATGACCTTGGCGACCCACTCCGGGGTCTCCAGGGCGGCGGTGCCCAGGTTCACCCGGGTGCAGCCGGTGGCGAGGGCGGCGGCGAGGGTGTCGTCGTCGCGGATGCCGCCGGACAGCTCGACCTTGATGTCCATGGCCCGGGTCACCTCGGCGATCAGGTCCCGGTTGTCGCCGGTGCCGAAGGCGGCGTCGAGGTCGACCAGGTGCAGCCACTCGGCGCCGGACCGCTGCCAGGCGAGGGCGGCCTCCAGGGGTGAGCCGTAGGAGGTCTCCGTGCCGGACTCGCCGTGCACCAGGCGGACCGCCTGGCCGTCGCGGACGTCAACGGCCGGGAGGAGTTCGAGCTTCGAAGCCATCAGAGGGTTCCGATCCAGTTGTTCAGCAGCTGGGCTCCGGCGTCGCCGGACTTCTCGGGGTGGAACTGGGTGGCCCACAGGGCGCCGTTCTCCACGGCGGCCACGAAGGGCTTGCCGTGGGTCGCCCAGGTGACCTTCGGCGCGGTCATCGCGGCGTTGTGCGTCTCCAGGGTCCAGTCGTGGACGGCGTAGGAGTGCACGAAGTAGAAGCGGGCGTCGGCGTCGAGACCGGCGAACAGCTGGCTGTCGGCCGGGGCGTCGACGGTGTTCCAGCCCATGTGGGGCACGATGTCGGCCTGGAGCGGTTCGACGGAGCCGGGCCATTCGGCCATGCCCTCGGTCTCCACGCCGTGCTCGATGCCGCGCGCGAACAGGATCTGCATCCCGACGCAGATGCCCATCACGGGGCGGCCGCCGGAGAGCCGGCGGTCGATGATCCAGTCGCCGCGGGCCTCGCGCAGCCCGGTCATACAGGCGGCGAAGGCGCCGACGCCGGGGACGAGGAGTCCGTCGGCGTTCATCGCCTTGTCGAAGTCACGCGTTATCTCGACCTGGGCGCCCGTACGGGCGAGGGCGCGCTCGGCGGACCGGACATTGCCGAAGCCGTAGTCGAAGACGACGACCTTCTTGGAAGACGCGGACGACGCGCTCAATTCCACACCTCCAGCCTGAGGACACCGGCGGCCAGGCACATCGCGGCGCCGATGGAGAGCAGCACGACCAGGCTCCTGGGCATTCCCTGCTTGACGAAGGAGATGATGCCGCCGACCAGGAACAGGCCGACCACGATGAAGACGGTCGACAGGCCGTTCACTGTGTCCCTCCGTTCGCTTCTCCGCCCGCGCGGCGCAGAGGTGCGGCCATCGTCGCCGTCTGCGGCCCGGCGGCCGCGCGTGCGTCGCTCACAGGGCACCCTTCGTGGACGGGAGGATGCCGGCCGCGCGGGGGTCGCGCTCGGAGGCGTAGCGCAGGGCGCGGGCGAGGGCCTTGAACTGGCACTCCACGATGTGGTGGGCGTTGCGGCCGTACGGCACGTGGACGTGGAGCGCGATCTGCGCCTGGGCCACGAAGGACTCCAGGATGTGCCGGGTCATGGTGGTGTCGTACTCGCCGATCATCGGCGCCATGTTCTCGGGCTCGGTGTGCACGAGGTACGGCCGGCCGCTGAGGTCCACCGTCACCTGGGCGAGGGACTCGTCGAGGGGGACCGTGCAGTTGCCGAAGCGGTAGATGCCCACCTTGTCGCCGAGGGCCTGCTTGAAGGCGGCGCCCAGCGCGAGGGCGGTGTCCTCGATGGTGTGGTGGGAGTCGATGTGCAGGTCGCCCTCGGTCTTGACGGTGAGGTCGAACAGGCCGTGCCGGCCGAGCTGGTCGAGCATGTGGTCGTAGAAGCCGACCCCGGTCGACACGTCGACCTTGCCGGACCCGTCGAGGTCGATCTCGACGAGGACCGAGGTCTCCTTGGTCACCCGCTCTATGCGTCCTACGCGGTTCATGCGCTCTGCTCCTTCTTCAACTCACGGACCGCGTCGAGGAACGCGTCGTTCTCTTCGGGGGTCCCGGCGGTCACCCGCAGCCAGCCGGGGACGCCGTTGTCCCGGACCAGGACGCCCCGGTCGAGGATCTGCTGCCAGACGGCGTGGGCGTCGGCGAACCGCCCGAACTGCACGAAGTTGGCGTCCGAGGCGGTGACCTCGTAGCCCAGCGCCCGCAGTTCGGTGACCAGCCGGTCCCGTTCCGCCTTCAGCTGCTCCACGTAGCCGAGCAGGGTGTCGGTGTGTTCCAGGGCGGCCAGCGCGGTCGCCTGGGTGACGGCGGAGAGGTGGTACGGCAGCCGGACCAGCTGGACGGCGTCGACCACGGCCGGGTCGGCGGCGAGGTAGCCCAGGCGCAGGCCCGCGGCGCCGAACGCCTTCGACATGGTGCGGGAGATGACCAGGTTGGGTCGTCCGTCGAGCAGCGGCAGCAGCGAGTCGCCGTGGCTGAACTCGATGTACGCCTCGTCCACCACCACCATCGACGGCTTCGCGGCCTGCGCGGCCTCGTACAGCGCGAGGACCGTCCCGGGCGGGACCGCGTTGCCCGTCGGGTTGTTGGGGGTGGTGATGAAGACGACGTCCGGCCGGTTCTCGGCGATGGCCTTCTCGGCGGCGGCGAGGTCGATCGTGAAGTCCTCGTTGCGCGGCCCGGAGATCCAGCCCGTGCCGGTGCCGCGGGCGATGAGCGCGTGCATCGAGTACGACGGCTCGAAGCCGATGGCGGTGCGGCCGGGGCCGCCGAAGGTCTGCAGCAGCTGCTGGATGACCTCGTTGGAGCCGTTGGCCGCCCACACGTTGGCCAGGCCCACCGGGTGACCGGAGGTCTTCGTCAGGTACTCGGCGAGCCGGGTGCGCAGCTCGACCGCGTCCCGGTCCGGGTAGCGGTTGAGGTGACGGGCCGCCTCACGCACCCGCTCGGCGATCCGCTCGACCAGCGGCTCGGGCAGCGGGTAGGGGTTCTCGTTGGTGTTCAGCCGTACCGGCACGTCCAGCTGGGGCGCGCCGTAGGGGGACTTGCCGCGCAGCTCGTCCCGTACGGGGAGATCGTCGATGCCAGTCACTTGCCTTCAGGAACCTTCCAGCCGAACCGTGCCTTGATCGCCGCGCCGTGCGCCGGCAGATCCTCCGCCTCCGCCAGCGTCACCACGTGGTGCGCGACCTCGGCCAGCGCGTCCTCGGTGTAGTCGACGATGTGGATGCCGCGCAGGAAGGACTGGACGGACAGGCCCGAGGAGTGGCAGGCGCAGCCGCCGGTGGGCAGGACGTGGTTGGAGCCGGCGGCGTAGTCGCCGAGGGAGACGGGCGCCCAGGGGCCGATGAAGATCGCGCCCGCGTTGCGGACCCGGTCGGCCACGGCGGCGGCGTCGGCGGTCTGGATCTCCAGGTGCTCGGCGCCGTAGGCGTCGACGACCCTGAGACCCTCCTCGACGCCGTCCACCAGGACGATCGCGGACTGCCTGCCCTTCAGGGCCGGGACGATCCGGTCGTCGATGTGCTTGGTCGCGGCGACCTGCGGCTCCAGCTCCCGCTCCACCGCCTCCGCGAGCTCCAGGGAGTCGGTGACCAGGACGGCGGCGGCCAGCGGGTCGTGTTCGGCCTGGCTGATCAGGTCGGCGGCGACGTGCACCGGGTCGGCCGTGGCATCCGCGAGGATCGCGATCTCGGTCGGGCCGGCCTCGGCGTCGATGCCGATCTTGCCGGTGAAGTAGCGCTTGGCGGCGGCGACCCAGATGTTGCCGGGGCCGGTGACCATGTTGGCGGGCGGGCAGGACTCGGTGCCGTGGGCGAACATCGCAACGGCGGTGGCGCCGCCGGCGGCGTACACCTCGTCCACGCCGAGCAGTGCGCAGGCGGCGAGGATCGTCGGGTGCGGCAGTCCGCCGAACTCGGCCTGCGCGGGCGAGGCCAGCGCGATGGACTCCACGCCCGCCTCCTGGGCGGGGACGACGTTCATCACCACGGAGGACGGGTACACCGAGCGCCCGCCGGGCGCGTACAGCCCGACGCGCTCGACCGGGACCCACTTCTCGGTGACGGTGCCGCCGGGGACGACCTGGGTGGTGTGGGTGGAGCGGCGCTGCTCGCGGTGGACGAGCCGGGCGCGGCGGATGGACTCCTCCAGCGCGGCGCGGACGGCCGGGTCGAGTTCCGCGAGGGCCTTGCCGAGTGCCGCGGCGGGCACCCTGACCTGGTCCAGCCTGACCCCGTCGAATTTCTCGGCGAAGTCGATCAGCGCCGCGTCGCCCCGATGATGCACGGCCTCGCAGATCGGACGCACCTTCTCCAGGGCGGCCTGAACGTCGAAGTCGGCTCGGGGCAGCAGGTCGCGCAGGGCGGGGCCCTCGGGAAGGGCGTCGCCGCGCAGATCGATTCGGGAGATCACGCGGTCAATTCTCTCAGACCGGGCTCGGACGCCGTTCGCGCGTATCAATGGCTGATACAGAACGCACGCGTCACCCGGAAGATCCGCTTCACCGTTAGCGTTCCGTCCGTCACTCAGCGGGCATGAACGGTTGTACGAAACCTGCGGGCCGCCAGGGCCTGGGGAGGAAGGCGCACTGTGACCGAGGGGGCCGGTATCCGCGGCGGGGACCTGCCGGACGACCTGACCGCCGCCGAGGCCGGGATGTGGCAGGCGTTCCGCAACGGCAGCGTCTACGACCTGAGCAGCGGCGACCCTCTGGTCGACGATCCGCACGGGGGGCACCCGTGGGGGCCGGAGCGGACGGTGCGGGCCCGCATCGTGTGCTGGCTGCTGCTGGACGGGCCGCCCGCGCTGGCCGGCCGGGTGGCCTCCCTGAAGCTGACCGGTGTACGGATCAGCGGCAGCCTGGATCTGGCGGGCGGCACGGTGGAGCCGTACGTCGAGCTGCGCGGCTGCCGGTTCGAGCGGGACGTGCTGCTGCCGGAGGCCCGGTTCACGACCCTGCGGCTGGTGGACTGCTCAGTGCCGCGGCTTGAGGCGGCCCGGGTGCACACCGAGGGCGATCTGCACCTGCCGCGCTGCCGCTTCCTGGGCGGCATCCGGCTCACCGACGCCCAGATCGGCACCGATCTGCTGCTCAACCAGGCCGTGGTGTACCGCGACCGCAGCGGGCGTTCCCTCGCCGGGGACGGCATGACCGTGGGCCAGGACTTCCAGGCCGAGCTGCTGGAGTCGCACGGCGAGCTGACCCTGCGCAGCGCCAAGATCGGCGTCTCGCTGAGCCTGCGCGGGGCGCGGCTGGCCAACCCGTACAGCAGGCTGGCGCTGAACGCGCCCCAGCTGACCGTGGAGCGCTCCCTGTACCTGACCCCGGCGGGCCTGGGGAACCCACTGCTCAGCGGGACGACCCCGGCGCGCGGGACGCGGATCCAGCGGTTCGCGTGCCGGGGCGGGGTACGGCTGGACGACGGGCGGTTCGGGGACGCCGTCGACATGGAGCGGGCCAGATTCACCCTCACGGATGACCAGGAGCTGTCGCTGCGGCGCATCCAGACACCGGAGCTGCGCTTCCTGGGCGAGCGCCCGGCGCGCGGCACGGTGGTCCTGTCGGGTGCGCGGGTCGTCAACCTGATGGACCGCGCGGACGCCTGGCCGGGCCCGGGGCGGCTGCACATGGGCGGCTTCACCTACGAGAACCTGGTGCCGCGCGGCCCGTTCCCGCTCTCCGAGCGGCTGGACTGGGTGGCCGCGGCGACCGCCGAGTACAACCCGGAGCCGTACGAGCGGCTGGCGGCGGTTTTGCGGGCGGGCGGCGAGGACGCGGACGCCCGCGAGGTGCTCCTCGCCAAGCAGCGCCGCCGCCGGGAGAGCCTGCCGCTGGCCGCCAAGCTGTGGGGGTACGTGCAGGACTGGACGGTCGCCTACGGGTACCGGCCGGGGCGGGCCGCGGTGTGGATGGCGGTGCTGTGGGCGGCGGGCTCGGTGGCGTTCGCGCATGCCGGGCATCCGCCGATCAAGCGCGGGGAGCATCCGGAGTGGAACCCGACGCTGTTCGCACTCGATCTGCTGCTGCCGGTCATCGATCTGGGGCAGGTCGGCTTCTGGCAGCTCAAGGGCGGCTGGCAGTGGCTGGCGGCGGCGATGATCCTGCTGGGCTGGACACTGGCGACGACGGTGGCGGCGGGGGCGACCCGGCTGCTGCGCAGGGGCTGAACCGCCCGCGCGTTTTTACCGGTCCTTGACCCGGGGTCGTACAACCTTCCACGATTTGCCCGGAGCCTCTGGCGCCGCCCCGACCTGCGGCTTTTCAATGGTCGGCACCATGGCTCTGCTGCTTCCGTTCATCCGCGGGCCGCGGATGGCAAGGACCGCGTCCCGCGCCGCCGGTGCCCGCGCCGACGACGAGGTGCTGCTGGACGTGCCCGACGCCCGGCTGGGCCCGGCCCTGGTCGCGGCGGCGGACGGGGAGTACGCACCGGCCGCCCAGCTGCTCGCCGCCACCCGCGCGGCCCGGCAGTGGGAGCACCGGGACCGCTACACCGCCCGGCTCGCCGCCTTCGCCCACGCCCGCCCGGACTGGTTCGAGGCCTGGCGCGCCGCCGCCCCGCACGACCCGGACCGGCTGGTCGTCGACGCCCAGCTGACGGTGGACCGCGCCTGGCGCTCCCCGGCCCGCGCCGAAGTACTGCGCGAGGCGAGCCCCCTGGTCACCGCCGCGGCGCACGGCGACGACCGGGACCCGGTGCCCTGGCGGATCGCCCTGGACCACGCGCGCGGCTCCGGCGCGGGCCCGCGCTATGTCGCCGAACTGTGGGAGGCGGCTGTGCGCCGGGCCCCCCACCACTACGGCTGCCATGTCGCGGCCCTGCGCTATCTGGCGTCCTTCTGGCATGGCTCGCACCGCGAGTGCCTGAACTTCGCCGACCGCGCCGCGCAGGACGCCCCGCCCGGCAGCCCGGTCCAGGCCCTGCCGCTGAGGGCGGCCTTCACCTGCCTGACGGACGGCGACGGCCCTCAGGTGCCGAGGGCGAGGCTGGACGCGGCGGCGGACCGGGCGGTGGAGCTGTCGGCGTCGCTGCCGGCCGCGGACCCCTGGCCGGCGGAGCTGCGCAACCTGCTGACCTTCGTCCTGCTCCGCCTGGGCCGGATCGCGGACGCCCGGGACCAGGTCCGCCTGACCGGCCCGTACGCGACGTCCTTCCCCTGGGACCGGTTCTCGGACGACCCGCTGGGCCACTGTCTGCGGGTGCGCGAGGAGTTGTACGCGCCCCCGGGGCGTCCGACGGGCGGGCAGCACGGACGCGCACGCCCCGCGGACCATTAGGCTCTACCGTCGTGACCACCGTCCGGCTGCCGCTCTTCCCCCTGAACTCCGTACTGTTCCCGGGGCTTGTGCTTCCTCTGAACGTCTTCGAGGAGCGCTATCGCGCCATGATGCGCGAACTGATCAAGACCCCCGAGGAGGAACCGCGCCGCTTCGCCGTCGTGGCGATCCGCGACGGCCACGAGGTGGCACCGAGCGCGCCGGGCATGCCCGACCCGACGGCCCTGCCGCAGCGGGGGCCCGCGGCCGGTTTCGGCGCCGAGCCCATCAAGTCCTTCCACTCCACGGGCTGTGTCGCGGACGCGGCGACGATCCGGGAGCGGGCGGACGGCACGTTCGAGGTACTGGCGACGGGCACGACGCGGGTACGGCTGCTGTCGGTGGACGCGAGCGGCCCCTTCCTGACGGCGGAGCTGGAGGAACTGCCGGAGGAACAGGGCGACGAGGCGGGAGCACTGGCGGAGGGCGTACTGAGGGCGTTCCGCCAGTACCAGAAGAGACTGGCGGGTGCCCGAGAACGCTCCCTCTCCACCGGGGCGGACCTCCCCGACGACCCCTCGGTGGTCTCCTACCTGGTGGCCGCGGCGATGATGCTGGACACCCCCACCAAGCAACGCCTGCTCCAGGCCCCCGACATCGCCTCCCGGCTGCGGGAGGAGCTGAAACTGCTGCGCGCGGAGACCTCGATCATCCGTAACCTGCCCTCACTTCCGGCGGCGGAGCTGACCCGCACGCCGACGAGTCTGAACTGAGGAGCGATGGCGAAGCAGCGACAGTCGGCCGGGACACCCGCGACAGTGACCCTGACCACAGCGGGCATCCCCTTCACCACCCACGCCTACGAGCACGACCCGTCCCACCCGTCCTACGGCGAGGAGGCGGCGGAGGCGATGGGCGTCTCCCCGGACCGCGTCTTCAAGACACTGGTGGCGGAGGTCGACGGCAAGCTGACGGTGGCGGTGGTCCCGGTAGCGGGCCAACTGGACCTGAAGGCCCTGGCAGCAGCGGTGAACGGCAAGAAGGCCCAGATGGCCGACCCGACCCAGGCGGAACGCACGACGGGCTACGTCCGCGGCGGCATCTCCCCCCTCGGCCAGCGCAAGAAGCTCCCCACGGTCCTGGACGCGTCGGCGACGTCCCACACCACGATCTGCGTCTCGGCAGGCCGCCGGGGCCTGGAGATCGAACTGGACCCCAAGGACCTGGCCACCCTCACGAACGCGACCCTCGCCCCGATCGGGCGCGTTTAGCACCTCGACGGTTCCTCTCCGCTCCACTACTGAGAGAGGACATGTCGAAGAAAACAAGAAAACGCAAATGGCGCGTCCGCAAGGCAAAGTCCAACCACGGCAGGCGCCCGGCGTAGGCAAGGCTGAGCCTCCGGAACGCCGGGCGGGTATATCAGCCCGTCCGGCGCTTGAGAACGCCGGGCGGGGCATCTCAGCCCGTCCGGCGCTTGAGAACACCGGCCGGGTAAATCAGCCCGTCCGGCGTTTGAGGACGAGGCCGTTCAGGCCGACGGGGGTCCAGGGGGCGGAGCCCCCTGGGCGGGGTCGAAGGGGCGGCAGCCCCTGGGGACGGGACGGGAAGGGGCGGCGGGGGCGAGAAGAACGACGGCCACCCACTACGCCCGGTACTGCTCGAACGGATCCGGATCCCGCGGCCCGAACAACGCCGTAACCCCCAGATGCACCACCAGCGCCGCAACCGACCACACCAGCAACGCCCCCTTCGCCGAAAGCTCCAACGGCGCCGAGAACGTCACCCCCTTACCCACAGACTTGGCATGCGCGATCACATCCTGCGAGGGCCCCAGCCACACCCCCACCCGCCACGCGATCAGCGACGCCAGCACTCCCCCGACCGTCAGCCCCACCACCAGCGGCACACCCCCACGCCGCCGCAGCAGAAACACCACCACCGCACTGACCGCCCCGAACCCGAGCGCCAACAGCGTGAACGTCCCGTCGACGCCCACCGCCTGCTCCCCCTCGGTGTCCTTGAAGTAGACGGCCCAGCCCCCGTCGACGACGTCCCCGACGAGAGGAACCCGCGGCGCCAGCCACCACCACAGCACCCCGAGCAGCACCCCGCACACGGCGACAGCCACCGTCACCACGGCGCCCTCCCGCAGCTCGGCCTTCATCCCGGGCCCGCCGTCCCCGTACGAGGGCGGCGGCACATACCCATACGGCGCCGGCCCACCGGGTACCTGCGGCTTCCGCCACTCGGTGTGGGCGGACTGGTCACGCGGCGGAGGCGGCGGAGTCAACGGTGCGGTCACCCTGACATCGTGCCAGGCCGGACGGCGAGCCGCGTCACCGGACGGCCGCCCTGCGGTACGCCCAGGTCGCCACGGCCAGCGAAACGCACCCGACGACCCCGCAGACGGCGAGGTCACCGAGGACGAACGCCCAGTCCGGCCGCTCCCCGAAGGTCCGCGCGAAGGCCTCCACACCGTAGGTCGAGGGCAGCAGATCCCGGGCCAGCCGCACCACCTCGGGCATCCGCTCGGCGGGCAGCACCCCCAGCAGCAGTGCCGCGGACATGCCCAGCTGCCCCAGCACGGTCGCCAGCTCCGGCCGCGGCGCGAGCAGTCCCAGGGCCGCGCCGAGCCCGGCGAGCGCCGCCCCGGCCAGCGGGATCACCGCCGCCAGCACCCACAGGTGGGTCAGCGGCAGCCCGAAGAGCAGGCACCCGAACACCGCGGTGACCACGGTCCCGGGCACGGTGAAGGAGGCGTACGCGCCCGCCGCGCCCAGCACCACGGCGGCTGGCGGCACCGGCAGCGTGGCGTAGTGGTCGAGCCCCCCGCTGGAGCGCAGCTGCCCGAAGTACTGGGCGAGCAGGTTCAGCGCGACGAAGGCCACCACGAGCACCGAGGACCCGGCCACCACGGCCCGCGCCTCGGCGCCGCCGTCCACGACCCCGCGCATCAGGATCATGATCCCGACCGACTGGAAGGTCGCCACGAACAGCAGCGGGATGCGCGCGACCCGCGCACGGGACAGCTGCGCCCGGTACACGGCGCACAGCGAGGGCCACAGCCGGGCCGCGGGCGCGAGCTCGGCCGCGTCCGCGGCGGGCGACTCGTCCGCGGCCCGCGTGCCGGCCGGCAGAACCTCGGCGGGTACGACACTCACGTGGCGCTGCTCCTCTTCGCTGCGGCGGCAGTCCCGTTCCGTACGAATGCGACGCTCGTTGTACTCAACTCCGACCCAGTCGCGCTCAAGCCTTCACCAGCCCTTGCTGCGCGGCCCCGCCGAGGGCCAGGTACACGTCCTCCAGGCTGGGCGTGGCGAGGGTGAAGTCGTCGAGGGCGGCGAAGGCGGCCCCGCCGGTGACGGTGGCGACGACGGCGCGGGCCTCGTCGGGGGCGAGCCGCAGGGTCCAGCGGCGGCCGGACTCCACGACCCGGTCCTGCAGCGCGGCCACCTCGGGGACATGCAGGGGGGCGGCCTCCCGCCACACCAGGTCGACCCGGACCTCCCCGGCGACCTGCTCCTTGAGGCCGCCGGGTGTGTCGCAGGCGATGACGCGTCCCCGGTCGAGCACGGCGACCCGGTCGAGCACGGTCTCGGCCTCGATGACGTTGTGGGTGACGAGCAGGACGGTGGTGCCCTGCTCGGCGCGGCGCCGGTCGACGGCGGACCAGACGGCGCGCCGGGCGACGGGGTCCATGCCGGTGGTGGGTTCGTCGAGCACGAGCAGCGGCCGGGGCCCGACGAGGGCGGCGGCGAAGCAGGCGAGCCTGCGCTGGCCGCCGGAGAGCTTCTTCAGCGGCCGTCCGGCGAGCTGGGTCAGGCCCAGTTCCTCCAGGACGGCGTCCCGCTCGGCCCGCGCGGTGCGCACGTCGAGGCCGCGCAGCCGTCCGGTGGTCTCGGCGGCGAGGGAGACGGTCAGCTCGTCGAGGGCGGAGGACTCCTGGCCGAGGTAGGCGAGGATGCGCGCGGCCCGCTCCGGGTGGCGCACGATGTCGTGGCCGAGGATCTCCACGCTGCCCCGGTCGGGGCGCATCAGCCCGGTGAGCTGCCGTACCAGGGTGGTCTTGCCGGCGCCGTTCGGGCCGAGCAGCCCGAAGATCTCACCGCGCCGGATGTCCAGCTCCACGTCGTCGGTGGCCCGTACCTCGGGGGTGCCGGGGGCGCCGCGCCGGGCGCGTACCGCCGGATAGGTCTTGGTCAGTCCGCGCACGGCGCACACGACATCCCCGGGGGGCCGAAGTGCCTGTGCCGCGCGCGTACTCACAAGGGATGAGACTACGGGGTCGGCGGGCTCGGCTCGTCCTTGGGGCGGCGTATGTGCCGTTTCACTCCCCGGCCGGAGCGTGTTCGGTGGCCGTGCGCACATCGATCTCGCGCCAGAATCCGGCCCGGATCGCGTACCGGTCGTGCTCGTCGATCTGGTCGTCCTTGTGGGCGAGCAGGCCGAAGCGGGCGGCGTAGCGCAGCAGCTCGCCGTCGATGCGGTGCGGGATGCGCGGGTACATGCCCGACAGCCGCTGGAGGTGGCCCTGGTCGCCGAGCCGCTCCACCCAGCGCCGCGCGAACACCTGTCCGACCTCGTAGGGGTCGCCGCCGACGGTGGTGATGTCCTCCTCGCGGTCGGCCCAGCGCTGCTCAGCGGTGGTGAGCTGGGCGAGGGTGGGCATGGAGGCGATCTCGGGCGGTTCGGCGGCGGTGCCGGGGCGGTCGACCCAGCCCTTGTCGGAGGACCAGCGCAGGGTCGCGGCCGGCTGCGGGGCGGGCGCGTTGCCGTGGGCGCGCAGGGCGGCGAGGTCCTTGGGGGTGGGGACACCCTTGGGGGCGGGGACGCGTTCGGCGGTGCCGTTCCCGGTCGCGTCGGCCGGGGCGCGGTGCGTGCGTTCCTCGGTGGGCCGTTCGGCGGCGGTGAGGGCGGAGTCGGGCAGCGGGGCGGAGAGGATCGCGGCGATCTCGGGCCGGGGGGCGGGCGGCGGGGCGCAGATGCCGCCGAGTTCCTTGGCGCGTACGGCCTTGGTGATCCACGTACGGTC
The DNA here is from genome assembly GCF_055657065.1 of Streptomyces sp. NPDC110618. NCBI lineage: Bacteria > Bacillati > Actinomycetota > Actinomycetes > Kitasatosporales > Streptomycetaceae > Streptomyces > Streptomyces sp. NPDC110618. Next base: position 105,351 of record NZ_JBVKBN010000005.1, on the reverse strand, counting down.
CAGCACGCGCCGTTCGTCGGCCTCGGCGACCAGGTCCTCGGACTGGTTGTAGTCGCCGTCGGCGGCCTGGACGGCCCACAGGTGGACGGCGACGCCGTGCTCCTTGGCGGCCATCATGCCGGGCAGCAGATCGCCGTCACCGGTGACCAGCACGATGTCGGAGCAGGCGCGGTTGCGGGCCAGCTCGGTCAGCTCGGCGTGCATCGCGGCGTCCACGCCCTTCTGGGCCCAGCGTCCGTCGCTGCGGGTCAGTGCGCCGAGCCGGACGGTGACCCGGGGCATCACGCGCAGTCGGCGGTGCTCGGGCTGCGGAACCCGGTCGGGGGCGCCGTCGAACCAGTAGATGCGCAGCAGTGGCCGTTCGGTATCCGATTCGGCGCGCTCGCGCAGGCCCTGGATGAGGGCCGTGTGATCGACGGTGATCCGGGAGCGGGACGGCTCCCCGGCGAGGAGTGAGGCGGCGGCCCCCAGCAGATACCCGGCGTCCACCAGGACGATGCAGCGGTCCACGCGATCCACCCTCTTTCCGGGAGGTTTGCTTCGGGCTTCCTTCGAGTCTGCCCGACCGCGCGAAGGTTAACGGCCGGAACTCGATCTTCGGCGTGGCGTTTCGGGGTGAGCGGCTCGAACGAGCGCCGTTACACAGGGTAGTTTTCCGAAATGCGCTCCTTATCAGCCTATGTGAGTCTGGTCGCGGCCCTGGCCCCTAGATCCCCCGCAGGAGGCAGTCACCATGGCCAAGAACAAGAACCGTGACCGAAAGCAGCCCCAGTCCGAGCGCGGACAGCAGCAGGCCCAGCAGTCCTCGATGGAGGCGCAGGCCGAGCAGCGCATGTCCCAGGTGACGCCGAGCGACATCGCGCGCAAGGGCAAGCAGAAGAGGTTCGGTCACAACTGACATCTTCATAATGGGCGTTGAGCCCAGGCACATGACGAGGGGCGCACCCGGCACACCGGTGCGCCCCTCTCGCGCGCTGTGCGGTCTCAGCCCGCCAGGCAGGACGGCCCGAGCAGCACCTTGAGGTCGCCGAAGAGCGCCGGGTCCGGCTTGACGCGGTGCCGGTCCAGCCGCAGCACGGTCGTCCTGGTGGGGCCCTGGAGCTTGATCCGGACCTCGCTGTCGCCCTTGTGGTGGCTGAGGATCTCGCCGAGCCGGCTGACCATCGGCGGGGTCACCTTGACCGCGGGGATGGTGAGGACGACCGGCGCGTTGGTGCCCGCCGTCGACAGGTCGGGGACCATCAGCTCCATGGCGACCAGCCGGGGGATGTCCTCGCGCTTGTCCAGGCGGCCCTTGACGAAGACCACCGCGTCCTCCACGAGCTGGGTGGAGACGAGCTGGTAGGTCGCCGGGAAGAACATGCACTCGATGGAACCGGCGAGGTCCTCGACGGTGGCGATGGCCCAGGCGTTGCCCTGCTTGGTCATCTTGCGCTGCAGGCCGGAGATGATGCCGCCGATGGTGACGACCGCGCCGTCCGCGTGCTCACCGCCGGTGAGCTGGGCGATGCCCGCGTCCGCCTTGTCCGACAGCACGTGCTCCAGACCGAAGAGCGGGTGGTCGGAGACGTACAGACCGAGCATCTCCCGCTCCTGGGCGAGCAGATAGGTCTTCTCCCACTCCTCGGTGGTGAACTCCACGTCCAGGCCGAAGCCGGGCTCGTTGGTCTCCTCCTCGCCCATGCCGCCGAAGAGGTCGAACTGGCCCTCGGCCTCCTTGCGCTTGACCGCGACCACGTTGTCGATCATCGGTTCGTACTGCGCGGTGAGGCCCTTGCGGGTGTGGCCCAGGGTGTCGAAGGCGCCGGCCTTGATCAGCGACTCGGTGGTGCGCTTGTTGCAGGCGGTGGCGTCGATCTTGTCCAGGTAGTCGGGGAAGGAGATGAACTTCCCCTTCGCCTTGCGCGCGTTGATGATCGACTCGACCACGCCGGTGCCGACGTTGCGCACGGCCTCCAGGCCGAAGAGGATCACGTCGTCGCCCTGGGCGGCGAAGTTGTGCACCGACTCGTTGACGTTCGGCGGCAGCACCTTGATGCCCATGCGGCGGCACTCGTTGAGGTAGACCGCCGACTTGTCCTTGTCGTCCTTGACGGAGGTCAGCAGCGCCGCCATGTACTCGGCGGGGTGGTTGGCCTTGAGGTAGGCGGTCCAGTACGAGACCAGTCCGTACGCGGCCGAGTGGGCCTTGTTGAAGGCGTAGCCGGCGAACGGCACCAGCACGTCCCACAGGGCCTGGATCGCCTCGTCGCTGTAGCCGTTCTTGCGGGCGCCCGCCTGGAAGATGGTGAAGTTCTTCGCCAGTTCGTCGGGCTTCTTCTTGCCCATGACGCGGCGCAGGATGTCGGCCTCGCCGAGCGAGTACCCGGCGATGATCTGGGCGGCCTTCTGCACCTGCTCCTGGTAGACGATCAGGCCGTAGGTGACGTCCAGGACCTCCCGCAGCGGCTCCTCCAACTCCGGGTGGATCGGGGTGATCTCCTGCTGCTTGTTCTTGCGCAGCGCGTAGTTGGTGTGGGAGTTCATGCCCATCGGGCCCGGCCGGTACAGGGCCGACACGGCGGAGATGTCCTCGAAGTTGTCGGGCTTCATCAGGCGCAGCAGGGAGCGCATGGGCCCGCCGTCGAACTGGAAGACGCCGAGGGTGTCGCCGCGCTGGAGGAGTTCGAAGGTCGTCGGGTCGTCCAGCGGGAGGCTGAGGAGATCGATGTCGATCCCCTTGTTGGACTTCACCATCTTCACGGCGTCGTCCATGATCGTCAGGTTGCGCAGGCCGAGGAAGTCCATCTTCAGCAGGCCGAGCGACTCACAGCTCGGGTAGTCCCACTGCGTGATGGTCACGCCGTCGGTGTGCCGGACCCAGACGGGCACGTGCTCGGTGATGGTCTCGCTGGACATGATCACGCCGGCCGCGTGCACACCCATCTGCCGGACCAGGCCCTCGACGCCCTTGGCGGTGTCGATGACCTTCTTCACATCCGGTTCGTTCTCGTACATCGCCCGGACCTCGCCCGCCTCGGAGTAGCGGGGGTGGCTGGGGTCGGTGATACCCGACAGCGGGATGCCCTTGCCGAGGACGTCGGCGGGCATGGCCTTGGTGATGCGGTCGCCCATCGCGTACGGGTAGCCCAGCACGCGCGCGGAGTCCTTGATGGCGTTCTTGGCCTTGATGGTGCCGTAGGTGCCGATCATGGCGACCTTGTCGGCGCCGTATTTCTCCGTCACGTACCTGATCACCTCGACGCGCCTGCGCTCGTCGAAGTCGATGTCGACGTCGGGCATGGAGATGCGCTCGGGGTTGAGGAACCGCTCGAAGATCAGGCCGTGCGGGATCGGGTCGAGGTCGGTGATGCCGAGGGCGTACGCGACGATCGAGCCGGCCGCGGAGCCTCGTCCGGGGCCGACGGCGATGCCGTTGTTCTTGGCCCACATGATGAAGTCGGCGACGACGAGGAAGTACCCGGGGAAGCCCATCGAGATGATGACGTCCATCTCGTAGTCGGCCTGCTTCTGGCGGTCCTCGGGGATGCCGCCGGGGTACCGGCGCTCCATGCCGCGCCGGACCTCCTCCTTGAACCAGCTGACCTCGGTGTAGCCCTCGGGGATGTCGAACTTGGGCATGAGGTCGCGCTTTTCGAACATGCCCGTGGTGTCGACCATCTCGGCGACCAGCAGCGTGTTGGCGCAGCCCTCCTGCCAGGCGTCCGAGGAGTCGATGGCGTACATCTCGTCCGTGGACTTCAGGTAGTAGCCGGTGCCGTCGAACTTGAAGCGGTCCGGGTCGGAGAGGTTCTTGCCGGTCTGGATGCACAGCAGGGCGTCGTGGGCGCCGGCCTCGTGCGCGTAGGTGTAGTGCGAGTCGTTGGTGACCAAAGGCGGGATGCCGAGCTTCTTGCCGATCTCCAGCAGGCCGTCGCGGACCCGGTGCTCGATGTCGATGCCGTGGTCCATCAGCTCCAGGAAATACCGGTCCTTGCCGAAGATGTCCTGGTAGTCGGCGGCGGCCTTGAGCGCCTCGTCGAACTGGCCGAGGCGCAGCCGGGTCTGGACCTCGCCGGAGGGGCAGCCGGTGGAGGCCACGATCCCCTCGGACCACTGGGAGATGGTCTCCTTGTCCATCCGGGGCCACTTCTGCAGCCAGCCCTCGGCGTAGGCGTCGGAGGACAGGCGGAAGAGGTTGTGCAGCCCCGTGCTGTTCACGGCCCACATCGTCTTGTGGGTGTAACCACCGGAACCGGAGACGTCGTCGCGCTTCTGGTGCGGCTGGCCCCACTGGATCTTGCGCTTGTTCCGCCGGGACTCGGGGGCGACATACGCCTCGATCCCGATGATCGGGGTGATTCCGGCCTTCTTCGCGGAGTGGAAGAAGTCGTACGCCCCGTGCAGGTTGCCGTGGTCGGACATGGCGATGTGCGTCATGCCCATCTCGTTGCAGGCGTTGAACATGTCCTTCAGCCGCGCGGCACCGTCCAGCAGCGAGTACTGGGTGTGGACGTGCAGGTGCGTGAACGGCGGCTTTGACACGGTCGGGCCTCCAGAGGGAAACACTAGGCGACGGGCGGGCGGACAGATCCGGGGTCAGCGTCGAAGTCTATGCCGGGGGACTGACACTCCGGGGGCACTCCCACGTACCTTCGTGCGTTGGGTACGGCAGAGACGCTGTCGTACAGGCACTGCACCAGGAGGCACCCAGCGATGTCGGTCCCGAAGCTCAGCGACGAGCAGCGCGGCGAGGAGATCCTGGCCGTTTTCGACACCGCCTTCGGCGAGCTCCTGGCCGCCGACCCGGCGGCGTTCCGCGTGAAGTTCCGGAAGATGGCGGCCTCGGCGTTCGCGTTCTACCGCGGTACGGCGTGCCTCTTCTACCACGACCTGGACGCCGAGAAGCGGGGCGGGCCGTTCCTGGACGAGCGCACCTCGCGCGTGTGGATCCACGGCGACCTGCACGCGGAGAACTTCGGCACGTACATGGACTCCACCGGCCGTCTGATCTTCAACGTCAACGACTTCGACGAGGCCTACGTCGGCCCGTTCACCTGGGACCTCAAGCGCTTCGCCGCCTCCGTGGCGCTGATCGGGTACGCCAAGGCGCTCAGCGACGAGCAGATCACCGAGCTGGTGGAGATCTACGCCGCCGCCTACCGCGAGCGGATCCACGCGCTGGCGACCGGCGCCAAGAGCGACGAGGTGCCGCCCTTCACCCTGGACACCGCGACCGGCCCGCTGCTGGACGCGCTGCGCGACGCCCGCTCGCTGACCCGGTTCGGGCTGCTGGACTCGATGACCGAGATCCGGGACTTCGAGCGCCGGTTCGCCCCGGGCGGCGGGTCCGTGGAGCTGGACGCGGCCACCCGCTACAAGGTGCTGGCCGCCTTCGACGGCTATCTGGAGACGCTCCCGGAGTCCTCGCTGGCCCGCCCGGACTCCTACCGGGTGAAGGACGTCGTGGGCCGTCGCGGGATCGGCATCGGCTCGGCCGGGCTGCCGTCGTACAACATCCTGCTGGAGGGCAACAGCGACGCCCTGGAGAACGACGTCGTGATCTACATCAAGCAGGCCCAGACCCCGGCGGTCTCCCGGCACATCACCGACCCGGCGATCCGGGACTACTTCCAGCACGAGGGCCACCGCACGGTGATCTCCCAGCGCGCCCTGCAGGCGCACGCGGACCCGTGGCTGGGCTGGACCGAGCTGGACGGCGCGGGCCAGCTGGTGGCGGAGGTCTCGCCGTACGCCGTGGACCTCGACTGGAGTGACATAGACGACCCGGAGGAGATCGCGGCGGTGGTCGCCGACCTCGGCCGGGCGACGGCGGCGATGCACGCGGCGGCGGACGACACCTCCGGCGAGTCCCTGGTGCCGTTCTCCACCGAGCGGGCCATCGACGCGGCCCTCGCCGCCGACGAGGACGGCTTCGCCGACCTGCTGGTGGACTTCGCCCACGAGTACGGCGCACGCGCGCGTGCCGACCACCAGATCTTCGTGGACCTCTTCCGCAACGGCCGGATCCCCGGCCTGTGACCCGAGGAGCGCTCACAGGGACCCTTTAGGGATCCCTTACAGCCCTCCGTGACAGACTCTTCTCTCGCTATGGACATATCAGGGACCCGGTTGCGCGTACTGCGCGCGGCGCTGTTCACGGCACTCGTCGTGACGCTCAGCACCGCGTCGCACGTGCTGCTGTCCCGGGTCCCGCTGCCCCTCAACACGGTCGCGCTGGTCGCCGCGGCGGTATTCGCGGTCGCCTACGCACTCGCCGGGCGCGAGCGCGGCTTCGGCCGGATCGCGGCGCTGCTGATCCCGCTGGAGCTGGCCGCCGACACGGTCTTCACCACCGGTCAGCACGTCTGTTACGGCGCCGCGGGCGGCCCGGTCGCGGGCCCGCTGCGCTCGGTCGGCCTTGACGTGCTGTGCGGCGACGGCACCCGGGTCGGCACCGCGCTGACCGCGGTCACCGAGAAGACCGGCACCGACCGGCTCGCCGCACTGCTCGCCGACGCCGATCCGCGCACGGCCTGGCTGCTGCTGGCCGCCCATGTCTCGGTCGGCCTGGTCGCCGCCGCCTGGCTGCGCCGCGGCGAGCGCGCGCTGGCGCAACTGCTGCGGGCGGTCGCGGCCACCACCTTCCGGCCGCTGCTGCTGGCGGTGGCCGCCGTGACGGTCCGGCCCGCCCGGTCCGCGCGCCGGCTGCCGCGCTTCGTGCGCCGCACCGCCGCCGCCCGCGAGCGGTTCCTCGTGCACTCCCTGGGACGGCGTGGACCGCCCCGCCGGGCCGCTCTCGCCTGAGAGCACCGCTCTCCTCCGAGAGCCACCGAGCCACGGCGGTCCACCCCAACACCTTCCGCACACCCGGTGTGTGCGCGTCCCCATGGAGAGAAACAGTCATGAGCAAGCGGAACAGCCAGGCGGCGAAGACGGCGGCACGCGAGCGGCTGCGCGCCGAGCGTGAGCGCGAGGCCAAGCGGGCCAAGGCCAAGCGGCAGGTCATCGTGGCCCTTTCGGTGGTCGGTGTGCTGGCCGCGGCCGGCGGTATCGGCTACGCGGTCGTCCAGGCCAACGAGCCCTCGGCCTGGGACGAGGCCGCCAAGGCCACGGTGGTCGCCCCCGCCAACACCTCGGGCAAGAACGGCAGCACCGTCACCATCGGCGAGTCCAAGACCGACAACCTGGTCCACCTCTACGAGGACCCGCGCTGCCCGGGCTGCGCGGCCCTGGAGCAGAACGTGGGCGACGCCATCAACAAGGGCATGAAGGACGGCGACTACAAGCTCACCTTCACCATCGGCACGTTCCTCGACGGCAACCTGGGCGGCGAGGGTTCGAAGAACGCGCTCAGCGCCCTCGGTGCCGCCCTGGACGTCAGCCCCGACGCGTTCCTCGACTACAAGGCGGCGCTCTACTCGACCGAGTACCACCCGGCGGAGTCCACCGACGACTTCGCCAAGGACGACTACCTGATCAAGGTGGCCGACACGGTGGACGCCCTGAAGGGCAACAAGAAGTTCCAGAACGACGTGAAGAAGGGCACCTACGACGCCTGGGCGCTGAAGATGAGCGACACCTTCCAGAAGACCGAGGACGTCAAGTCGACCCCGACCCTCAAGATCAACAACAAGCTGATCGAGACCCCGGGCACGCCCGAGGACTGGCAGAAGGCGCTCAAGGACGCGGGCGTCACGAAGTAACCCCCGGCCTGAGGAGACTCCGGGCGAACGGCGGGCGAATTCTGGCGAGTTCGCCCGCCTCTGGCGTGTACCTGCCAGTAACCTGAGGGTTTGTGACCAGTCGATACAGACCCTCCGAGTCGCTCAACCCGCCTACCCCACGCCGCCGTACGGTCGTCAAGGCCGCGGCGGCCACTGCTGTCCTGGCCGGAACGCTGGCCGCGACGGCACCCGCCCGGGCCGCCACCGCCCCCGCCTTCCTGCACGGCGTCGCCTCCGGCGACCCGCTGCCCGACGGCGTCCTGCTGTGGACCCGCGTGACCCCCACCCCCGAGGCGACACCCGGTTCCGGGCTCGGCCCGGACACCGAGGTGAGCTGGACCGTCGCCACCGACAAGGCGTTCACCCACGTCGTCGCGCAGGGCTCCACCCTCGCCACGGCCGCCTCCGACCACACGGTCAAGGCGGACATCCGGGGCCTCGCCCCCGCCACCGACTACTGGTTCCGCTTCGCGGCCGGCGGCACCACCACCGCTCCGGCGCGCACCCGCACCGCGCCGGCCACCGACGCGGCCGTGGCGGGCCTCCGCTTCGGCGTGGTCTCCTGCGCCAACTGGGAGGCCGGCTACTTCTCCGCGTACCGCCATCTCGCCGCCCGCGGCGACCTGGACGCCTGGCTGCACCTGGGCGACTACATCTACGAGTACGGCAGCGGCCAGTACGCCAACCGCGACAAGGTCGTACGCCCGCACGCCCCGGCCCACGAGATCCTCACCCTCGCCGACTACCGCATCCGGCACGGCCGCTACAAGACCGACCCCGACCTCCAGGCGCTGCACTCGGTCGCGCCCTGCGTGGCGATCTGGGACGACCACGAGATCGCCAACGACGCCTGGTCCGGGGGCGCCGAGAACCACACCGAGGGCGCCGAGGGCGCGTACGCCGCGCGTCAGGCGGCCGCGAAGCAGGCGTACTTCGAGTGGATGCCGGTACGCCCCGCGGTGGCCGGCACCACCTACCGCAGGCTCCGCTTCGGCAAGCTGGTCGACCTCTCCCTGCTGGACCTGCGCTCCTTCCGTTCCCAGCAGGTGTCCGTCGGCAACGGCGACGTGGACGACCCGGACCGCACACTCACCGGGCGCGCCCAACTGGACTGGCTCAAGGCGGGCCTGAAGTCCTCCGACGCCACCTGGCGGCTGGTCGGGAACCCGGTGATGATGGCGCCGTTCGCCATCGGCTCCCTCTCCGCCGAGCTGCTGAGACCCCTCGCCGAGCTGCTGGGACTGCCGAAGGAGGGCCTGGCCGTCAACACCGACCAGTGGGACGGCTACACCGACGACCGCCGGGAACTCCTGGCCCACCTGCGCTCGAACGCCATCCGCAACACCGTCTTCCTGACCGGCGACATCCACATGGCGTGGGCCAACGACGTGCCGGTGAACGCCGGTACGTATCCGCTGTCCGCCTCGGCCGCCACGGAGTTCGTGGTGACCTCGGTCAGCTCGGACAACCTCGACGACATCGTGAAGGTCCCCGAGGGCACGGTCTCCGCGCTGGCCTCGCCGCTCATCAGGGCCGCCAACCGGCATGTCCACTGGGTCGACACCGACCGGCACGGCTTCGGTGTCCTGGACATCACCGCCGCCCGCGCGCAGATGGACTACTACGTCCTGTCCGACCGCACCAAGCCCGACGCGACGGCGTCCTGGGCCCGCTCGTACCGCACCCGCAGCGGCACACAGAAGGTCGAGCGGACCTACGACCCGGTCTGATCCGGGAAAGTCCTCAGGACAGCGAGTCGAGGAAGCCGAGTGCCACCCGCCAGGTGGTCTCGGCCGCCTCGGCGTCGTAGTCCGGCAGGTCGGGGTCGGTGTACAGGTGACCGGCCCCGGCGTAGCGGTAGACCTCCACATCGGCGCCCGCCCGGCCCATCTGCAAGTACCAGGCGCTCAGCCAGTCGTCGGTCTCGAACGGGTCCGGCTCGGCGACGTGCAGCTGCACCGGAAGCTCGTCCACCGAGGCGTTCGGCGCAATGTCGGAGGTGCCGTGCAGGAGCAGCAGGCCGCGCGCCTTCTCGTCGCCGAGGGCGAGGGTCTGCGCGATGGAGGCGCCGAGCGAGAACCCGGCGTAGACCAGGCCGCGTTCGGAGTACGGGGCGGCGGCCAGGACGGCCCGCTTGAGGAGTTCGTCCTTGCCGATCTCCTCCTTGAAGGCCATGCCCTCCTCGACGGTGTCGAACGTCCGGCCCTCGAACAGGTCCGGTGTCCACACCTCGTGTCCGGCCTCGCGCAGCCGGTCCGCGGCCTGCCCCACCGCGGGGCGCGGGCCGTACGTCGAGTGAAAGAGCACGATGTTCATGAGGCCATGGTGCCAGCCGGGTACGACAGTGACGTGGGCGGAGTCTCACCGCCCGGCATGTTCGTCACCCCCTCGGCGTGGTTACGTTCGAGGGCATGGAGAACGTACTCCGCCCGCTGATCGTCATCGGCGGCTCGGTCCTGCTCACCCTGCTCATCGGGTGGGCCACCGACCGGCTGCTGAGCAAGGCCGACCGACTGCGCTCCGAGACGCCCCTGTGGGGGCTGCTGCGCCGGGCCCGCGTCCCCTACCAGCTGGTGCTGTGCGCGGCTCTGCTCAGAGGGTCCTACGACTCGGCGCGGGTGCTGGAGAAGCACCGCGTCGGCATCGGGCAGCTGCTGACGCTGGTGCTGATCGGGTCGGCGGCGTGGCTGGTGATCCGGATCGCGGCGGCGGTCGTGGAGACGACGTACACGCGGTACGCGCGCGGCAGCCGGGACGCGGCCCGGGTCCGCCGGGTGCGCACCCAGGTGACGCTGATCACCCGCGTGGTCGCGGCGGTGGTCGCGGTGGTGGCGGTCGCGGCGATGCTGCTGACGTTCCCCGCGATGCGGGCCGCCGGTGCCTCACTGCTGGCCTCGGCGGGCATCCTCGGCATCGTCGCGGGCGTGGCCGCGCAGTCGACGCTGAGCAATATGTTCGCGGGGCTCCAGATCGCCTTCGGCGACATGGTGCGCATCGGGGACACGGTCGTGGTGGACGGCGAGTGGGGCACGGTCGAGGAGATCACCCTGACCTTCCTGACCGTGCGGACCTGGGACGAGCGCCGGATCACCATGCCGGTGTCGTACTTCACTTCCAAGCCCTTCGAGAACTGGTCCCGGGGCGGTGCCCGGATGACCGGCGTCGTCTACTGGCATCTGGACCACTCGGCCCCGCTGGACCTGATGCGCGAGCGGCTGACGGACATCCTGCGCGAGTGCCCGGCCTGGGACGGGCGGGCCTGCACCCTCGCGGTCACCGACGCGACTCCGTCGACCATCGAGGTCAGGGCCCTGGTGACGGCGAAGGACGCGGACGACATCTGGACGGTACGGGTCACGGTCCGCGAGGAAATGGTCAAGTGGCTGGCCGCGGCCCACCCCTACGCCCTCCCCCGCGTCAACACCGCCGACGCCGTGCTCCCGCCGGGCACGGTGCCCCCGACCCGCTCCCCGGACGGCGCCCAGACGCGCCGCGCCCACCACCCACCGCGCACGGGCCGCTGACGGGCCGGACCGTCACCGCGGGCCGGGCACGTACGGCGCCCCACCGCCTGCCACGGGCAGGCCCCCGGCCCACGGACCGTCACCGCAGGCTGCGTACGTCCAGGTGGCGCAGCACCCGGTCCACGATCTCCGGATCGGCGCCGGGTTCGCTGCGCGCCGCCAGCACCTCGTGCCGGGCGGCGCTGAGCAGTTCCCGCTCGATGCCGCGGATCTGCTTGACCCTGCGGTGCGCCTCGCGGCGCTCCTCGTCCCCGATGTCCGGGGAGATCCGCAACCCGATGTCGAAGGCCCGGCGCATCATGACCTCGGCCAGCTCCTCGGGCAGCTCCTCCACCGCCTCGATCTCCCGCAGCCGCCGCTTGGCGGCCTTGGCCGCCCGGGTGGCCAGCGCCTTCTCGAACTCCTTCTCCCGCGCGGTGTCCGCCCGCACCCCGAGCCGCTTCACCAGCCACGGCAGGGTCAGCCCCTGGAGCACCAGAGTGCCCATGATCACGCCGAACGCGATGAAGATGATCTCGTCGCGGTCGGGGAAGGGGGACCCGTCGTCCACGGTCAGCGGGATCGCCAGGGCCAGCGCCACGGACGCCACCCCGCGCATCCCCGACCACCACATGACGACGGTCTCCCGCCAGGTCATCGGGATGTCCTCGTCGTGGACCTTGCGGGCGTGCATCCGCTTGGTCAGCCAGGTCGCGGGCAGCAGCCACAGCAGCCGTACGAGGATCACCACGGCCGTGACGGCCGCCGCCCAGCCGAGCATCTCGCCCCACCGCCCGGAGGCGGTGGCCACGGCGTTGTGCAGTTCGAGCCCGATCAGTCCGAAGGCCACCCCGGTGACGAGGGTGTCGACGACGTCCCAGACGGTGTGCCCGGCGAGCCGGGTCATCACGTCGTCGGCGTCGGTGGCGTACTCGGCGAGGAACAGCGCGGTGGTCAGCACGGCCAGCACCCCGGACGCGTGCAACTCCTCGGCCAGGACGTAGGAGGCGTACGGCACCAGCAGGGTCAGGCCGATCTGGAGGGTGGGGTCGTCGAGCAGGTCCATCAGCCGGTTCGCGCCCCAGCCGAGGCCGAGCCCGACGACCAGGGCGAGCACGGCGGAGAGCACGAACTGGATCCCCGCCTCCCAGAAGGAGAACGAGCCGCTGACGACGGCCGCGATGGCCACGTGGTAGAGCACGATCGCGGTGACGTCGTTGAACAGGCCCTCCCCCTCCAGGATCGACACCAGTCGGCGCGGCAGCCCCAGCTGACCGGCGACCGCGGTGGCGGCGACGGGGTCGGGCGGCGCCACCAGGGCGCCGAGCGCGAAGGCGGCGGCGATCGGCAGACCGGGGATGATCGCCTGCGCGACGGCGGCCACGCTCAGCATGGTCACGAACACCAGCGCCACGGCCAGCAGCAGGATGGGCCGCACATTGGCGGCGAACTGCCGCCAGGAGGTCCGCCGCACCGCCGCGTACAGCAACGGCGGCAGCAGCAGCGGCAGGATCAGGTCGGGCGGCACCTCGACATTGGGCACGAACTCCAGCAGCGCCAGCACGATGCCGAGCAGCGTCATCAGCACCGGCGCCGGCAATCCGAACCGCGCGCCCACGGGGACGCTCACCACGGCCCCGAGCAACAGCACGAACAACAGGGCCAACTGATCCACGGTCAGCGCTCCGGCGGGGTAGGCGGCCACGGGACAGCCCCCAAGCCTGCCACGCCCCCGCCCTCACCAGCGCTCGCGGCGCGTGGGCTAGACCTCGCGCCGCATCGCCCGGTGCGGCATGCCCGCGTCCGGGAACTCCGGGCCGTACGCCGCGTACCCGAGCCGCTCGTAGAAGCCGAGGGCGTGGGTCTGGGCGTGCAGGTCCACGGCCCTCAGGCCACGCGCGCGTGCCGCGTCCTCGATGGCCCGCACCAGGGCGGCGCCGATGCCGAGTCCGCGGGCCGCCTTGGTCACCGCGAGCCGGCCCAGCGAGCCCACCAACGGGTCGCCGCCGACCTTGGACGCGGCGGCCTCGCCGTACAGCAGACGGCCCGCGCCGAGCGGCACCCCGTCCTCCCGGACGGCGAGCACATGCACCGCGACGGCGTCGTAGGCGTCGTACTCCAGTTCCTCGGGCACGCCCTGCTCGCCGCAGAAGACCTCCCGGCGCACCGCGAAGCACGCCTCACGGTCGGCGGCCTCCTCGGCGACCCGCACCACGTACGGCTCGGGGCTCATCCGTAGGTCTCCTCGCGCACCTGGTCCAGGGCGTGCTGGAGGTCGTCGGGGTAGTCGCAGGAGAACTCCACCCACTGCCCGTCGCCGGGGTGCTCGAAGCCGAGGCGCACCGCGTGCAGCCACTGCCGGGTCAGCTTCAGCCGCTTGGCGAGGGTGGGGTCGGCGCCGTAGGTGAGGTCACCGACGCAGGGGTGCCGGTGGGCGGACATGTGGACGCGGATCTGGTGGGTGCGCCCGGTCTCCAGCTTCACGTCCAGCAGCGAGGCCGCGCGGAACGCCTCGATGAGGTCGTAGTGGGTCACGGACGGCTTGCCGTCGGCGGTCACCGCCCACTTGTAGTCGTGGTTGGGGTGTCGTCCGATGGGCGCGTCGATGGTGCCGCTGGTCGGGTCCGGGTGGCCCTGGACCAGCGTGTGGTACCGCTTGTCGACCGTGCGCTCCTTGAACTGGCGCTTGAGCGACGTGTACGCGTACTCGGACTTGGCGACCACCATCAGTCCGGAGGTGCCCACGTCGAGCCGGTGCACGATGCCCTGCCGCTCGGCGGCACCGGACGTGGAGATCCGGTACCCGGCGGCGGCGAGCCCGCCGATGACGGTCGGCCCGGTCCAGCCCGGCGACGGATGAGCCGCGACCCCGACCGGCTTGACGATCACGACCACGTCATCGTCGTCGTGCACGATCTCCATGCCCTCGACCGGCTCGGCGACCACCCGCACCGGCGCGGGCGCCTGCGGCATCTCGACCTCCAGCCAGGCACCCCCGCGCACCCGCTCGGACTTGCCGACCACCGTGCCGTCGACCAGCACCTTGCCCGCCGCGGCGAGCTCCGCGGCCTTGGTACGGGAGAAGCCGAACATGCGGGAGATGGCGGCGTCGACGCGCTCGCCCTCCAGGCCGTCGGGCACGGGCAGGGTACGGATCTCGGGAAGCGTGCTCACCCGTCGAGTATGCCGGACGGGTGAGACAGTCCGGACCGCGCCCTGAGCGCCGGGCTCAGTCCTTGTGGACGGTGCCGTCCGGGTCGAGCCCCTTGAAGGACAGCAGCACGATCAGGATGCCGCCGCACACGATCGCCGAGTCCGCGAGGTTGAACACGGCGAAGTGCTTGGGCGCGATGAAGTCGACGACCGCGCCCTCGAAGACGCCCGGCGAGCGGAAGATCCTGTCGGTGAGGTTGCCCAGCGCGCCGCCCAGCAGCAGGCCGAGGGCGACGGCCCAGGGCAGGCTGTAGAGCTTGCGGGCGAGCCGGGCGATCACCACGATCACGGCCGCCGCGATCACCGTGAAGATCACGGTGAATGCCTCGCCGAAGCCGAAGGCGGCGCCCGCGTTGCGGATCGCCTCGAACTTCAGCCAGTCCCCGATGATCTCGATCGGCTCGTGGTGCTCCAGCTTGGCCACCACGATCATCTTGCTGACCAGGTCGATGACGTACGCGAAGGCCGCGACCGCGAACAGCACGGCGATCCGGCGCCTGCCCCTCGGGCGCGCCTGGTCGCCCTCCTGTCCCTGCGGACCGGATGACCGCTCCGGCTGCTCGGCCTCAGCCCCGTCCGGGGAATCCGGAGTACCGATGATGCGCTCCGCCTCTGCCACGTGAGTCCCTCAACCTAGGTACTTGATGAGGACGAGGGTACGACACGCCCGACCGGGCCCTCAGTACCGGCGTTCCTGCTTCTGCTTGCACTCCACGCACAGCGTCGCGCGCGGGAATGCCTGCATACGGGCCTTGCCGATGGGGTTGCCGCAGCTCTCGCAGAGCCCGTAGGTGCCCGCGTCCAGCCGCTCCAGGGCGCGCTCGGTCTGGGTGAGCATCTCCCGCGCGTTGGCGGCCAGCGCCAGCTCGTGCTCCCGCGTGATGTTCTTCGTGCCGGTGTCGGCCTGGTCGTCCCCGGCGCCGTCGCCGGAGTCCCGCATCAGACCGGCCAGCGACTGCTCGGAGGAGGTGATCTCCTCCCTGAGCTGCTCGCCCTCCAGCAGCAGCTCCGCGCGGGCCTCCTCGACCTCCTCTGGGGTCCAGGGCTCCTCACCGGGACGTACGGGGAGCTCGCCCGGCTCCACCGCCGCGGCGACGCGCGCCTTGGGAACGGCGGTCGTGGCCGCCGTGGCCGTGCCAGGAGTCTTCTTCGCAACCACCGTCGTGGCTCCCGTCTGCTCCGCGGCCTCGGCCGCGCCCACCTTGGTCTTCTTGGTCGCGCTCTTCTTGGAGGTGCTCTTCTTGGCCGGGGCCTTGCCTGCCGCGGCCTTCTCGCCGGCCGTCTTCCTGGCCACTGTCTTCTTGGCGGTCGTACTGTCGGCCGCGGTCTTCTTCGCCGGTGCCTTCCTGGCCGCGGTCTTCTTGGCCGCCCCGGCCTTCTGCTCCGCGGACTTCTGGGTCTCCGCGGACTTCCGCGTCTCCGTGGACTTGGCCGCCGTCGTGGTCTTCTTCGCCGCGGCCTTCTTGGTCGAGGCGGTCTTCTTCGCCGCGGTCTTCCCTGCCGCGGCCGACCTCGTGGCTGTCCCCGCAGCCGTCCCCGCAGCCGTCTTCGCCGCCGTCTTCGCCGCCGTCTTCGCGGCCTTCTTCGTCGCCGTCTTCGTCGTCTTCTTCGGCAACGCCTCCTCCCCAGCCGCCCCGGCGGCATCCCCCCGGACGGTCTTCACCGGCTTCCCGTCCTTGGCGCGGCCCGCGGACGCCGTGTGCGTGCTCTTCTTCGCGCTCGGGTCCTTGGCCGCACCGCCCGTGGCCTTCGTGGACCTGCCGGACGCCGACTGCTGTACGGCGGTCTTCTTCGCCACCATGGCCGCGGCCCCTTCACATATTGTGATCTTGCTCGCGAATCGTGCTGGGACGATAAATCGACTTCAGCCCGGCGGCAATGGGGCACACCACCCGATTCGCCCGCCTCGCGCATACCGCGTGGCCGATCTGCATCCGTTGTGCCCAGCTCCCCGCCGGGTAATCCGCGCCGGGGACCGTCCCAGAATGCGAACACCCGTGCAGCGCCGTTCGGGTCACCCGACCCGTCCTCCGCACCCTCCCCGACCCCCTCCCCCGGCCTCCCGGAAATCGGTCGGCCGCTGTCCCCGCGGCGCCGTACACTGGGCGGAGCGAAAAGCGTGGATGGGGACGAGTAGCGGCGTACGCAGCCCAGAGCGACCCGGGGACGGTGGGAGCCCGGGGGCGAGCGCGACGTGAAGATCACCCCGGAGCCGCCGGAAGAAAGCCTGCGCAGGTGAGTAGAACCGGCATCGCGACCCCAATGAGGGGGCTCACCGAGCCGTACCCGGCATCGGCGGGCCAAGGAGGGTGGTACCGCGGGAGCGCGCCGCAGCCGGCGCAACGAAAGACGTAGCTCTCGTCCCTCCGGACGGAAGGCAGCAAGTCCGCCGGAGGAAGCTCGCTGATGACAAAGCCGACGTACCGCCAGGTACCCGCCCAGGTCGACCTGCCCGCGCTGGAGCACGCGGTGCTCGATTTCTGGCGCGAGCAGAAGATCTTCGCCAAGAGCCTGGAGCAGTCCGAGGGCCGCCCCGAGTGGGTCTTCTACGAGGGCCCGCCCACCGCGAACGGCATGCCCGGCGCCCACCACATCGAGGCCCGCGTCTTCAAGGACGTCTTCCCCCGCTTCCGCACCATGCGCGGCTACCACGTGGCCCGCAAGGCGGGCTGGGACTGCCACGGCCTGCCGGTGGAGCTGGCGGTCGAGAAGGAGCTGGGATTCTCCGGCAAGCAGGACATCGAGGCGTACGGCATCGCCGAGTTCAACGCCAAGTGCCGCGAGTCCGTGACCCGGCACACCGACGCCTTCGCCGAACTGACGACCCGCATGGGCTACTGGGTCGACCTGGACGACGCGTACCGCACGATGGACCCCGAGTACGTCGAGTCCGTGTGGTGGTCGCTGAAGGAGATCTTCACCAAGGGTCTGCTGGTCCAGGACCACCGCGTCGCCCCGTGGTGCCCGCGCTGCGGCACCGGCCTGTCCGACCACGAGCTGGCCCAGGGCTACGAGACGGTCGTCGACCCGTCCGTGTACGTCCGTTTCCCGCTCACCTCCGGTCCGCTCGCGGGCGAGGCCGCCCTGCTGGTCTGGACGACGACCCCCTGGACGCTGGTCTCCAACACCGCGGTCGCCGCCCACCCCGAGGTGACCTACGTGGTGGCGACCGACGGCGAGGAGAAGCTCGTCGTCGCCGAGCCGCTGGTGACCAAGGCCCTCGGCGAGGGCTGGGAGACCACCGGCCAGTCCTTCACGGGCGCCGAGATGGAGCGCTGGACCTACCAGCGCCCCTTCGAGCTGGTCGAGTTCCCGGCGGAGGCCCACTACGTGGTCAACGCCGAGTACGTCACCACCGAGGACGGCACCGGTCTGGTCCACCAGTCCCCCGCCTTCGGTGAGGACGACCTCAAGGTCTGCCGCTCCTACGGTCTGCCCGTGGTCAACCCCGTCCGCCCCGACGGCACCTTCGAGGAGGACGTCCCCCTGGTCGGCGGCGTCTTCTTCAAGAAGGCGGACGAAAAGCTCACCGAGGACCTCCAGCAGCGCGGCCTGCTCTTCCGGCACATCCCGTACGAGCACAGCTACCCGCACTGCTGGCGCTGCCACACCGCGCTCCTCTACTACGCGCAGCCGTCCTGGTACATCCGCACCACCGCGATCAAGGACCGCCTCCTCCAGGAGAACGAGAACACCAACTGGTTCCCGGACACGGTCAAGCACGGCCGCTACGGCGACTGGCTGAACAACAACATCGACTGGGCGCTGTCCCGCAACCGCTACTGGGGCACCCCGCTGCCGATCTGGCGCTGCGAGGACGACCACCTCACCTGCGTCGGCTCCCGCGCGGAGCTGACCGAGCTGACCGGCACCGACCAGTCCGGCCTCGACCCGCACCGGCCGTACATCGACGACGTCACCTTCGCCTGCCGTCACGACGGCTGCGGAAAGACGGCCACGCGCGTGCCCGAGGTCATCGACGCCTGGTACGACTCGGGCTCGATGCCGTTCGCGCAGTGGGGCTACCCGTACAAGAACAAGGAGCTGTTCGAGGCCCGCTACCCGGCGCAGTTCATCTGCGAGGCCATCGACCAGACCCGCGGCTGGTTCTACACGCTGATGGCGGTCGGCACGCTGGTCTTCGACAAGTCCTCGTACGAGAACGTGGTCTGCCTCGGCCACATCCTCGCCGAGGACGGCCGCAAGATGTCCAAGCACCTGGGCAACATCCTGCAGCCGATCCCGCTGATGGATCAGCACGGCGCGGACGCGGTGCGCTGGTTCATGGCGGCCGGCGGCTCCCCCTGGGCGGCCCGCCGCGTCGGCCACGGCACCATCCAGGAGGTCGTCCGCAAGACGCTCCTCACGTACTGGAACACGGTCGCCTTCCAGGCCCTGTACGCCCGTACGTCCGAGTGGGCGCCGTCCGAGGCCGACCCGGCCCCGGCCGACCGCCCGCTGCTGGACCGCTGGCTGCTGTCCGAACTCCACGCGCTCACCGACCAGGTGACGCAGGCTCTGGAGTCCTACGACACCCAGCGCGCCGGCAAGCTGCTGTCCGCGTTCGTCGACGACCTGTCCAACTGGTACGTCCGCCGGTCCCGCCGCCGCTTCTGGCAGGGCGACAAGGCCGCGCTGCGCACCCTGCACGAGGTCGTCGAGACGGTCACCAAGCTGATGGCCCCGCTGACCCCGTTCATCACCGAGCGGGTCTGGCAGGACCTGGTGGTGCCGGTCACCCCGGGCGCCCCGGAGTCGGTGCACCTGGCGGCCTGGCCGGAGGCGGACCTCACCGCCATCGACCCGGAACTGTCCAAGCAGATGGTGCTCGTGCGGCGGCTGGTGGAGCTGGGCCGGGCCACGCGCGCGGAGTCCGGTGTCAAGACGCGTCAGCCGCTGTCCCGGGCACTGGTCGCGGCGGTGGGCTTCGACAGCCTCGACACGGAGCTGCACACGCAGATCACCGAGGAGTTGAACGTCACATCGCTGGCGTCCCTCTCCGAGGTCGGCGGCTCGCTGGTGGACACCACGGCGAAGGCCAACTTCCGGGCGCTGGGCAAGCGGTTCGGCAAGCGGGTGCAGGACGTGGCGAAGGCCGTCGCGAACGCGGACGCGGCCGCGCTGTCCCTGGCCCTGCGCGAGGGCACGGCGTCGGTCGAGGTCGACGGGGAGACGATCAGCCTCGCCCCGGACGAGGTGATCATCACCGAGACCCCGCGCGAGGGCTGGTCGGTGGCGTCCGACTCGGGCGCCACGGTCGCCCTGGACCTGGAGATCACCGACGAGCTGCGCCGCGCGGGCCTGGCCCGTGACGCGATCCGGCTGATCCAGGAGGCCCGCAAGAACAGCGGCCTGGACGTGGCCGACCGGATCGCGCTGCGCTGGCAGTCCACGGACCCGGCGACGGTGGAGGCCCTGACGGAGCACTCCGGCCTCATCGCCGACGAGGTCCTCGCCACGGACTTCGCCCAGGGCGAGGCGGACGGCGGCTACGGCGAGCCGTTCACCGACGAGGGTCTGTCGCTGACCTTCCGGCTGCGCAAGGCGTGACCTGAGGCACACCAGGGCCCGGTCTCCGTTCGGAGGCCGGGCCCTTTGCGCAGGTGCGCCGCGTCAACGGCGGGTGCCATGCGTCAACGCGGGTAAAAGGGGCGAGCCCCGGACCGAAGTCCGGGGCTCGCCCCTTGAACGCTGCCGACGCCTACGGCGTACTACTGGCCGTCAGTTGTCGTCCTCGTCGATCAGGAAACCGCGCATCGGCGAGGGAGCCTGACCCATCGGGGACGGACCCTGCGGGCGCACCGGCGCCATCGGCTGGGTCATCGCCGGGGACATCTGCTGCTGGCCGCCGTAGGAAGGGGCCGCCGGAGCAGGACCGCCGCCCATGCCCTGGTTGCCGCCGTAGGACGGGGCACCCGCACCGGCCGGGGCCATCGAGGGCGCCGGGGACGGCGGCAGGGAGGCGGTGGCCGGAGTGCGCGGCGGAGCCAGCGAGTCGTCGGCCTGGGTCTCCAACTGGCGCAGCTGCGACTCCAGGTAGGACTTCAGGCGGGTGCGGTACTCGCGCTCGAAGCCGCGCAGGTCCTCGACCTTGCGCTCCAGCGTGGCGCGGGCGGACTCCAGGGAGCCCATCGCGACGCGGTGCTTCTCCTGTGCGTCCCGCTCCAGGGCGTCGGCCTTGGCGCGGGCGTCGCGCTCCAGACCCTCGGCACGCGAACGCGCCTCGCCCACGATCTTGTTGGCCTCGGAACGGGCCTCGGCGATCGCCTGGTCGGCGGTCTGCTGGGCCAGCGAGAGGACACGGGCGGCGCTGTCGCCACCGGGGCCCTGACCGGGGCCGCCCATCGGACCGCCCATGGGGCCGCCCATCGGACCGCCCATCTGCTGCTGCATCGGGGGCTGACCCATCGGACCGGGACCCTGGCCCATCGGACCGGGACCCTGCGGACCGCCCTGACCGCCGGGACCGGCGGGCAGCTGCGGGGCACCGCTCGGCAGCTGGGGCGGGCCACCCATGGGGCCGCCCATCTGCTGCTGCGGCGGGCCCGATATGCCGGCGGGCACCGGAGCGCCGGGACCTCGCATGCCCTGCTGCGGCATACCGCCCTGCTGGGGCATGCCGCCCTGCTGCTGGTCCTGCGGCTGCTCCGGAGGCTTGCGCATGTTCTGCTGGTTCTGCGCGGCCGCGCGCGTGGCCGCGGCCAGCTTGGCGCGCAGGTCCTCGTTCTCGCGGAGCAGGCGGGTCAGTTCGGCTTCGACCTCGTCGAGGAAGGCATCGACCTCGTCCTCGTCATAGCCTTCTCGGAGGCGGACGGTCGTGAACTGCTTGTTCCGCACGTCCTCGGGGGTCAACGGCATCTCTTCACCTCAACGTAGTCGTCGGCATTCGGCAAGACGGTAGTTCACATCGCTCACAGCCGGCTCACGATCGAGATCAGGATGTAGACGATGATCATCAGTACGAAGAAGGACAGGTCGAGCGCCACGCCCCCGAGACGCAGCGGCGGAATGAACCGCCGCAGAAGCTTGAGCGGTGGATCAGTGACAGTGTAGGTGGCCTCCAGAACGACCACCATCGCCTTGCCGGGTTGCCACGAGCGGGCGAACTGGAAGACATAGTCCATGACCAACCGGAAGATCAGCACGATGAGGAAGCACATCAGCGCGATGTAGACGACATCCAGGACCACGCTCATGCCCTTGCTTCCCTCTCCCCTGTTCCGTGCTGCTGCGGTACTGCGGTTGTAACTCTTGTACTGCTTTATCCGGTTGTGCGTCTCAGCTCTGGTTGAAGAACCCGCCCTCTGCGATGCGGGCCTTGTCCTCCGCCGTGACATCGACGTTAGCAGGCGACAACAGGAACACCTTCTGCGTCACCCGCTCGATGCTGCCGTGAAGACCAAACACCAAACCCGCCGCAAAGTCGACAAGTCGCTTGGCATCTGTGTCATCCATCTCAGTGAGATTCATGATCACCGGGGTGCCCTCACGGAAGTGTTCCCCGATGGTACGGGCCTCGTTGTAGGTCCGCGGGTGAAGCGTGGTGATCCGGTACGGCTCTCGTTCCGACACGACCTTGGGCATGATCACCGGCGCGTTCTTCTCCAGGCTCTGACGTTCTTGTGTGATGGACGCCACGGGCGCGATCCGCGCCGGGCGCCCCGATTCCGCGGCTAGCGAAGCGGAATGAGGCACCGGGTCCCGGGGCGTCGAGGGCTGTACGACTCGTACCGATTCGTCCCTTTGGGACTGATGTGCACCGTGGGACTGGTGCGACCGCTCGTGCGGCCGGTGGTCCCGCTCGGGCTCCGGGTCGAGTTCGGGTTCGAAGTCGTCGTCGGGGTCAAAACCGCGGCCGTCGTACCCATCGTCCTCCACGAGGCCGAGGTAGACCGCCATCTTGCGCATCGCGCCGGCCATGCTCTGAGTCCTCCGCTCTGTGGTGGATCGACTGACTACTGCCAAGTGCCCGCGATCCACGAGGTCGTTACAACCGCTCTTCAGCGGTAATGACCATATTTTCTGCTGTGGTCCGACTTCCTGGCGACGTTACCCGAGCCTCGCGCGGACTCCGAGTACCGCGCTGCCGACGCGTACATGTGTCGCCCCGGCCGCCACGGCCTGTTCGAGGTCCGCACTCATTCCTGCCGAGACCATGTTCGCAGCCGGATGGCCTCGGCGCAGGTCGGTCGACAAATCCATCAACCGCTCGAACGCCGCCCGTTCACGTCCCGCGTACTCTCCGGTCAGAGGTGCGACCGTCATCAGTCCGTCCAGCCGCAGCCCCGGAGCCCCGGCGATGAGATCGGCCAACTCCCCGATCCCCCCGGGGGCCACGCCGCCGCGGTCCCCCCGCTCCTTCTCCCCCGCGTCCAGCGCGACCTGGATCAGACACCCCACCTCGCGCTCCGCCCGCACGGCCTCCTTGGAGAGGGCCGCCACCAGCTTGGGCCGGTCGACGGACTGCACGAGATCCGCGTAACCGACCACGGATCGCACCTTGTTGGTCTGCAACTGACCCACAAAGTGCCAAGTAAGGGGCAGGTCAGAACATTCGGCGGCCTTGGGTGCCGCGTCCTGGTCCTTGTTCTCGGCGACGTGCCGCACACCCAGTCCGGACAGGATGCGCACATCGCTCGCGGGATAGGTCTTGGTGACCACGATCAGGGTCACCTCCTCGCGCTTGCGCCCCGCGGAAGCGCAGGCCGCGGCGATGCGCTCCTCCACTTTCGCCAGGTTCGCTGCGAGTTGTTCCTTACGTTCCGTCATGCCCTATCAGTCCAGCCAGACATAGCCCGCGAGCCGGCCCGTGGTCCGGTCGCGGCGGTACGAGAAGTGGTCGCCCGATTCGCGCGTGCACACCGGCGACCGCTCCCGGTCGTGCACCCCGAGCCGGTCGAGCTGCGCGTGCACCCCCGCGGTCACATCGACCGCCGGCGTGCCCCAGCTCGTCTCGGCGTACGCGGCCGGCTCGACGGCGGACACCTCGGCGCGCATCTCCTCGGGCACCTCGTAGCACCGGCCGCACACCGCGGGTCCGGTGCGGGCGACGATCCGGGACGGCTCGGCGCCCAGTTCCGTCATCGCGCGCACCGCGGCCGGGACGACTCCGGCGACCATGCCGGGACGGCCCGCGTGAGCCGCGGCGGCGACACGTGCCACCGGGTCGGCGAGCAGGACCGGGACGCAGTCGGCGGTGAGGACGGCGAGGGCGAGTCCGGGCTCGGCGGTGACGATCGCGTCGACCTGCGGCACCGGCCGCTCGCCCCAGGGCCCGTCGACCACCGCGACGGCGTCGCCGTGCACCTGGTTCATCCAGACCACCCGGCCCGGGTCGATCCCGAGTGACTTGGCCGCCAGCTCGCGATTGACCCGCACCGCGCCCGGGTCGTCGCCGACCGCGCCGCCGAGATTGAGCTCCTCGTACGGAACGGCGCTCACCCCGCCCCACCTGTCGGTGAAGGCGAAGTGCGCGCCGTTCACGGTGTCGCGCTGTCCTATCACTTCAGGAAGTCCGGCACGTCCAGCTCCTCGGCCGGGCTGTCCGCGTAGGTGCGGGACGGCGGGACCGGCGGGCTCGACGGGAGGTCGGCGACCGGCTCGGGGGCGGGCGCCGGCTCCTCCTTCGGCGTGACGCTGCCGAGCGAGCCGAAGGACGGGCGGCTCTCGGGCTGCCGTACCGGGGCCGGCTCCTCGCGCTTGGCGGAGGAGGAGCCGAGGATGTTGTCCCGCTTGGCGGGCGGCTGGCCGCCGTCGAACCCGGCCGCGATCACGGTGACCCGGACCTCGTCGCCGAGGGCGTCGTCGATGACCGCGCCGAAGATGATGTTGGCCTCGGGGTGGGCGGCCTCGCTGACCAGCTGGGCGGCCTCGTTGATCTCGAACAGACCGAGGTCGGAGCCGCCGGAGATGGAGAGCAGCACCCCGCGGGCGCCGTCGATGGACGCCTCCAGCAGCGGGGAGGAGATCGCCATCTCGGCCGCGGCCACCGCGCGGTCGTCGCCGCGGGCCGAGCCGATGCCCATGAGGGCCGAACCGGCCTCGGACATGACCGACTTGACGTCGGCGAAGTCGAGGTTGATCAGACCGGGGGTGGTGATCAGGTCGGTGATGCCCTGGACACCGGAGAGCAGGACCTGGTCGGCCGACTTGAAGGCGTCCAGGACCGAGACCTGGCGGTCCGAGATGGACAGCAGCCGGTCGTTGGGGATGACGATGAGGGTGTCGACCTCTTCGCGGAGTTCGGCGATGCCGTCCTCGGCCTGGTTGGCCCGGCGGCGTCCCTCGAAGGTGAACGGGCGGGTGACCACGCCGATGGTGAGGGCGCCCAGGGAGCGTGCGATGTTGGCCACGACGGGCGCGCCGCCGGTGCCGGTGCCGCCGCCTTCACCGGCCGTCACGAAGACCATGTCGGCCCCCTTGAGGACCTCCTCGATCTCCTCGCGGTGGTCCTCGGCGGCCTTGCGGCCGACGGCCGGGTTGGCTCCGGCGCCGAGTCCGCGGGTGAGTTCACGGCCGACGTCGAGCTTGACGTCGGCGTCGCTCATCAACAGCGCCTGTGCGTCAGTGTTGATGGCGATGAACTCGACGCCCTTGAGACCGACCTCGATCATCCGGTTGATGGCATTGACACCACCGCCGCCGACACCGATGACTTTGATGACTGCGAGGTAGTTCTGCGGTGCTGCCACGTCGAAGGCCTCTCGCCTCGAGTTACGTGTCGCCGAACCGTCGGGGCCTTACTGCCTCGCGATCCGGACGACTGATGCCGAATGGGACGGTCCGTAGCGCCGACCCGAACCCTAACCCTGAAGTTTAGGGTTACCAGTGTGTCTGTTCCTTGGAGTCTTCTGAACAGGACACTAAGTCGACAAGTGGCGCCCGTTCAACGAACACGCCGAACCTCCCGTTTTTCTTTTCACCCTATGTGATCAGCCGTGTCGCTGCCCAACCAGGGTGCTGGCCTGCGCGGATGTGCGTCAACTCCCCGATGACGCAGGGGCGGTGGGAACACTCACATCGAAGTGCCGTGCGTCCGGGGAGGCTTTCATCAGAGCCGAGAGTGTGCGAGCCTTCGCCGCGCCCTTCTCGGAGCTGCCCCAGTCGACGGTGCGGCCGTCTGTCAGTTCCAGCGAGATGGCGTCGTAGGAACGGACCTTGACGCTCCGGGTGAGCCGGGAGACGGCCTGCGGGAGGGCGGCGGCGACCCGGACCGCCTCGCGCACCAGCCGCCGCTCGCCGAAGCGGCGCAGACTGGCCGCGGCGGTTCCGGACCGGGCGAGCCTCAATTCCAGCGCGGGAACTCCCTTGGGAGCCTTGGAAACCGTGGCGAAACGGACACCTTCCTTGTCCACTTCGACGAACTTCCCGCCTTTTCGCACCACCAGGACCGCGGTTCGCTCGGTGACTTTCAGCCCGATTCCGTCCGGCCAGGAACGGCTCACGTCCACCGTGTCGATACGCGGCAGTTCACGCCTCAGGCGCGCCTCGATGGCGTCGGTGTCGACGGAGAGCAGCGGATCCCCCACCGGCACTTCGGCGGCCTCGCGCACCTGCTCGGGGGTGAGCACCCGGGTGCCGGAGACCGTCACGCGCTCCACGCGCAGCCAGTCCGAGCCGTACAACACCCAGCCGCCGCCCGCCCCGAGGAGCGCGAGGCAGACCGCGAGGATGATGATCACACGAAGCCGTGGTGGCCGTACCCGCCGGGCGGGGGGCGGGCCGGACGACTGCTGCTGACGTTCCCCGCGCTCGGCGGTCGTCGATCCGGCCACGCTGCCTGCCCTCCGTCATACGGTCCTACCGTCGGTGCGAGGCGATCGCCTCGTACACCATGCCGACGAGCAGCTCGTCGGCGTCCCGGCGGCCGAACTCGCTTGCGGCACGGGACATCTCGTACAGCCGGTGCGGATCGGCGAGCACGGGCAGGACGTTGTGCTGCACCCACTCGGGGGTGAGGTCCGCGTCGTCGACCAGCAGTCCGCCGCCGGCCTTGACCACCGGCTGGGCGTTCAGCCGCTGTTCGCCGTTGCCGATGGGCAGCGGGACATAGGCGGCCGGGAGTCCGACGGCGGAGAGTTCGGCGACGGTCATCGCGCCCGCACGGCAGAGCATCATGTCGGCCGCGGCGTACGCGAGGTCCATCCGGTCCAGGTAACTTACCGGGATGTACGGGGGCATTCCCGGCATCTGCTGGACGTGCGGCAGTTCGTTCTTCGGGCCGACCGCGTGCAGGATCTGAATTCCGGCCTGCTGGAGATAGGGCGCGACCTGCTGGACGACCTCATTGAGGCGCCGGGCGCCCTGGGAGCCGCCGGAGACGAGCAGCGTGGGCAGGTTGGGGTCGAGGCCGAACGCCGCGCGCGCCTCGGGGCGTACGGCGGCACGGTCGAGGGTGGCGATGGAGCGGCGCAGCGGGATGCCGATGTAGCGGGCGTCGCGCAGCTTGCTGTCCGGGGTGGAGACGGCGACCCGGGCCGCGTACCGCGAGCCGATCTTGTTGGCGAGGCCGGGGCGGGCGTTGGCCTCGTGGATCACGATCGGCACGCCGAGGCGCTTGGCGGCCAGGTAGCCGGGCAGGGCGACGTAGCCGCCGAAGCCGACCACGGCGTCCGCCTTGGTGCGCTCCAGGATCTGCTCGGCGGCCTTGATGGTGCCGCGCAGCCGGCCCGGGACGGTGATCAGCTCGGGGGTGGGCTTGCGGGGCAGCGGGACGGCCGGGATCAGCGCCAGCTCGTAGCCGCGCTGCGGGACGAGCTTGGTCTCCAGGCCCCGTTCCGTGCCCAGGGCCGTGATGCCCACGGTGGGGTCCTGCCTGCGCAGGGCGTCCGCGAGGGCGAGCGCGGGCTCGATGTGGCCCGCGGTTCCTCCGCCGGCGAGTACGACATGCACCGAAATTCACCGCTCTCCGGACGAACGCGCCGCCGAGGCGCGCCGTCGCATCGTGTTCCATCTCCGGGGTTCCCTGGTCGCAGCGGAACCCCCGGCACCCCGCTTTCTACCAAAGCGGGGTTGCCGCATCGAAAGCGCCGCCCGCGCAGCGGGCTCGTCACGTGCGAAGGCGATCAGCAGCCCGATGGCGAACATGGTCGGCAGCAGGGCCGACCCGCCGTAGGAGAACAGCGGGAGGGGGACACCGGCGATCGGCAGCAGACCGAGCACCGCACCGATGTTGATCACCGCCTGAGCGGTGATCCAGGTGGTCACGCCTCCCGCGGCATACCTCACGAACGGGTCTTCCGTGCGTCCGGCCACGCGGATACCCGCATAGCCTAGAGCCGCGAAGAGGGCGAGCACCGACAGCGTCCCCGCCAGGCCCAGTTCCTCACCGGTGACGGCGAAGATGAAGTCGGTGTGGGCTTCGGGCAGTTGTCCCCATTTCTCCACACTCGCCCCGAGCCCGGAACCGAAGATCCCGCCGGACGCGAGCGCGTAGATCCCGTGCACCGCCTGCCAGCAGGCGTCGCCGGGCCCGGGGTCGGTGGCGCCCAGGCACTGCAGGCGGGCCATCCGGTTCGGGCTGGTCTTGATGAGGATCAGGCCGATCAGTCCGGCGACCGAGAGCACCGCCACGAACAGCCGGGTCGGCGCGCCCGACAGCCACAGCAGGCCGAACAGGATCGCGGTGAGGATGATCGCGGTGCCCATGTCGCCGCCGAGCATGATCAGCCCGAGCAGCATGAAGGCGACCGGGACCAGCGGCACCAGCATGTGCTTCCACTGGATCAGCAGCTTCTTGTCCTGCTTGCGGGCGAGCAGGTCCGCGCCCCACAGCACCAGCGCCAGCTTGCCGAACTCGCTGGGCTGGAGCTGGAAGGGGCCGCCGACGGAGATCCAGTTCTGGTTGCCGTTGACCGCGACTCCTATCCCGGGCACCTGCACCAGGGCCATGAGGAAGACGGCGCCCGCGAGGATCGGATAGGCCAGCGCCCGGTGCAGTCTGACCGGCATCCGGGAGGCGGCGAGCAGCAGTCCGGCGCCGATCGCGGCGGCCAGCAACTGCTTGCGGAAGAAGTACGAGCCCGGCAGCGACATCTGCAGCGCCGTGATCTGGGAGGCCGAGTAGACCATCACCAGCCCGAGCACGGTGATCAGCGCGCTGCCGCCGAGGATCAGGTAGTACGCGGTCAGCGGCCGGTCCCAGGCCCGCTTGGCGCGCAGGTACAGCCGGCGGACCGGGTTCTCGCGCGGGGGACGCGCGGCGGCGGGGCGGCGGCCGGTCCGCTGGACGGGAGGACGCCCCGTACGGCTACTGGACATCACCGGCTCCTCGCACCCGACCACCGCTCCCGAGCCACATCACAGTCACCCCGTCCCTCAGCGGGTCCCGAAGCACACTGAGCGGCCGAGACCCTCCGTCAGGCGTCGGCCGCGAGTTCGCGGACCGCTTCCGCGAACGCGTCGCCGCGCTTGTTGTAGTTGGCGAACATGTCCATCGAGGCGCACGCCGGGGCCAGCAGCACCGTGTCGCCCTCGGTGGCGAGCCGCTGGGCCTCCCGGACCGCCGCGAGCATCGCCCCAGTGTCGGTCCGGTCGAGGTCGACGATGGGCACTTGCGGGGCGTGTCGCGCGAGCGCTTCGCGGATCAGGGCCCGGTCGGCGCCGATCAGGACGACACCGCGCAGCCGCTTCGCCGACTTGGCGACCAGTTCGTCGAAGGTGGCGCCCTTGGCCAGTCCGCCGGCGATCCACACGATGGACTCGTAGGCGGCCAACGAGGCTTCCGCCGCGTGGGTGTTGGTGGCCTTGGAGTCGTCGACGTAGGAGACCCCGGCCACGTCCGCCACGTGCGCGATGCGGTGGGCGTCCGGGGTGAAGGCCCGCAGCCCGTCCCGTACGGCCTTGGCGGGGACCCCGTAGGCACGGGCGAGGGCGGCCGCGGCAAGGGCGTTGGCGATGTTGTGCGGGGCGGGCGGGGTGACGTCGGAGACCTCGGCCAGCTCCTGGGCGTTCTTGTGCCGGTTCTCCACGAAGGCGCGGTCGACCAGGATGCCCTCGACGACGCCGAGTTGGGAGGGGCCGGGGGTGCCGAGGGTGAACCCGATGGCCCGGCAGCCCTCCTCGACGTCGGCCTCGCGCACCAGGTCCTCGGTCGCCTTGTCGGCCACGTTGTAGACGCAGGCGACGCGATTGCCCTCGTAGATGCGGCCCTTGTCGGCGGCGTACGCCTCCATGGAGCCGTGCCAGTCGAGGTGGTCGGGGGCGAGGTTGAGCACCGCGGCGGAGTGGGCGCGCAGGGAGGGCGCCCAGTGCAACTGGTAGCTGGAGAGTTCGACGGCGAGGACGTCGTACTGCTCCTCGCCGAGGACCGCGTCCAGCACGGAGACGCCGATGTTGCCGACCGCCGCCGTGCGCAGGCCCGCCGCCTTGAGGATGGAGGCGAGCATCTGCACGGTGGTGGTCTTGCCGTTGGTGCCGGTGACGGCGAGCCAGGGCGGGGCGTCGGGGCCGCGCAGGCGCCAGGCGAGTTCGACGTCGCCCCAGATCTCCACACCGGCGGCGCGGGCCGCTTCGAAGAGGGGCTTGTCCGGCTGCCAGCCGGGCGCGGTGACGACGAGTTCGGTGCCCTCGGGCAGGGTGGCGCCGTCGCCGAGGCGGACGGTGACGCCCAGCTCCTCAAGTTCCGCGGCCTGTTCGCGCGCGCGGGCGTCGTCGCCGTCGTTGACGACGGTGACGATCGCGCCGCGTGCGTGCAGCACCTTGGCGGCCGGGACACCGGAGACGCCGAGCCCGGCGACGGTGATGTGCTTGCCCTGGAAGTCTTCGGGCCCCGAGGAGGTCACTTGTCCGCTGCCCATCCCGCGTAGAAGATGCCGAGGCCGACGATCACGCAGATGCCCTGGATGATCCAGAACCGGACCACCACGAGCACCTCGGACCAGCCCTTGAGTTCGAAGTGGTGCTGAAGCGGCGCCATCCGGAAGACGCGCTTGCCGGTGAGCCGGAAGGAGCCGACCTGGATGACCACCGACATGGTGATCAGCACGAACAGGCCGCCGAGGATGGCGAGCAGCAGCTCGGTGCGGGAGCAGATGGCGAGGCCCGCGAGGACACCGCCGAGCGCCAGCGAGCCGGTGTCACCCATGAAGATCTTGGCGGGCGAGGTGTTCCACCACAGGAAGCCGAGGCAGGCGCCCATCAGCGCGGCGGAGACCACCGCGAGGTCGAGCGGGTCGCGGACCTCGTAGCAGGCGCCCGGGTTGGTCAGGGTCTGCGCGTTGGCGCAGGACTCCTGGTACTGCCACACACCGATGAAGGTGTAGGCGCCGAAGACCAGGACGGAGGCACCGGTGGCGAGGCCGTCCAGACCGTCGGTGAGGTTCACGCCGTTGGACATCGCGAGGATCATGAACAGCGCCCAGACCACGAACAGCACCGGGCCGATGGTCCAGCCGAAGTCCGTGATGAACGACAGCTTGGTGGAGGCCGGGGCGTTGCCCCGGGCGTCCTCGAACTGCAGCGAGAGCACCGCGAAGGCGATACCGCCGAGCAGCTGTCCGGCCATCTTCGCCTTGGCCCGCAGACCCAGCGAACGCCGCTTGACGATCTTGATGTAGTCGTCGAGGAAGCCGACCAGACCCATACCGACCATCAGGCCGAGCACCAGCACACCGGAGTACGTCGGCGGCTTGCCGGTGATGAGCTTCGACAGGAAGTAGGCCGCGACGGTCGCCAGGATGAAGGCGATACCGCCCATCGTGGGCGTACCGCGCTTGCTGGCGTGCTCGCGCGGGCCGTCGTCCCGGATGTACTGGCCGTAGCCCTTGCGGGCGAGCAGCTTGATCAGCAGCGGTGTGCCGATCAGTGTCAGGAAGAGGCCAATGACTCCTGCGAACAGGATCTGCTTCATCATCGGGCGGCAACCTCACCCTCGGCACCGGTCTCGATGAGCGCCTGCGCCACGCTCTCCAGGCCGACCGACCGGGACGCCTTCACGAGCACGACGTCCCCCGGGCGCAACTCGCTGCGCAACAGGTCGACCGCCGCCTGTGCGTCGGACACGTGCACCGACTCCTCACCCCACGAACCCTCGTTATATGCGCCCAGTTGCAGCCAGGACGCTTCCCTGCCCCCGACCGCGACGAGCTTGCTGACGTTGAGCCGGACGGCGAGCCGTCCGACCGCGTCGTGCTCGGCGAGCGCCTCGTCCCCGAGCTCGGCCATCTTGCCGAGCACCGCCCAGGTCCGCCGCCCCTTGCCCATCGCCGCGAGCGCGCGCAGGGCGGCTCGCATGGACTCGGGGTTCGCGTTGTAGGCGTCGTTGACGACCGTCACGCCGTCCGGGCGCTCGGTGACCTCCATCCGCCAGCGGGAGAGGGAGCCCGCCTCGGAGAGCGCGGTGGCGATCTCTTCCGCGGACATGCCCAGCTCGTGGGCGACGGCGGCCGCGGCGAGCGCGTTCGACACGTGGTGCTCACCGTACAGGCGCATGGTCACTTCGCTTGCACCGGAGGGTGTGTGAAGCAGGAAGGAGGGCTGTCCGCTGTCCGTGAGTCGTACGTTCTCGGCGCGAACGTCCGCTTCGCCGGACTCTCCGAAAAGGAGCACCTTCGCCTTCGTTCGGGCGGCCATGGCCCGTACCAAGGGGTCGTCGGCGTTGAGGACCGCGACACCGCCGTCCGCCTCGGCGGGCAGCGCCTCGACGAGTTCGCCCTTGGCCTCGGCGATCTGCTCGCGGCCGCCGAACTCGCCGATGTGGGCGGTGCCGACGTTGAGCACCAGGCCGACGCGGGGCGGGGTGAGCCCGGTGAGGTAGCGGATGTGGCCAAGCCCGCGGGCGCCCATCTCCAGCACCAGGAAGCGGGTTTCCTCGGTGGCGCTGAGCGCGGTGAGCGGCAGCCCGATCTCGTTGTTGAGGGAGCCGGGCGTGAACACCGTCGGCGCCTTGCGCCGGAGCACCTGGGCGACCAGGTCCTTGGTGGAGGTCTTGCCGGCCGAGCCGGTGAGGGCCACGAGGGTGGTGCCGAGCTTGGCGACGACGTGCCGGGCGAGCGCGCCGAGGGCGGTCTGGACGTCGTCCACGACGATCGCGGGCACTCCGACGGGCCGTGCGGCCAGCACGGCCACCGCGCCCGCCTCGACGACCGCGGCGGCGAAGTCGTGGCCGTCGACGCGTTCGCCGGCGAAGGCGACGAAGAGGCTGCCGGGGACGGCCTCACGGGAGTCCCGGACGACCGGTCCGGTGACCCGGACGGACGGATCCGGTATGTCGTACGTCTGCCCGCCGACGACTTCTGCGATCTCGGCGAGAGAGAGGGCGATCACAAGTTCATCCCTGGGTCTGCTGAATGGCTTCGCGAAGCACCTGGCGGTCGTCGAAGGGACGCACCACCCCGGCGATGTCCTGGCCCTGCTCGTGGCCCTTACCCGCGACCAGCACGGTGTCGCCGGGCTGTGCGCGGGCCACGGCGGCGGCGATGGCGGCGGCCCGGTCCTCGAAGACCTGGACCTCGCCGCGCTCGTGCCGGGGCACGGAGGCCGCGCCCTGGAGCATGGTGGCGAGGATCGCGAGGGGGTCCTCGGAGCGGGGGTTGTCGGAGGTCAGTACGGCGGTGTCGGCGAGCCGGGCGGCGGCCGCGCCCATCGGCGCGCGCTTGGTGGTGTCCCGGTCGCCTCCGCAGCCGAGCACGACGTGCAGCCTGCCCTCGGTGACCTTGCGCAGGGCGCGCAGTACCGATTCGACCGCGTCGGTCTTGTGGGCGTAGTCCACGACCGCGAGATAGGGCTGGCCGACGTCCACCCGCTCCAGCCGGCCGGGCACCCCGGGCACAGCGGCGATGCCGTCGGCGGCGGCCTGCGGGTCGAGGCCGGCCTCGGCCAGGGCGACGACGGCGGCCAGGGTGTTGGCCACGTTGAACGGACCGGCCAGCGGGGAACGGGCGGCGATCCGCTCGCCCTTGGGGCTGACCACGGTGAACGTGGAGTCCATCGGGCCGACCTTGACGTCCTCGGCGCGCCAGTCGGCGTCGGGGTGGCCCTCGGCGGAGAAGGTGACGACGGGGACGGTGGCTTCCTTGGCGAGCCTGCGCCCGTACTCGTCGTCGAGGTTGATCACGCCGCGTTTGCTGCGCTCGGGTGTGAACAGCCGCGCCTTGGCCCGGAAGTAGTCCTCCATGTCGGAGTGGAACTCCATGTGCTCCGGGCTGAGGTTGTTGAAGACGGCGATGTCGAAGACGCAGCCGTCGACCCGGCCGAGGACCAGGGCGTGGCTGGAGACCTCCATGGCGACCGCCTGGACGCCGCGCTCGCGCATGACGGCGAACAGGGCCTGCAGGTCGGTGGCCTCGGGCGTGGTGCGCTCGGACTTGATGCGCTCCTCGCCGATGCGCATCTCCACGGTGCCGATCAGGCCGGTGGAGCGGACGGTCTTCAGGCCGCCCTCGACGAGGTAGGCGGTGGTGGTCTTGCCGGAGGTGCCGGTGATGCCGATCTGGAGCAGGTCCCGGCCGGGGTGGCCGTAGATGGTGGCCGCCAGTTCGCCCATCTGTCCGCGGGGGTCGTCGACGACCAGGACGGGCAGGCCGGTGGCGGCGGCGCGGTCGGCGCCAGTGGGGTCGGTGAGCACGGCGACCGCGCCGAGGCCGGCGGCCTGGGCGACGAAGTCGGCGCCGTGCAGCCGGGCCCCCGGCAGAGCGGCGTACAGGTCGCCGGGGCGGACGGCGCGCGAGTCGTGGGTGATGCCCGTGACCTCGGCGTCCTGGTCCGGCGCGGGGGCACCCAGCTGGTCGGCGAGCTCCGCGAGGGGTGTGACGGAGAGCTGGACCGGCCGGGGCGGCCCGGGATACGTCACGGGTGCGCCCTTCTGGGTGGTTTGGGACTGATCAGCGTGTGGCACGGCGGTGAGCGTACCGGGCTGACCCGCCTCGGAGCGAAGCGAGTGGGCCGACGGCTCCTGGTTCCCGGAGTCCGGGGTGATCGTTGTCACGGGTGGTTCCTGGCTGCTCGGTACTGATCAGGGCTTGTAGGTGACCGGGAGGTTGGCGGGCGCGGCCCCGGTCGGCGGGACCTGGAGGGTCTTCAGCGCGAACTCCATGACCTGCTTGTAGACGGGGCCGCAGATCTGGCCGCCGAAGTAGCTGCCCTTGGTGGCGTTCTGGATGGCGCAGTAGACGGTGATCCGGGGCTGGTCGGCGGGGGCGAATCCGGCGAAGGAGGAGGTGTAGCCGTGGTACTTGCCGGTGGCCGGATCCACGCGGTTGGCCGTACCGGTCTTGCCCGCGACCCGGTAGCCGGGAATGCGCGCCTTGGTGCCGGTGCCCTCCCGGTCGTCCACGACCGACTCCAGCATCCGGGCGAGGGTCTTCGCCGTCCTGGCGCTCACGACCCTTGTCTTCCCGGGCTTCGGGGCGGGGGTGAAGCGCCCGTCGGGTCCCTTGGTGCCGCGTACGAGGGTGGGCTCGACGCGGACTCCGCCGTTGGCGATGGTCGAGTAGACCGAGGCGGCCTGCATGGCGTTCACGGAGACGCCCTGGCCGAAAGGAATCGTGTACTGCTGCGAGGTCGACCACTCCTCGGGCGGGGCGAGGATGCCCTTGGTCTCACCGGGGAAGCCGAGTCCGGTGTGGCTGCCCAGGCCGAACTTGCGCAGGTAGGAGTAGAGGACCTTGTTCGCCTCCTGCTGGGTCTTCCCGAGCTGGCCGGTGGCCAGGATGGTGCCGATGTTGCTGGACTTGGCGAGCACGCCGTTGAGCGTCAGGTACCAGGTCTCGTGGTCGATGTCGTCGCGGAAGAGGCGGTCGCCGCGGTGCAGCCGGTTGGGCACCACGACATGGGTCTCGGGGGTGGCGGCACCCTCCTCCAGGACTGCGGCCATCGACATCACCTTGGCCGTCGAGCCGGGCTCGTAGGCGTCCTCCAGGCTCCAGTTGTGCAGGGAGGCGCCGTCGGCCTTGGAGAGGTCGTTGGGGTCGAAGCCGGGTGAGTTGGCCATGGCGAGGATCTCGCCGGTGCGGGTGTCCTGGACGATCACATAGCCGCGGTCGGCCTTGGACTCCTTGACCTGCTCGCTGATGGCGTTCTGCGCGGCCCACTGGATGTCGCGGTCGATGGTCAGCTCGACGTCGCTGCCGGGCACCGCGGGGGTCTCGGTGGACCCGGCGGTCGGCACCTGGCGTCCGCCGGACTGGGCGTAGCGGATCTTGCCGTCCTTGCCGGACAGCTCCTCGTTCAGCTGCGCCTCGATGCCGCCGCCGCCTTTGCCCTCGTAGTTGACCCAGCCCAGTATCCCGGCGGCGAGGTCTCCGTTGGGGTACACGCGCTTGCTGCTGGCGACCGAGAAGATCCCGGCGAGGACGTTGACGGTGCCGGGGTCGGTCTCGGCCTTGGTGGCCAGCGCGCTCTTGAGGTCCTTGATCTGCTTCCAGACCTGCGGGGTCTGCCGCCGGGAGAGCAGCACGTACTGCCCCTTGGCGCGCAGCTTCCTGGTGAGTTCCTCCTGCTCCTGGCCGAGGATCGGCGCGAGCAGCGCGGCGGCCTGCTCGGGACCGTCGCCGGTCTTGAGCGCCTTGCGCGTGAACATCGTGGGGTCGGCGGTGATGTCGTACGCGTCCACGCTGGCCGCGAGCGCCACGCCGTTGCGGTCGGTGATGCCGCCGCGCTCGGCGGCCAGGGTGTAGCCGACGTACCGGTTCTTCTCCGCCTTGGCGGCATACGTGCTGGCGTCCACGGCCTGCACCTGGAGCAGCCGCACGGTGAAGGCGATCAGCACGAGGGTGAGCGCCAGCCCGACCATGCGCAGCCGGGGCCGGGGGCTGCCCAGCCGGAGCGCCTGCGGCGCCGCGGCGGTACGGGGCCGGGCCGGACGCCTGGCCGGCCGTGCGCCGGGCCCGGGAGTACGCCGGTTCCCCGCGCGCTCGGGCCTGGCGGGCCCGGGAACCCGGCGGCGCGGCGGTTGTTTCCCTGAGTCGGCCACGGGTGCGTCACCTGCCGGGGGTTGTCGGGGTCGCGGACGGCGTCGAGGTCGGGGTCGGCGACTTCGTCGGGTACGCCTCGGGGGCCAGGACCAAGGGGTCGGGGGCCTTGGTCGGGCGGGCCGGGGCGGCGGCCGGGGCGGGGACGCCCTTGACGGTGCCGTCGGGGTCGAGGAAGGCGGGGTCGCCGCCGGGCACCATGCCCAGTTCACGGGCGCGGCGCTGGAGGGCGTCGGGCGCGGAGTAGGCGTCGACGTCGCGCTGGAGCGCCTGTTCCTCGTCGGTGAGGCTCTTGGTCTCCCGCTGGAGGTCGTCGAGCCGGAAGGCGCCCTCGCTGAGCGCGCTGTTGAGCACCAGCAGCCCGATCAGGCCGCCGCCGAGCAGGAGGACCACCAGGACGACGAAGGGCGTACGGGCGGCCTGCCCGGTCCCCGTCGGAAAGAGCCGGGCAAGCCGGGCCGCCCGCCCCTTGAGCTCGGGTTTCCTACTCACTGGCCCTCCCGTGAGACCGGCTCACTCGACGTCCTCCCTGATGCGCTCCGCCCCCCGAAGACGCGCCGGCGCGGCCCGGCGGTTCTCGGCGACCTCTTCCTCGGTGGGAAGTTCGGCACCGCGGGTGAGCAGCTTGAGCCGGGGCTGGTACTGCTCGGGGACGACGGGCAGACCGGGCGGCGCGGTGGTGGCGGCGCCGGCCGCGAACACCTGCTTGACCAGCCGGTCCTCCAGCGAGTGGTACGACAGCACGGCGATCCGTCCGCCCACCGCGAGGGCCTTCACGGCGGCCGGGATCGCCCGCTCCAGCACAGACAGCTCGCCGTTGACCTCGATGCGCAGCGCCTGGAAGGTGCGCTTGGCCGGGTTGCCGCCGGTGCGCTTGGCGGCCTGCGGCAGCGCGTCGCGGATCAGTTCCACCAGCCGCGCGCTGTTGCTGAACGGCTCCTTCTCCCGCTCGCGCACGATGGCGGCGACGATCCGCTTGGCCTGCTTCTCCTCGCCGTAGGCACGCAGGATCCGCACCAGTTCCCCGGCGGGATAGGTGTTGAGGACCTCGGCGGCGCTGATGCCGGTCGTCTGGTCCATGCGCATGTCCAGGGGCGCGTCCTGGGCGTAGGCGAAGCCGCGGTCGGCCTCGTCGAGCTGCATGGAGGAGACACCGAGGTCGAACAGGACGCCCTGGACGCGCGGGATGCCGAGCCGGGCGAGGACCTCGGGCAGTTCGTCGTAGACGGCGTGGACGAGGGCGGCGCGCTCGCCGTAGGGGGCGAGCCGCTCGCCGGACAGGCGCAGCGCCTCCTTGTCCCGGTCGAGCGCGACGAGGCGGGCTTCGGGGAAGCGCTGCAGGAGGGCCTCGCTGTGGCCGCCGAGCCCGAGGGTGCAGTCGACGACGACGGCGCCGGGGTCCTGCAGGGCGGGGGCCAACATGTCCAGGCACCGCTGGAGCATCACCGGGACATGTCGACTGTTGCTCAAGGGGCCCTCTCAGGTCCGGCGGGCGGTACGCACCGCCGGGTCCCCGCCCGCTCGTGAAGGGGAGGCCGACCGGCGCCGGAAGCGTCAGCCGGCCGGGAGCGGGAGGAGGCCGAGCCGTACGTACGCGCCGCGCACGTGGGGAAAACTCCGGCGGGCGCGCCGGGTCCTACGGGAAGTTCAGTCCAGCAGGGAGGGCTCGCCTCCCGCTTCGCGTCACTTTAGTCCACGGTGTCTCGCGGTCAATCAACCGGCCTGCGCGGCGCGGCCCGGGGCCGGCGCGAAGCCGCCCACAGGTGTTTTTCACTCCTGCGGGCGCACTCGTACCCCCCTTGTGGGTTAGCTCACAACAGACCTCAATGACATTCTTTGTCCCCTCTCACAGCGGGACGGGACAGGAGGTGACCAGTACCGTCGTAGCCATGACGACATCTGCACCGGTACCCGCGGGTTCCCACGGCTCGATAGCCGACGGCGGTACGGTCACCGACCGTCTTGTCGAGGCGAACGCGCAGTACGCCGCCGCGTTCTCCGATCCGGGCATGGACGCCCGTCCGGTCCTGCATGTCGCCGTGGTGGCCTGCATGGACGCCCGGCTCGACCTGCACGCCGCGCTCGGCCTGGAGCTCGGCGACTGTCACACCATCCGCAACGCGGGCGGAGTGGTCACGGACGACGTGATCCGCTCCCTGACCATCAGCCAGCGCGCGCTCGGCACCCGCAGCGTGGTGCTGATCCACCACACCGGCTGCGGCCTGGAGTCCCTCACCGAGGAGTTCCGGCACGATCTGGAGATGGAGGTCGGCCAGCGCCCGGCCTGGGCCGTGGAGGCCTTCCGGGACGTCGACCAGGACGTGCGCCAGTCCATGCAGCGCGTGCGGACCTCCCCGTTCCTGCTGCACACCGACGATGTGCGAGGCTTCGTCTTCGATGTGCGCACCGGTCTGCTGCGCGAGATCGACCCCGCCTGAACCCCTGCGGAAGCTGTCGTTCCGCTGTTGATTTCCAGCTACGGACCGCCCAAAAGGCAGTAAAGCTGGACATAACTCCGGCACTTGTCCACAGGCGAGTGACACGAATCGGTAACGGCAGCAAGAATGCCCGTGTGGCGTCGCGCGGAACTTTTCCCGTGTGGTGTCCGTGTTTCGGGGTGGGCCGGTCCGCATCGCAGAGCGTCGGCCCGGAAAGAACGGGCCGAGGAGGGCCGGGTGACGACCTATGACGATCGAGCGAGCCTCACTGATCTGACCGCCACCGTGGAGCGTGTCCGCAGTTCGGTGGAGGGAGTGATCGAGGGCAAGCCCGAGGTCGTACGGCTTTCGCTGACCGTACTGCTCGCCGAGGGGCATCTTCTGATCGAGGATGTGCCCGGCGTGGGCAAGACAATGCTGGCCAAGGCACTGGCACGGTCCATCGACGGCTCGGTGCGGCGTATTCAGTTCACGCCCGACCTGCTGCCCTCGGACATCACCGGGGTGTCCATCTGGGACCAGCAGCGCCGGGACTTCGAGTTCAAACCGGGCGCGATCTTCGCGCAGATCGTGATCGGCGACGAGATCAACCGCGCCTCGCCCAAGACCCAGTCCGCGCTGCTGGAGTCCATGGAGGAGCGGCAGGTCACCATCGACGGGCACACCTACGAGCTGCCCAGCCCCTTCATGGTGGTGGCCACCCAGAACCCGGTCGAGATGGAGGGCACCTACCCGTTGCCCGAGGCCCAGCGCGACCGCTTCATGGCCCGTGTCTCGATCGGCTACCCCAGCGCGGAGGCCGAGCTGCAGATGCTCGACATCCACGGCGGGGTGAACCCGCTGGACGACCTCCAGCCGGTGGCCCACACCCACGAGATCGTGAAGCTGATCGACGCCGTCCGCGGCGTCCACGTCGCCGAACCGGTCCGGCGCTACGCGGTGGACCTGGTCGCGGCCACGCGTACCCACCCCGACCTCAGACTCGGCGCCTCCCCGCGCGCGACGCTGCACCTGCTGCGCGCGGCGAAGGCGTCCGCCGCGCTGAGCGGCCGGGAGTACGCCCTGCCGGACGATGTGCAGGCGCTCGCCGTGGCCGTCCTGGCCCACCGGCTGCTGCCCACCGCCCAGGCCCAGCTCAACCGCCGTACGTCGGAACAGGTCGTGCAGGAGATCCTGCAGCGCACCCCGGTGCCCGCCGCGCCCCAGCAAGGCGGCCTGGCCGGCCTCCGCGGCGCCGCCCCGGCCT
This sequence comes from Streptomyces sp. NPDC110618, assembly GCF_055657065.1. NCBI lineage: Bacteria > Bacillati > Actinomycetota > Actinomycetes > Kitasatosporales > Streptomycetaceae > Streptomyces > Streptomyces sp. NPDC110618. The sequence continues at coordinate 65,337 of NZ_JBVKBN010000005.1, read as the reverse complement.
ACCCGCAGCAGCCGCCGCGGAGGCTGTGATGAGCACTGGGGGGACAGGACCGTCGCAGCCCGACCGGGGTGAACCGGGCGGAATGCGCACCGCGCTGTCGGGGCTGACCACCCGCGGCCGGTCCTTCCTGGCCGCCGGAGTGGCCGCCGCGATCTGCGCGTACGTCCTCGGCCAGAGCGACCTGCTCCGGGTCGGCCTGCTGCTCGCGGTGCTGCCCCTGGTCTGCGCGACCGTGCTCTACCGCACCCGCTACCGGGTGGCCGGCAGCCGCCGGCTCTCCCCCGCGCGGGTGCCCGCCGGCAGCGAGGCCCGGGTCCATCTGCGGATGGACAACGTCTCGCGGCTGCCCACCGGCCTGCTGATGCTCCAGGACCGGGTGCCCTACGTCCTCGGCCCGCGCCCCCGCTTCGTGCTGGACCGGGTGGAGGCGGGCGGCCGCCGCGAGGTCTCCTACCGGGTCCGCTCCGACCTGCGCGGCCGCTATCCGCTGGGGCCGCTCCAGCTGCGCCTGAGCGACCCCTTCGGCATGTGCGAGCTGACCCGCTCCTTCTCCACGTACGACACCCTCACGGTGATCCCGCGCGTGGAGGCACTGCCCCCGGTCCGCCTGAGCGGCGAGGCCAAGGGGTACGGCGACGGACGGCAGCGCTCGCTGGCGCTGGCCGGCGAGGACGACGTCATCCCGCGCGGCTACCGCTACGGCGACGACCTGCGCCGGGTGCACTGGCGCTCCACCGCCCGCTACGGCGAGCTGATGGTGCGCCGCGAGGAGCAGCCGCAGCGCGCCCGCTGCACGGTGCTGCTGGACACCCGGGACCTGGCCTTCGAGGGCGCGGGCCCCGATTCCGCCTTCGAGTGGGCGGTCTCCGGTGCCGCCTCGGTGCTGGTGCACATGCTGGAGCGGGGCTTCTCGGTGCGGCTGCTGACCGACACCGGCAACTCGGTGCCCGGTGAGGGCGCCGACGGGTTCGCGGGCGCCAACCAGGAGTCGGCGGACGCGGCCGGGCTGATGATGGACACCCTCGCCGTGATCGAGCACTCCGACGGCACCGGCCTGTCCCGGGCCTACGACGTGCTGCGCGGCGGGAACGAGGGGCTGCTGGTGGCGTTCTTCGGCGATCTGGACGAGGAGCAGGCCACGGTGGCCGCCCGGATGCGGCAGCGCAGCGGCGGCGCGCTCGCCTTCCTGCTGGACAGTGAGACCTGGGCACGCGAGCCCGCCGACGGGGCCGGCCCCTCGGAGGCCGCCGAGGAGCGGCTGCGGATGCTGCGCGAGGCGGGCTGGACGGTGGTGAGCGTGCCGCGCGGTGCCTCACTGGAAGAGCTGTGGCGGCAGGCGGACCGGGAACGCAACGGCGTCGTCGCCGCGAGCGGCGGGGAGGTCTCGGCATGAGCGGGCGGGCTCGACTGGCGGTGTGCGCCGCCGTGGCCACCCTGGCCGCGGCCTGCGCCCTGCTGCCCCTGGTCGACAAGGCCACCTGGATCTTCCAGGCGCTGTTCATCCTCACCGTGCAGACCGGCGTCGGCATGGCGGCCCGCCGGGTGCCGCTGGCCCGCTCGCTGACCGTGTTCGCGCAGGCCCTGGTCACCTTGCTGCTGCTGACCTTGGCGTTCGCCCGGGAGCAGGCGCTGTTCGGGCTGCTGCCGGGTCCGGAGGCCATCACGCGCTTCGCCGACCTGCTCCAGGCGGGCTCGGACGACGTCTCCCGGTACGCGATCCCGGCACCGCTGACCGACGGCATCCGGCTGATGCTGGTCGGCGGGGTGCTGGTCATCGGCCTGGCGGTGGACGTCCTCGCGGTGACCTTCCGCAGCGCCGCCCCGGCCGGGCTGCCGCTGCTGGCGCTGTACTCGGTCGCCGCGGGCCTGTCCGACGGCGGTGCCGACTGGCTGTGGTTCCTGGTGGCGGCGGCCGGCTATCTGATGCTGCTGCTGGCCGAGGGCCGGGACCGGCTCTCGCAGTGGGGCCGGATCTTCGCCGGTGCCCCGCGCGCTCCGGGCGCCGAGCCGGGCGCGGTGGCGCCGGTGCGCACCGGGCGGCGGATCGGCGTGGTCGCCCTGGGTATCGCCCTGGTGGTGCCGCTCGGGCTGCCCGCGATGAACGGCGGCCTGCTGGACGCCGCGGGCACCGGGGTGGGCAACGGTTCGGGCGGCGGCGGGACGATCTCCGCGGTGAACCCGCTCGTCTCCCTGCGCGACAGCCTGAACGTGGACGAGGACCGCGAGGTCCTCACCCTGCGCACCACCTCGGAGAACATCTCCGACATGTACCTGCGGATCGTGTCCCTGGACGACTTCGACGGCACCACCTGGAAGCCGTCCAAGCGCAACATCACCGCGGTGCCGGACGACGACTTCCCCACGCCGATCGGGCTGAGCCCGGACATCAAGCGCGCGGAGGTCGCCACCCGGATCTCGGCGGCGAACTGGTACGCCCAGGACTGGCTGCCGATGCCCTACCCGCCCAGCGGTGTGGACGTCGAGGGCAACTGGCGCTATGAACCGCTCGGTATGACCCTGGTCGGCGACCACGGCCAGAACACCCGCGGTCTGACCTACACCGTGCGCAGCCTCGACGTGCAGCCCACGGCGGATCAGCTGGCCTCGGCTCCGGAGCCGCCGGCGGCCATCAAGCGGGAGTTCACCAAGCTGCCCAAGTCGCTGCCGGACGTGGTCGCGCAGACCGCGCGCGAGGTGACCGAGGGTGCGAAGAACCCGTACGAGCAGGCGGTGAAGATCCAGGAGTACTTCACGCTCACCGGCGGCTTCGAGTACGACACCCAGGTGGACGTCGGCAGCGGCTCCAAGGCGATCGCCCGGTTCCTGGAGGACAAGCGGGGCTTCTGCGTCCACTACTCCTTCTCGATGGCGGCGATGGCCCGCTCACTGGGCATCCCGGCACGGGTGGCGGTCGGCTTCGCGCCGGGCACCCCGCAGGGCGACGAGTCGGTGTCGGTGGGCCTGAAGGACGCGCACGCCTGGCCGGAGCTGTACTTCGAGGGCGTCGGCTGGACCCGCTTCGAGCCGACCCCGTCCCGCGGCACGGTCCCCGAGTACACACAGCCGGACCCGTCCGGCAGCACCCTGCCGGACGTGGCGCGGCCGACCCAGTCGGCCAGCGCGGCGCCGAGCACCGAGCCGTCGGAGAGCGAGAGCTGCGCGGCGGGCCGGCCGGAGCTGTGCGCCAGCGAGTCGCCCGAGGCCGCGCTGGTCACGAGCGACGACGGTCCGAAGTGGTGGGCGCTGCTGGCCTGGTCGCTGGCCGGGGCGGCGGCGCTGTTGATCCCGCTGTCACCGATGCTGTGGCGGCTGCGGACCAGGGCGGCGCGCCTCGGGGCGCACGGACGCGGCGAGGACGACGCGGCACCGCACATCCTGGCGGTGTGGCAGGAGCTCACCGACACGGCGTGGGACTTCGGGATCGCGCCGGAGGAGTCGCAGACCCCGCGCAAGGCGGCGGCCCGGATCGTCCGGCTCGGGCATCTCGATCCGGAGGCGGCGGCCGCGGTGCACCGGGTGGCGGACGCGGTGGAGCAGGTGCTGTACGCGCCCCGGCCGCGACCGGCCGCGGGACTCGCTCAGGACGTCCGCCAGGTCGTGGCCGCCCTGCGGGGCAGCCTCAGCCGCTCGACCCGGCTGCGAGCGCTGTTCATGCCGCGCTCGACCGTTCGTGTGGTGTGGGCGGCGTCGGACCGGTGGCGCGGGTTCACCGCGCGGCTCGCCGCGGTGCGGCCGACGTGGCGCAAGCCGTCGGGGCAGCGGGGCTGACGGCCGCTGGGCTGGTGGGGGCGCCCTGGTCCCGGGGCGCCCCGGATCCGGCGGGGGCGAGCGTTGCCGGCGCCGTCGCGGCGGATCCGTTCGACGGCGGCGACTGTCGGATTCGGGTCACCGACGGGCGGGTGTTCCGACGTCCCCGCGGCCCGTTTCCGCCAGTCACCGGCTCGGCCGGATGCGCCGATCACCGTCGGTGTGTCCGCCCGGCCGCGCCGGCGTCACCTGCGTGAAGGCATGCGTGAGGGGGCGACCACCCGACGGTGGTCGCCCCCTCACCGATGTCCAGGAGCTGAGGCTCTCAGTGGCCCTGTTCGTCGCGGCGCCGCTGCCAGCGCTGCTCGATCCGGTCCATCATGGAGCGCTTGGTCCGACCCTGACGGCCGGTCTGATGACCGCCCGCGGGCTGTTCACCCGGCTTGGGAGCCTTGCGCCAGCCGGTCACGGCGAGTACCGCGCAACCCAGCATGACGAGGAATCCCACCACGCTGAGCCAGACCTGCTTGGCGACCATTCCAGCCATGAGGAGCGCGATACCCACGAGGAAGCCGGCGACTGCCTGGTACACCCTGCGCCGGGTGTACGTGCGCAGCCCGCTTCCTTCAAGCGCTGTCGCGAACTTGGGATCTTCGGCGTACAGCGCTCGCTCCATCTGCTCGAGCATGCGCTGCTCGTGCTCCGAGAGCGGCACGGAGTCCTCCTCATCGTGCAGTCGCCGGGGCGACCCGGGGGTCCCTTCAGGATAGGCAGGGAATCGCCCCCGTGAAACCCGCCCCTCTACGCCAATTGGCCAACCGGGATCCGTCATGGACGTCCCGGCCCGCTGAGATCTGCATTCCCCAGCAGCCGACCCGTCATGCCGGGCGGTCTCCCTCGATCATACGGCTCTGAGCGCTCGATCGGGGGGCCTGTGGCGTACTCCATGTGCCGCCCAGTCCCTGATCAGCGGTGCGCCCCGGGGGCAACTCAGGCCCCGGCGCTCCCCCGGGACTCACCGAGCACATGGAGCTGCGTGGCCACGGAGTGGAAGGCGGGCAGCTCCGCCGCCGCCTCCTCCAGCTTGAGCAGCGCCTCCAGGGCGCCGGGCTCGGTGTCCACCAGGACGCCGGGCACGAGGTCGGCGAAGACGCGCACGCCGTGCACGGCGGCGACGCTCAGGCCCGCGCCCTCGACCAGCGAGGTGAGCTGCTCGGTGGTGAAGCGGTGCGGTACGGGGTCGCCCTCGCCCCAGCGGCCGTTCGGGTCCTCCAGAGCCTGCTTGGCCTCCTTGAAGTGCCCGGCGAGGGCACGGGAGAGCACGGCGCCGCCGAGTCCGGCGGCGAGCAGGCTGAGCACGCCCTCGGGGCGCAGGGCGGCCACGGCGTTGCGGACGCCCTCGGCGGGGTCGTCGACGTACTCCAGGACGCCGTGGCACAGCACCGCGTCGTAGCCGCCGCGCTCGACCACGTCGAACAGGCCGTGGGCGTCGCCCTGGACGCCCTGGACGCGGTCGGCGACGCCGGCCTCGGCGGCGCGGCGCTCCAGGGCGAACAGGGCGTTGGGGCTGGGGTCGACCACGGTGACCCGGTGGCCGAGGCGGGCCACCTGTACGGCGAACTTGCCGCTGCCGCCGCCCGCGTCGAGGACGTCCAGCGTCTCCCGGCCGGTGGCCTTGACCTGGCGGTCGAGGGCGTCCTTGAGGACCTCCCAGACCACGGCGGTCCGCAGCGACGCGCGGGGTCCGAAGGGGTCGGAACGCAGCGACGCCGGTTGCGGGTGCTGGTGGGCGACGGGCGGGCGCATCGGATCCGACACGGCTGTTGACTCCTCGGCGCGGCACCGCCTCAGGTGCGGCGGAGCGAACGGGGTGCCGTCCGGCCCGGAGTACCGGAGCGGGACGGCTTCAGGCTGGTCCCACCCTATTGCCTCCGGCGCCGGTCCAGGTCACCGCATGGCCCCCGGCGCCCGTTGACCTCCCGCCCCTCTCCGGGTCACGGCGGTGCCCCTCAGCCCGCGTCCGGGAAGTCCTGGCCCGGTGGCCGCTCCTCCGGCCGGTCGGTGTCCTGGCGGGGCTGGGGCAGTACGGGCTGGAGGACGAGCATCCTCTCGACCAGGCGCAGGAACATCGCGACGTCGCGGATCAGGTCGTCGGCGTCCCGGCGACTGGCCGCGCCCTGGATACCGGCCTCGGCCCGGGCGCGGCGGCGGGCCCCGGAGGCGAACAGCGCGCTCCACTCGGTCAGCTCGGGCGCTATCTCGGGGAGCACTTCCCAGGCGCTCCTGATCCGGGCCCGGCGTCGGGGGTTGGGCTCTGGGCGGCCGCGTGCGGCGAGGACGGCGGCGGCGGTGCGCAGGGCGGCGAGGTGGGCGGTGGCATAGCGCTCGTTGGGGGTTTCCAGGACGGCGGCCTCGTCGAGTCCGGCGCGGGCCTGGGCGAGCAGGTCGAGGGCGGCGGGCGGGGCCGTGGTCCGGCGCAGCACGGGGTGCACGTCGCTCGCCGGGCCGGTCAGTGAGGGGGCAGGGCCGGTGGCGCGGCGCCGGCGTGCGGCGGCTGCGTGGTAGCTGGCCATGACGAACCTCCTGTCGTCTGTGTGACGGCACGGGTGCCGTATGTGCCCATCGTGAGGTATGCCACTGACAATCCGTTCTGACCTGCGGTTTTGCGTCGATCGGCAGTTCGGGCTAGTTTTTGTACTGACCAGTCAGTTCAAAACTTCGCACCATCAGCTGCACCAGCCGGCTGCACAACCAGGGGAATGGGGGGAGCCGTGACGGCCGATGTCGGCATCGCGGCCCGGGGGCTCGGTCTCGAAGGGCCCCGCGGATGGGCGTTCCGCGGGGTCTCCTTCGAGGCGGACCCGGGATCACTGATCGCGGTGGAGGGGCCGTCCGGTACCGGGCGCACCTGTCTGCTGCTCGCGCTCACCGGACGGATGAAGGCCACCGAGGGCACCGCCCGGGTGGGCGGGGCCACGCTGCCCAAGCAGCTCGGGGCGGCACGGCGGTTCAGCGCCCTCGCCCACGTGCCCGGGGTCACCGATCTCGACCCCGCCCTCACCGTCGCCGAGCACCTGTACGAGCGGGCCCTGCTCCAGCGGCGGTTCGGCGGCTCCCTGCGCGGGCTGCTGCGCCCGCGGGCGGAGCGGGCGACGGAGACCCGGCTGCGGATCCGGCGGGCGCTGGACGCGGCCGGGCTCGACCCGGCGGCGCTGCCAAAGGGCTCGCGCACCGCCGTACGGGATCTGGAGCGGGTGGAGGCGCTGCGGCTGTCCGTGGCGCTGGCGCTGATCGGCGAGCCGGGGCTGCTCGGCGTCGACGACACCGACCTGAAGCTCTCCGACGCCGAACGCGAGGAGGTCTGGGCGCTGCTGCGGTCCCTCGCCGACGGGGGGACGACGGTCGTGGCGGTGTGCAGCGAGGCACCGGAGGGGGCGGTGCGCGTGTCGACGGTGGCTCAGGACGAGCCGGCCGAGGACGAACCCGAGTCCCCCGACACCGACACCGACGAAACCCCCAAGGAGGTGCCCGCCGATGCGATCGCCGAGGCTGGCCGCGCTTGAGATCCGGCGGTTCGGGCGGGGGAAGCTGCCGCGGGCCGCGCTGGTGGCGCTGCTCGTGCTGCCCCTGCTGTACGGCGCCCTGTACCTGTGGTCGTTCTGGGACCCGTACAGCAGGCTGGACCGCATCCCCGTGGCGCTGGTCAACGACGACCGGGGTGCGCGGGCCGACGGCAAGCGGATCACGGCCGGCGACGACATCGTCGAGGGGCTGCGCGACAGCGAGGTCTTCGACTGGCACGAGGTCAGCGCCGAGGAAGCACGCGCGGGCGTGGAGGACGGCCGCTACTACCTGTCGCTGACCATGCCGGGCGACTTCAGCGAGCGGATCGCGTCCAGTTCGGGCGACTCCCCCGAGACCGGCGCGCTCCAGGTCCGCACCAACGACGCCAACAACTACATCGTCGGGCAGATCTCCCGGACGGTGTTCGGCGAGGTGCGCGACGCGGCGTCGACGAAGGCGTCCCGTTCCTTCCTGGACCGGATCTTCATCTCCTTCTCCGACATCCACGGGGCGACCGTGGAGGCCGCCAAGGGTGCCGACAAGCTGGAGACCGGCATCGGGAAGGCGGAGAAGGGCTCGCGGGACCTCGCCGACGGGCTGAAGGACGCCAAGGCGGGCAGCGGCAAGCTGGCCAAGGGCGTGACGAAGCTGCACAAGGGCGCGGGCGACCTGGAGGAGGGCTCCGCGGACGTCGCCGAGGCCACGCAGAAGCTCGCCGACAAGGTCAACGGCACCGCCGAGAAGATCGGTCCCTTCATCAAGGGCAACGAGAAGGCGATCGGCGCCACCGCGCAGGCGGTCGCCGACGTCTCCGGGAAGGTCCGCGACAACCTCGACGCCCTGGTGGAGCGCGCCCCCACCGCCGCCAAGGACGCCCGCGAGTCCGCCGCCGACCTCAGCGGCGTGCACCGAACGCGCTGCGAGGACGCCGTCGTCCCCGACACCGCCTGCGCCGACCTGAAGACGGCCAAGGACGCCGCCGAGGCCGTCTCCGGTGTCGCCGCCGACGTCGACACGCTGGTCTCCGACCACGCGGAGGACCTGAAGAAGCTCGACGGCCACCTGGCCACCCTTGAGAAGCAGGCCCAGGCCCTCGCCGACCGCGCGCCGAACCTCTCCGAGGACCTCGACGACGCCGTCACCAAGATCAACAAGCTGAACGAGGGCGCCGGCAAGGTCGCGGCCGGGGCGAAGAAGCTGCACAAGGGGCTGGGCACCGCCGACACCGGCGCCACCGACCTGGACAAGGGCGTCGGCGACCTCAAGGCCGGCGCCAAGGGCCTCAAGGCGGGCCTGTACAAGCTCGTCGACGGCTCCGGGGAGCTGTCCGACGGACTGCACGACGGCGCGGAGCAGATCCCCGACTACGGCAAGCGGGACCGTGACGAGCGCACCGAGGTGATGTCCGACCCGGTCCGGCTGGTCGCCGAGGACCTGCACAAGGCGCCGAACTACGGCACCGGCTTCGCCCCGTACTTCATCCCGCTGTCGCTGTGGGTGGGCTCGATGGTGGCGTACATGCTGATCGCGCCGATGAACCGGCGTGCGCTGGCGGCGGGCGCCTCGGCGTGGCGGATCGCGCTGGCGGGCTGGCTGCCCGTGGTGGCGATCGGGGTGCTCCAGACCGTGGCGCTGATGTCGGTGCTGCACTGGGCGGTCGGGCTGCAGATGGCCCGCGCGGCCGGGACGGTGGGCTTCCTGTTCCTGGTGACGGCGTGCTTCGCGTCCCTGATCCAGTGGCTCAACGCCCGCTTCGGGGCGGCCGGGCGGATCCTGGTGCTGGCCCTGCTGATGCTCCAGCTGACGTCCGCGGGCGGCACCTACCCGGTGCAGACCAGTCCCGGGTTCTTCAACGCGCTGCACCCGTTCCTGCCGATGAGCTACGTCGTGGAGGCCCTCAGGCGGCTGATCACCGGCGGCGGACTGGAACCGGTCTGGCACGCGTGCGTGGTGCTCGTCGCCTTCACCGCGGGCGCCCTGGCGCTGACGGCGCTGTCGGCACGCCGCCGGCAGGTGTGGACGCTCGACCGGCTGCACCCGGAGCTGAGCCTGTGACGGCGCGCGGGACAATCATGGCCATGGAAAGCAGCAGCGCCGCACCGGGCGGCAGCACCCGCCGTGAGGCCACCCGGCAGAAACTCTACGAGGCCGCCGTCACGCTCATCGCCGAGCAGGGCTTCTCCGCCACCACCGTGGACGAGATCGCCGAGCGCGCCGGAGTCGCGAAGGGCACGGTCTACTACAACTTCGCGAGCAAGTCGGTCCTCTTCGAGGAGCTGCTGCGGCACGGCGTGGGTCTGCTCGCCGCGTCCCTGAAGGACGCGGCCGAGCGCACCGAGCGGGAGGGCGGCAGCAAGGTCGACGCCCTGGACGCGATGATCCGCGCGGGGCTCGGCTTCATCGCCGCCTACCCGGCCTTCACCCAGCTGTACGTGGCCGAGCTGTGGCGCACCAACCGGGCCTGGCAGTCCACGCTGATGGTGGTCCGGCAGCAGGTCGTGGCGATCGTGGAGGGCGTCCTGCGCGACGGCGTGGCGAACGGGGAGTTCAGCGAGGAGATCGACATCCAGCTGACCGCCGCAGCGCTGGTCGGCATGGTCCTGGTCGCCGCCCTGGACTGGCAGTCCTTCCAGCCCGAGCGCTCCCTGGACGACGTCCACGCGGCGCTGTCCCGGCTGCTCCAGGGCAGGGTGAGCGGGCGGGGCTGACGCCCCACGGCATGCTGACGCCCCACGGCATACGGAAAGCGCCGGTCCCGTACGGCCATGTCCCCCAACATGGCCGCCGGGATCCGGCGCTTCCGCCGTACTCCCCCGTTCCCCCGTTGGTCCCCCGTCCGGTCGTTTCCCCCGGGTTCCCCGTGTCTCGCTTCCGCCGACGCGCGGCCGGCGGAAGGAGCGGATCAGGGCGGCTCCGTTCCGGCGCCCCGTGTCGCCGGTGCCGGAGCCGGTCCCCTTCTCCGTGTCTCCACTCTCTCGTCCGCGCAGGTCGGCCCCCATCCGCGCGCGTACTCATCTCAACGACTAGGTACGCGTACTCAGTCCTGCGCGCTCAGACCCACTCCCCGCCTCCGCCGCGGTGACTGTCAGTGGCGGCGGATAAAGTCCCTGGCATGGCACGGATTGCGGTGATCGGCGCCGGGATGGGCGCGATGGCGGCCGCTGCCCGGCTGGCCGTCGCGGGCCACCGGGTGGCGGTGTACGAGCGTACGGAGACCTACGGCGGGGCGGTGCGCCGCCTGGAGCGGGACGGTTTCCGCTTCGACACCGGTCCCGGGCTGCTGACCTTGCCCGCCGTGTGGCGCGATCTGTTCCTGAAGACCGGCAAGGAGGCCCTGGAGGACCGCGTCGACCTGGTCCAGGTCGACCCGTCCTCGCGGCATGTCTTCGCGGACGGCACCGAGGTGGCGCTGCCGAACGCCTCCCGCGCGGGGGTGGTCGCCGCCCTGGACGGGGCGCTCGGCGCGGGCGCGGGCGCGCGCTGGGGCGATGTGCTGGTACGGGCCCGGGAGGCCTGGGACCGCGGCCGCAGACCTCTCCTGGAGGAGCCGCTGTGGCCCAACTGGGACGTGCTGGCCTCCCGCGAGCCGTACCCGGCGGTGCCGCACAAGCGCCTGCTGCGCACCCGCCGCGCCACCACCCTCGCCGAGGTCGGCGCATGGGAGCTGCGCGACCCCCGCCTCGCCGCCCTGCTGGAGAGCCACGCGCTCGCGCACGGCCTGGACCCGGCGGCGGCCCCGGCCAACGCGGCGGTGCTGCCGTACATGGAGCACGCCTTCGGCACCTGGTACGTGCGCGGCGGCATCCGGGAGCTGGCCCGCGCGGTGCACGAGCGGTGTCTGGCCCGCAAGGTCGAGTTCCACTTCGGCGCCGAGGTGACGGGTGTGCTGGAGAAGGACGGCCGGGCCGCGGGACTTGAGCTGGCGGACGGCACCGTCGTGGAGGCCGACCTGGTGGTGGGCTGCGGGCCGTGGCGGCTGCGCGGGCTGGTGCCGGGCCGGGAGCTGTACGGCGCCGAGGACGTCCGGCCCCGCCCCGAGGCGCCCGCCCGGGGCCGGGTGGCGGTCTGCCTGGCGCTGCGCGGGGCACGGGTGGCGGATGCCGCGCACCGGACGGTGGTGCACACCCCGGACCGTGAGGGCGAGCTGGACGCCCTGCGCCGGGGCGAGCCGGCCGCGTCGCCGACGGTCCTGGTGGACCGCCCGGACGATCCGGCGCTGCGGCCCGACGAGGAGCACGAGTCGGTGGTGCTGACCGCGACGGCGCCGCCGCAGGGGGCCTACGACTGGACGGCGCCCGGTGCCGCCGACGCTTTCGCGGACCGCATGGTGGAGGCCGCCGAGCGGGCGGTACCGGACCTGCGCGCGCGGACGCTGTGGCGCGAGGTGCGCACCCCCGTGCACACCCGCGCGGAGACCGGCGCCGAGGGCGGCGGGGTACCCGCGCCCGCGCTGGCCGCGGCCGAGGGGGCGTACCTGCTCCCGGCCAACAGCACGCGCGTACCGGGGCTGTTCACGGTCGGCGGCTGGTCGCACCCCGGGGGCGGACTCCCCCACGCGGGCATGTCGGGGGCGCTGGTGGCCGGGCTGATCGTGGAGGGGCCGGACTTCCGCGGGTCGCAGTGAGCGCCGCGCGGGTCCCGGCGGCGACCTGAAGATCGCTCAGAAGCGGTACTGCTCGTCGTACCCGCCGCCCTGCTGACCCTGCTGGCCGCCCTGGTACGGGTACTGCTGCTCCGGCGGGAGTTCGCCGCCGTAGGAGTCGTCGCTGCGCTGCTGCGGGACCCACACCCCGCCGGCCGGGGTCGACTCGCCGGTGTAGGTGCCGGTGACGTACTGGTCCTGCGCGTAGCCCTGGCCGTACTGCTGGCCGTAGCCATTGGTGTCGTAGGAGCCGCCGCCGTAGGTCTGGGTGCCGATGTACGGGTCCGAGTAGGCGGCGTACTGCTGCTGGCCGGTGGTGTCGTAGCCGTACTGCTGCTGGTCGTACCCGGTGTAGCCGTCGTAGCCGTAGCCCTGGTCCGTGCCCTGGGAGGCGGTCGCGTACTGGTCCTGGGGCTGGGCGGCGGCGTAGGAGTCGGAGCCGTAGACGCCGTAGGAGCCGGTGTCGTCGGGCAGGGGCTGCGGCTCGTAGACGGCGGTGGTCTCGGCGGCCGAGGCCTGCGCCGGGCGGGAGGGGGTGAAGACGTCGTCGCGGTCGTAGGTGTCGTCGCCGTAGCCCGCGTTGTCGCCGCGGTACCCGGACTCGTCGCCGTAGCGGCTCTCGCCCGCTTCGAGGTCGGAGACCTCCAGGGTCGGCTCCTGACGGCCGAACCTGTCACGGTCGCGCTTGGAGCCGCCGAGCCCGGGGGCGTTCACCGCCCAGCCGGCCGCGAAGCCGCGCCGGAAGGAGAGGGTGACGTAGGTCTGGCCGACCGCGAAGGCGGCGGCACCGAGCCCGATGACGACCACGGAGGGCATCAGCACTCCGAGCACCACGCCCAGGAAGCCGACGAAGGCGAGCAGCCGCCAGCGCAGGCGCGCCTTGTACTGCAGCAGCACCTCGCCCAGCAGCCACAGCGCGACGATGCCGAACGCGATGTAGAGGACCGTCCAGCCCATGTACGCCCCTCTCCCAGTGGCCGTTACGCATAGTGTCGTACAGCGGTACGGCCGGTCTAGACCCGCGGGGGATGGTGCAGGCCCAGGTTCTCGTAGATCTCCAGTGTCGCCGTGGAGTTGTTGAGCGTGATGAAGTGCAGACCCGGCACTCCCTCGGCCAGCAGCCGCGCGCAGAACTCCGTGGCGAATTCGATTCCAATGGAGCGTACAGCGGCCGGATCGTCTTTTGCTGTGAGGATCCGCTCTTTCAGGGCCGCCGGGAAGGCGGCGTTGGTGAGCGAGGGGATCCGCTCCAGCGTCCGCACACTGGCGATCGGCATGATCTCGGGAATGATCGGGGTGTCGCAGCCGGCCGCGTCGACCCGGTCGCGCAGCCGCAGGTAGTCCTCCGGCTGGAAGAACATCTGTGTGATCGCGTAGTCGGCGCCCGCGCGGCACTTGTCGACGAAGTGGCGCACGTCCGATTCCCACTCCGTGGAGCGGGGGTGCATGGCCGGGAAGGCGGCGACGCCCACGCAGAAGTCACCGGAGTTCTTGATCAGCTCGACCAGTTCGGCGGCGTAGGTCAGGCCCTGGGGGTGCGGAATCCACTCGCCCATCGGGTCGCCGGGCGGGTCGCCGCGCAGCGCGAGCATGTTGCGGATACCGGCGTCCGCATACTGACCGATGATGTTCCGCAGATCGGCCACCGAGTGGTCGACGGCGGTCAGGTGGGCGATCGGGGTGAGCGTGGTGTCGGAGGCGATGGCCTCGGTCGCCTTGACGGTGCCGGCCCGCGTGGTGCCGCCCGCGCCGTAGGTCACGGAGACGAAGTCGGGGGCCACGGCCTCGACCCTGCGCAGCGCGTTCCACAGGTTGCGCTCACCCTTGGGGGTCTTGGGCGCGTAGAACTCGAACGAGTACGTCGTCTTGCCGGTCGCGAGCATCTCGCGCACGGTACGAGCGTGGTCCGACCTGGTGGATGCGGTGCCTAGGGCCATACCCGCAGGTTAGCCAGGGGTTGCGGGTCCCCCAACCGGATCCCGGATATTTGCCCGATTTGCCGGTTTCTTGTCCAGTCCGTGGACAAAACGCGGACACTCGGCGGCCGACGGGCCCTCGGCTACGCCTCCCGCAGCCGCTTGGCGAACTCCGCCGCCGCGGCGCCCGGGTCGTCCGCCTGCGTGATCGCCCGGACGACGACCACCCGGCGGGCACCCGCCGCGAGCACCTCGTCGAGGTTGCCGAGGTCGATGCCGCCGATGGCGAACCAGGGGCGGTCGGTGCCCAGGGCGGCGGTGTGCCGGACCAGGCCGAGGCCCGGGGCGTGGCGGCCCGGCTTGGTCGGGGTGGGCCAGCAGGGGCCGGTGCAGAAGTAGTCCACGCCCTCCTGGACGGCGGCGGCCTCCGCCTCGGACTCCGCGTGCGTGGAGCGGCCGATGAGCACGTCGTCGCCGAGGATCGCCCGGGCGGCCGGGACCGGCAGGTCGCCCTGGCCGAGGTGGAGCACGGCGGCGCCCGCGGCGTGCGCGACGTCCGCGCGGTCGTTGACCGCGAGCAGCTTGCCGTGCCGGGCGCAGGCGTCCGCGAAGACCTCCAGGTGCTCCAGTTCCTCGGCGGCCTCCATGCCCTTGTCGCGCAGTTGCACGATGTCGACCCCGCCCGCGAGGGCCGCGTCCAGGAACTCGGCGAGGTCGCCCTGGCGCTTGCGGGCGTCCGTGCACAGGTAGAGCCGGGCGTCGGCGAGTCGTTCGCGTGCGGTGGCAGGCATACGTGTTCCCCCGTGATCGGTGGCGCACGGGCCGCGGACGTGCCGGGGCCCGTGCGCCGGGACTGCTTCGGTCAGGCTCGGATCAGACGGCGAGCGCCTGGGCGCGGCGCTTCACCTCTGTGCCGCGATTCTCGCTCAGCGCCTGAGCCGGGGTACCGGGCAGGCTGTCGTCGGGGGTGAAGAGCCACTCCAGCATCTCTTCGTCGGTGAAGCCGTCGTCCCGCAGCAGGGTCAGGGTCCCGGACAGGCCCTTGACGACCTTGTCCCCGTCGATGAAGGCGGCGGGGACGTGCAGCGCGCGGTTCTCACCGCGGCGTACGGCGATGAGCTGGCCCTCCTTGACCAGCTGCCGCACACGCGTCACCTCGACGCCGAGCATCTCGGCGATGTCGGGGAGGGTGAGCCAGGCGGGGACGAGAGCATCGATCTTTGCGTCAATCTCGGTCACACGACAAGCCTGCCATCCCGCACTGACATCAGGAAGCCAGGCCGCTCCGGGCCGCGCCGGGACAGCCGGGGAGAGCTACGCCGACACGGCCGGGCGGCCCTGCGCCGTGGCCGCGAAGTCACCTCGTCCGGCCTGAGGGCGGGCCGAGCGGCGGCGTGGGGGTGCCCCCGCGCGTGCCGGGCGAAGCCGAGGTCCTCGGAGGCGTTCCGCCGGCCCGGTTGGGTGCCCCCGCGCGTGCCGGGCGAAGCCGGATTGGGCGAGAGGGCGTGCCGGGCATCGGGCGGCAGACGGGACTTCGCGGACCCGACCTGCGCCGTGCCCGCCGTCAGCCGTCGCGCCGGGTGCGGGTGGACGCCCGCAGGAACCGGCCTTTGCCCGCCCGGCGGCAACCGCCGCCGCGGCCGGAGCCGGCCGTCGGCCCTACGCCGTCGCCGCCTTCAGTGGCCGCGCCGGGTCCGCCAGCAGCTCCGGGTCCATGTGGACGCCCGCCTCGATCAGGCGGCGGCCCTGCGCCAGGTCGCGGGGGCGGCCCACGGCCAGGAGGGCGACCAGGCGGCCCTCCAGCAGCCAGCACACCGTCCACGCGGGGCCGGCCGGGTCGCCGCGCCACACCGTGCGGTCGGCCGCGGCGTGGTGGCCCGCGTACTGGACGAAGCGGCCGAACTGCTCGGACCAGAAGTACGGCACCGGGTCGTAGACCACCGGCCCCTCGCCCACGATGTCGGCGGCGACCGTGCGCGGGCCCTGGAGGGCGTTGTCCCAGTGGTGGACGAGCAGGCGCTCGCCGTAGCGGCCGGAGGGGAAGGAGGCGCAGTCGCCGACCGCGTACACGTCCGGCGCCGAGGTGCGCAGCCGTTCGTCGGCCACCACCTCGCCGTACGCGCCCAGCTCGATCCCGGAGCCCGCCAGCCAGCCGGTGGCCGGGCGGGCCCCGATGCCGACGACGACGGCGCCCGCGGGCAGCCGGGTGCCGTCGTCCAGGACGACGACGCCGGGCTCGACGCGGTCCACGCGCGCGTGGGTGCGCAGTTCGGCCCCGCTGTCGGCGTACCAGGCGGCCATCGGCGCCGCGACCTCGGCGGGCAGCGCGCCCGCGAGCGGCCGGTCCGCGGCCTCCACCACGGTCACCGCGCAGCCCGCCTCCCGCGCGGCGGTGGCGAACTCGGCGCCGATCCAGCCCGCCCCGACGACCACGATGTCGTGCTGCCGGGCCAGCACCGGCCGCAGCCGCTCGGCGTCGTCCAGGGTGCGCAGCAGATGCACCCCGGGGACGCCCTCGGCGCCCGGCAGCCGGATCGGTTCGGCACCGGTGGCGACGACCAGGACGTCGTACGGGACCGGGCCCGCCTCGGTGTCCAGCTCGTGGTCGGCCGGGCGCACCCCCAGCACCTCGCGGCCGAGGACGAGTTCGATGCCGAGCCCCTCGAAGTCCACGTCGAAGGCGGAGTCCTCGGCCTTGCCGAGCAGCACCGCCTTGGACAGCGGGGGCCGGTCGTAGGGCTGGTGCGGCTCGGCGCCGATCAGCGTGATCGTGCCGGTGAAGCCCTGCTCCCGCAGGGCGACCGCGGTCTGCACCCCGGCCATGCCCGCGCCGGCCACCACCACCCGCCGCCGCGACGTCGTCGTCTGCTCGCTCACCTGATCACCATAGACAACTGACAAATTGTCAGTCAGCCGTCGTGCCGCGTGACCTGCTCCACAACGCTCGTCCCGCTGCCCTCCTGGGACTCCCACTCCCAGCTCTCCTCCAGCCGCACCCGCCCGTCGGGCAGCTCCACGACCGTCGACACGCAGTGCCCCGAGGACGTGGTCCCGTCGTGCTTGAGCTGCACGTACCGGAAGTCCAGCCGGTCGCCCTCGCGCGTGCCCACCAGATACCCGCGCACGACGTCGCCGCCCGCGTAGTGGGCCCAGATCCGGCCGTCCTGCTCGTGGTAGGCGAAGCGGGTACGGGTGCCCACCTGGCCGGGTGCCTGATCGGCGACCGGGGCGAGGACGAGACCGTCGAGCGAGCGGGCCATGGTGATGAGGCTCCCTACAAAAGGCGCGGAACGAGCGGCTAGGGTGGCCAACGTACAAGCACTCGCGGGAGCCCGGACGCACCGGGCTGAGAGGGAGGCTGGCGGCCTCCGACCGTACGAACCTGATCCGGGTCATGCCGGCGAAGGGAGGGGCTGGACGCCCATGTCGCCTACGCGTTCGTCAGACGTCCTCGTCCTCGGGGGCGGAATCATCGGCCTGGTCACCGCGTGGCGGGCTGCACAGCGCGGTTTCAGCACCGCCGTGGTGGACCCCGAACCGGGCGGCGGCGCCGCCCAGGTGGCGGCTGGCATGCTCGCCGCCGTCACCGAACTGCACTACGGCGAGCAGACCCTGCTCGGCCTCAACCTCGCCTCGGCCCGCCGCTATCCGGCCTTCGCGGCCGAGCTGACGGAGGTCACCGGAGTGGACGTCGGCTACCGCCAGTGCGGCACGCTCGCGGTCGCCCTCGACGCCGACGACAGGGCCCACCTGCGTGAACTGCACGCCCTGCAACGGGAGTCGGGCCTGGACTCGGAGTGGCTGTCCGGCCGGGACTGCCGCCGCCTGGAGCCGATGCTGGCGCCGGGTGTGCGCGGCGGGCTCCGGGTGGACGGCGACCACCAGATCGACCCGCGCCGCCTGGCGAAGGCCCTGGTGACCGCCTGCGAGCGGGCGGGCGTGGTCTTCCACCGGGTGTGGGCGACCGGCCTGGCCGTCGCCCACGGCCGGGCCGCGGGATGCGTGACCGAGGAAGGAACCCTGCTCTCCGCGGGCCAGGTGGTCCTCGCCACCGGCAGCCTCAGCGGACAGCTCAACGGCGTTCCGAAGGACGTCCTGCCCCCGGTACGGCCCGTCAAGGGCCAGGTGCTGCGGCTGTCCGTGCCGCGCCGCCACGCGCCGTTCCTCAGCCGCACCGTGCGCGCCATGGTCCGCGGCAGCCAGGTCTACCTGGTGCCCCGGGAGAACGGCGAACTGGTCGTCGGCGCCACCAGCGAGGAGCAGGGCTGGGACACCACGGTGACCGCGGGCGGCGTCTACGAGCTGCTGCGCGACGCCCACGAGCTCGTCCCCGGCATCACCGAACTGCCGCTCACCGAGACCCGCGCGGGCCTGCGCCCCGGCTCCCCCGACAACGCCCCGCTGCTCGGCCCGACCGAACTCGACGGCCTGCTGCTGGCCACCGGCCACTACCGCAACGGCGTGCTGCTCACCCCGGTCACCGGCGACGCCCTCGCGCACGCCCTGGCCACCGGTGAACTCACCGAGGAGGCCCGTCCGTTCAGCCCCAAGCGGTTCGCACTCACGGAGCAGCCCGTATGAACATCTCGGTCAACGGCGAGCCGCGTCGGATCGAGCCGGGCACGGCTCTCGACGCGCTCGTGAAGTCCCTCACCGCGGCGCCCTCCGGTGTGGCCGCCGCCCTCAACGAGACCGTCGTCCCGCGCGCGCAGTGGCCCGTCACGCCCCTCTCCGAGGGGGACCGTGTCGAGGTCCTGACCGCTGTCCAAGGAGGCTGACCCATGGCCGACGATCCCTTCGTCCTCGCCGGAACGACCCTGTCCTCCCGGCTGATCATGGGCACCGGCGGCGCTCCGAGCCTGGAGGTGCTGGAGCGGGCGCTGGCGGCGTCCGGCACGGAGCTGACCACGGTCGCGATGCGCCGGGTGGACCCCTCGGTGCACGGCTCGGTCCTGTCGGTGCTGGACAAGCTCGGCATCCGCGTCCTGCCCAACACGGCGGGCTGCTTCACCGCCGGGGAGGCCGTCCTCACCGCCCGCCTCGCGCGCGAGGCCCTCGGCACCGACCTCATCAAGCTGGAGGTCATCGCCGACGAACGGACCCTGCTGCCCGACCCGGTCGAACTGCTGGACGCCGCCGAGACCCTCGTCGACGACGGCTTCACCGTGCTGCCGTACACCAACGACGACCCGGTCCTGGCCCGCAAGCTGGAGGACGTCGGCTGCGCGGCGATCATGCCGCTGGGCTCCCCCATCGGCTCCGGGCTCGGTATCCGCAACCCGCACAACTTCCAGCTGATCGTCGAGCACGCGCGCGTGCCGGTCATCCTGGACGCGGGCGCCGGTACCGCCTCGGACGTGACGCTCGCCATGGAACTGGGGTGCGCGGGTGTGATGCTCGCCTCGGCCGTGACCAGGGCCAAGGAGCCGGTGCTGATGGCCGACGCGATGCGGCACGCGGTCGAGGCGGGCCGCCTCGCCCACCGCGCGGGCCGTATCCCCAAGCGCCACTTCGCCCAGGCGTCCTCACCGGTCGACGGCAGAGCGGTCCTCGACCCGGAGCGCCCCGCGTTCTGAACAACCGTGGGTTGCGTCACAGGTCGGCTTCAGTACCGCCCCTGTTCCCGACGGGACGGCAGTCCTGTCAGCCATGGCTCGTACACTCGCCTGCGTGGATACGACCCTTCAGGACCCGCTGGTCGGGCAGGTGCTCGACGGACGTTATCGCGTCGAGGCGCGGATCGCCGTCGGGGGGATGGCCACGGTCTACCGCGCCGTGGACACCCGGCTCGACCGCGTGCTCGCGCTGAAGGTGATGCACCCCGGCCTCGCCGCCGACGCCACGTTCGTCGACCGGTTCATCCGGGAGGCCAAGTCGGTCGCCCGGCTCGCGCACCCCAACGTCGTGCAGGTCTTCGACCAGGGCACCGACGGGTCGTACGTCTACCTCGCCATGGAGTACATCGCCGGCTGCACCCTGCGCGACGTCCTGCGCGAGCGGGGCGCGCTGCAGCCGCGGGCCGCCCTGGACATCCTGGAGCCGGTACTCGCCGCGCTCGGCGCCGCCCACCGGGCCGGTTTCGTCCACCGGGACATGAAGCCCGAGAACGTCCTCATAGGGGACGACGGCCGGGTCAAGGTCGCCGACTTCGGTCTGGTGCGCTCGGTGGACTCCGTCACCAACACCACCGGCGCCGTCCTCGGCACCGTCTCCTACCTCGCCCCCGAGCAGATCGACCAGCCGGGTGCCGCCGACGCCCGCGTGGACGTGTACGCGTGCGGTGTCGTGCTCTACGAGATGCTCACCGGCGAGAAGCCGCACGACGGGGACTCCCCCGCGATCGTGCTCTACAAGCATCTGCACGAGGACGTCCCGCCGCCCTCCGCCGTCGTCCCGGGCCTGGCCTACGCACTGGACGCGCTGGTCGCCTCGGCCACCGCCCGCACCCCCGGCGTCCGTCCGCACGACGCCGTCGCCCTGCTCGCCGAGGCCCGCGAGGCCCGCGCCGCGCTCAGCGAGGAGCAGCTCGACGCGCTGCCGCCGCAGGCGCTGTCCGCCGAGCACGACAACGCCGAGGACCGCACCAGCGTCATCCCGCGTTCGCTGACCGTGCCGCGCCCGCTGCCGGTCAACGAGGCCGAGGAGGACCCGGCCCTCGTCCACCGCACCAGCCGCTTCGAGGTCCCGCCGCCACCTCCGCCGTCCCGGCCGCGCCGCGGACTGGCCCGCGGCCCGCTCGCCGCGGTCGTCGGGGTCCTGCTGCTGCTCGGCGTCGGTGTGGGCGTCTGGTACATCAACTCCGGCCAGTTCACCCGGGTCCCGGCGCTGCTGAGCCAGCCGGAGGCCAAGGCGAAGGACCGGCTGGCGGATGCCGGTCTGGAGGTCGGTGAGGTCGAGCGCGCCTTCAGCGACACGATCAAGCGGGGCCGGGTCATCAGCACCGACCCTGAGGTCGGCAGCCGCATCCGGCAGAACTCCTCGGTGAACCTGGTCGTCTCCAAGGGCCCGCAGGTGGTGAAGGTCCCCGACGTGGAGGGCTACAGCCTGGACAAGGCGCGCGAGCGGCTCACCGCCGAGGGCCTGGAACCGGGCATGGTGACGCGCGAGTTCAGCGACTCCGTCCCCCGGGGCTTCGTCGTCTCGACGACCCCTGAGGCCGGTACCGAGCGCCGCTCGGGCTCCGCCGTCGCCCTGGTGGTCAGCAAGGGCCGGCCGGTCGACGTGCCCGATGTCACCGGCGAGAGCCTTCAGGACGCCAGGGAGGAGCTGGAGGAGGCCGGTCTGAAGGTGAAGGTCGCCGACGAGCAGGTGACCTCCGCCGAGTTCGACAAGGGCGAGGTCGCCGCGCAGACCCCGGAGGCCGGCAGCCAGGCCGTATCCGGCGACACGGTGACGCTGACCGTGTCCAAGGGACCGGAGATGGTCGAGGTCCCGGACGTCGTCGGGGACAAGGTCGACGACGCCAAGGCCGAGCTGGAGGCCGCGGGCTTCGAGGTCGACGAGGACCGCGGACTGCTGGGCCTGTTCGGTGACACCGTGGAGAGCCAGTCCGTGGAGGGCGGCGAGACCGCGCCGAAGGGCTCGACGATCACCATCAAGATCAGGTGACGGGACGGGCACGACCGATGAACCGCAACCCCGTCGGCGGCCACGTCCCCGTGGCCGGCGGACTGAACCGCGTCGGCCTGGCCTACGCCCGTGAGCTGAAGGCGGAGACCGTGCAGGTCTTCGTCGCCAACCCGCGCGGCTGGGCCACCCCGGCGGGCAACCCGCGCCAGGACGAGGAGTTCCGCGCGGCCTGCGCGCAGGGGTCGATACCGGCGTACGTGCATGCCCCGTACCTGATCAACTTCGGCTCGCACACCGAGGCCACCGTGGAGCGGTCGGTGGAGTCGATGCGGCACTCGCTGCGGCGGGGGCGGGAGATCGGGGCGCTCGGCGTGGTCGTGCACACGGGCAGCGCGACCGGCGGCCGGGACCGCGCGGTGGCGCTGAAGCAGGTACGGGAGCACATGCTGCCGCTGCTGGACGAGCTGACCCACGACGACGACCCGTTCCTGCTGCTGGAGTCCACCGCCGGACAGGGCTCCTCGCTCTGCTCGCGGACCTGGGACTTCGGCCCGTACTTCGAGGCCCTGGACGCCCACCCCAAGCTGGGCGTCTGTCTGGACACCTGCCACATCTTCGCCGCCGGGCACGACCTGACCGGCCCGCACGGTATGCACCAGACCCTGGACCTGCTGGTGGAGACGGTCGGCGAGGGCCGCCTGAAGCTCATCCACGCCAACGACTCCAAGGACGTGGTCGGCGCCCACAAGGACCGGCACGCCAATATCGGTGCCGGTCACATCGGCGAGGACCCGTTCCGGGCACTGATGACCCATCCGGCCACCGAGGGCGTACCACTGATCATCGAGACGCCCGGCGGCAAGGAGGGGCACGCGGCGGACGTGGCGCGGCTGAAGAAGCTCAGGGACGGCTGAGAGGCGGTCACAGCTCGGGGCCGTCCCCCGGTGCCTCCTGGTAGGAGTAGCGCTGTTCCTTCCAGGGGTCGCCGACGTTGTGGTAGCCGCGCTCCTCCCAGAAGCCGCGGCGGTCGGCGGTCATGTACTCCACGCCGCGGACCCATTTGGGGCCCTTCCAGGCGTACAGGTGCGGCACCACGAGGCGGAGCGGGAAGCCGTGCTCGGCGGTGAGCAGCTCGCCGTCCTTGTGGGTGGCGAAGATGGTGCCCTCGGCGGTGAAGTCCGCCAGCCGCAGATTGGAGCTGAAGCCGTACTCGGCCCACACCATCACATGGGTGACGGCGGGGTCGGGCGGGGCGATCTCCAGGATGGTCCGCGCGGGAATGCCGCCCCACTCGGCGCCCACCATGGAGAACTTCGTCACGCAGTGCAGATCGGCCACGACCGTGGTGTACGGCAGGGCCGTGAACTCCTCGTGGTTCCAGCAGTGCTTCTCGCCGTCGGCGGTGGCGCCGAAGACCCGGAACTCCCAGCGCTCGGGGCGGAACTTGGGCACCGGCCCGTAATGGGTGACCGGCCAGCCGCGCTGCAGGCGCTGCCCCGGCGGGAGCTCCGGCTGTACCGCCCCTCCAGATTCGCTCTCCACCGGCTGACCCATGTCTCCATCCTGACAGACCTCGGGCAGTGCCCTTGACCACGAAAGCCCAAAGCGGTCAAAGCAGGCAAACAGCGGTAAGCATGCCCTTACTTACTAAGCCCAGACTTACTGGACGATCTTCAGTGCCGGTGCAAGGATGCGGCGCAACCTGCCAGTTCCCCCCGTTCTTCTGGAAGGAGCCTCTGCGATGCAGGGCGACCCCGAGGTCATCGAGTTCCTGAACGAGCAGCTCACCGGCGAGCTGACGGCGATCAACCAGTACTGGCTGCACTACCGGATCCAGGACAACAACGGCTGGACCAAGCTCGCCAAGTACACGCGTGAAGAGTCCATCGACGAGATGAAGCACGCGGACAAGATCACCGAACGCATTCTGATGCTGGACGGGCTGCCGAACTACCAGCGGCTGTTCCACGTCCGGGTCGGGCAGACCGTCACGGAGATGTTCCAGGCCGACCGGCAGGTGGAGGTGGAGGCGATCGACCGCCTCAAGCGCGGGATCGAGGTGATGCGCGCCAAGGGCGACATCACGTCCGCGAACCTCTTCGAGTCGATCCTGGAGGACGAGGAGCACCACATCGACTACCTGGACACCCAGCTGGAGCTGATCGACAAGCTCGGCGAGGCGCTCTACATCGCGCAGCAGATCGAACAGCCGAGCTGATAATCCGCCGGGATGCGCCTCAGGCCGCGTCGGCCAGGTTCGTCAGGACCGGCTTGCCCTGGTCGGCCAGCTCACGGCGGGGGCAGGCGCCCCGGCCCAGCAGGGCCTGGATCCGGCGTACGCACGATCCGCAGTCCGTACCCGCCTTGCAGGCGGAGGCTATCTGACGGGGGGTGCAGGCACCGTCCTGCGCGTGCTGCTTGACCTGCTGCTCGGTGACTCCGAAGCAACTGCAGACGTACACGCGGTTCACCTCCCCGTCCGGGATCGATGTGCCATCCCCTTGATCGGTGAGGCTAACCTAACCTTACCCGGCTCGCCGGAACCGCAAAAGAGCTGAGGGGCGCGGATCGCATGTGATCCGCGCCCCAGGCAGGTGGCTGCACCAACCGAACCGGTTACTGGTCCCTGTACATCTCCGCGACCAGGAACGCCAGGTCAAGCGACTGGCTGCGGTTCAGACGCGGGTCGCAGGCCGTCTCGTAACGCTGGTGCAGATCGTCGACGAAGATCTCGTCGCCGCCGCCCACGCACTCGGTGACATCGTCACCGGTGAGCTCGACGTGGATGCCGCCCGGGTGCGTGCCGAGCGACTTGTGCACCTCGAAGAAGCCCTTGACCTCGTCGAGCACGTCGTCGAAACGGCGGGTCTTGTGGCCGGAGGCCGCCTCGAAGGTGTTGCCGTGCATCGGGTCGGTCACCCAGGCCACCGTGGCACCGGAGGCGGTGACCTTCTCGACCAGCTCGGGGAGCTTGTCCCGGATCTTGTCGGCGCCCATCCGGACGATGAAGGTCAGCCGGCCCGGCTCGCGCTCCGGGTCCAGGCGCTCGATGTACTGCAGCGCCTCCTCGGCCGTCGTCGTCGGGCCGAGCTTGATCCCGATCGGGTTGCGGATCTTCGAGGCGAACTCGATGTGCGCGTGGTCCAGCTGCCGGGTGCGCTCACCGATCCACACCATGTGCGCGGAGACGTCGTACAGCTGCCCGGTGCGCGAGTCGACCCTGGTCAGGGCGGACTCGTAGTCCAGCAGCAGCGCCTCGTGCGAGGAGTAGAACTCGACCGTCTTGAACTCCTCCGGGTCGGCCCCGCAGGCGTGCATGAAGTTGAGCGCGTTGTCGATCTCACGGGCGAGCTGCTCGTAGCGCTGGCCCGACGGGGACGACTTCACGAAGTCCTGGTTCCAGGCGTGCACCTGGCGCAGGTCGGCGTAGCCGCCGGTGGTGAAGGCGCGCACCAGGTTGAGCGTGGAGGCGGACGCGTTGTACATCCGCTTCAGCCGCTCGGGGTCCGGGACGCGGGCCGCCTCGGTGAAGTCGAAGCCGTTGACGGAGTCGCCGCGGTAGGTCGGCAGGGTGACGCCGTCGCGGGTCTCGGTCGGCTTGGAGCGCGGCTTGGAGTACTGCCCGGCGATCCGCCCGACCTTCACGACGGGGACGGATGCGGCGTACGTGAGCACGGCGCCCATCTGCAACAAGGTCTTCAATTTGTTGCGGATCTGGTCCGCGGACACCGCGTCGAACGCCTCGGCGCAGTCGCCGCCCTGGAGGAGGAACGCCTCTCCCTTGGCGACGGCCGCCATCCGGGCGCGCAGCTGGTCGCACTCGCCCGCGAAGACGAGCGGCGGATACGACTCAAGGTCCGCGATCACTGCGCGCAGAGCCTCGGTGTCGGGGTACTCGGGCTGCTGCGCCGCGGGCAGGTTTCGCCAGGTGTTGCCAGCGCTCGCGCTGGTCTTAGCGTTCACGGTCACGCCCTCAACATTACGGGGTCGTGTCGGGCGTCCAGCCCCATGCCCAGCAATTGAGACACGAGGTACAACACGCGGACATCGGGTAAGGTGCACCGCATGTTCGCGCACTCGACCCAGAACTGGTGGTGGACCGCTCATCCGGCGGCCCACTGACTGCGCGTACGCAAGACTTCGCGAAGGCCGCCCGAGGGGCGGCCTTCGGCGTTTCCGGGGTCCGTTCCTCTCCAGACACCTCCCTGACTAGGAGTACGGACCCCATGAACCTGCTCGGCCTGCTCGACGACCCCCGCCCCTTCGCCCTGCTGCGCCGCCGCACGCCCGGGCACGACGAGAACACCGTGGAGGTGTTCCTCGGGCCGGTGTCCACCCGTGACCGGCTCGCCGACCTGCCCGACGAGGGGCTCGCGCTGGTGCCGTTCCGGCAGATCCGCGAGCGCGGCTTCGACGTGCGCGACGACGGCACCCCGCTGACGGTGCTGACCCCCGAGGAGTCGGACACCCTTCCGCTCGCCGACGCCCTCGACCAGCTCCCCGCGCACGAGGTGCGCGTCGAGGGCGGCGGCTTCGACGTCGGTGACGAGGAGTACGCGCGGATCGTCGGGCGGGTGCTGGACGAGGAGATCGGGCGGGGCGAGGGCGCGAACTTCGTGATCCGGCGGACGTACGAGGGCGGCATCCCGGGGTTCGGCCGCGCCGACGCGCTCGCGCTGTTCCGGCGGCTGCTGGAAGGGGAGCGGGGCGCGTACTGGACGTTCGTCGTGCACACCGGGGAGCGGACCCTGGTCGGGGCGAGCCCCGAGGTGCATGTGCGGATGTCCGGCGGCACCGTCGTGATGAACCCGATCAGCGGGACCTACCGCTACCCCGCCGAGGGCCCGACCCCCGAGCATCTGCTCGACTTCCTCGCCGACGGCAAGGAGATCGAGGAGCTGTCGATGGTCGTCGACGAGGAGCTGAAGATGATGTGCACCGTCGGCGACATGGGCGGAGTCGTCGTCGGCCCCCGGCTGAAGGAGATGGCGCACCTCGCGCACACCGAGTACGAGCTGCGCGGGAAGTCCTCGCTGGACGCGCGGGACGTGCTGCGGGAGACGATGTTCGCGGCCACCGTGACCGGGTCGCCCGTGCAGAACGCCTGCCGGGTGATCGAGCGGCACGAGGTGGGCGGGCGCGGATACTACGCGGGCGCCCTGGCCCTGCTCGGCCGGGACTCCGGCGGCGCCCAGACACTGGACTCCCCCATCCTCATCCGCACCGCCGACATCGACGCGGACGGCCGGCTGCGCGTCCCGGTCGGCGCGACCCTGGTGCGCGGCTCGGACCCGGCGAGCGAGGTCGCCGAGACCCACGCGAAGGCGGCGGGGGTGCTGGCGGCGCTGGGCGTGACCGCGCGCCGGCCGCGCGAGGAGGCCGTACGGCCGAGGCTGGCCGACGATCCACGCGTGCGTGCCGCGCTCGACGGGCGCCGGGCCTCGCTCGCCCCGTTCTGGCTGCGGATGCAGGAGCGGTCCGCCGAGCTGACCGGGCACGCCCTGGTCGTGGACGGCGAGGACACCTTCACCGCGATGCTCGCGCACGTACTGCGGTCGGCCGGGCTTGAGGTGACCGTCCGCCGCTACGACGAGCCGCGGCTGCGGGACGCCGTCCTCGGGCACGGGGGCCCGGTCGTCCTCGGCCCCGGCCCCGGTGATCCCTCCGACACGTCCGACCCGAAGATGCGGTTCCTGCGCGGGCTGACCGCCGAGGTGATCCGGCACCACCGGCACGGCGTGCTCGGGGTGTGCCTGGGGCACGAGCTGATCGCGGTCGAACTGGGCCTGGAGATCGTCCGCAAGGAGGTGCCCTACCAGGGCGCCCAGACGACGGTCGACCTGTTCGGGCGCCCGGAGACGGTGGGCTTCTACAACAGCTTCGTGGCCCGCTGCGACGACGAGGCGGCCGCGGAGCTGGCCGCGCACGGCGTCGAGGTGAGCCGGAGCGCCTCCGGCGAGGTGCACGCGATGCGCGGGCCCGGGTTCGCCGGGGTGCAGTTCCACCCCGAGTCGGTGCTGACGCTGAACGGTGCCGCGATCGTCCGGGAGCTGGTGGGTCAGCTCCGCGGCACCAGTACGTTCTCCGAGCGGCGGCCCGCCGTGTAGTCGAGGACGTTCTCCACGGTGGTCGCCACGATCTGGCCGACGGCGTCCTCGGTGTAGTACGCCTGGTGGGAGGTGACCAGGACGTTCGGGAACGTCATCAGGCGGGCCAGGGTGTCGTCCTCGATCGCCTCCAGGGACTTGTCGAGGAAGAACAGGCCCGCCTCCGCCTCGTACACGTCGAGGCCGACGCCGGTGAAGCGGCCGGCGCGCAGTTCGGTGACGAGGGCCGCGGTGTCGATCAGGCCGCCGCGGCTGGAGTTCACCAGGATCGCGTCGTCGCGCATCGTCTTCAGGGCGGCGGCGTCGATCAGGTTCTGGGTCGAGGGCAGCAGCGGAACGTGCAGGGAGATCAGGTCGGACTCGGCGAGGAGCCGCTCCTTGGGGACGTAGGACATGCCGAGTTCCCGGCAGGCCGGGTTCTCGGCGACGTCCCAGCCGAGCAGCTTCATGCCGAAGCCGTGGGCGATGCGGGCGAACGCCTCGCCGATCTTCCCGGTGCCGATGACGCCCGCGGTGCGGCCGTGCAGGTCGCGGCCCATCAGCCCGTCGAGCCGGAAGTCGAAGTCCCGGGTGCGGATGGAGGCGCGCACGATACGGCGATTGACGGCCATGGCGAGGGTCCAGGCGAACTCGGCGACCGAGTACGGCGAGTAGTACGAGACCCGGGCGACCGTCATGCCGAGCCGTTCGGCGACGTCGAGGTCGATGTTGTTGAAGCCGGTGGAGCGCTGGGCGACCATCCGGGTGCCGCCCGCGGCGAGGATCTCCAGGACCCGGGCGCCGAGGTCGGCGTTGACGCTGCTGGAGATGATCTCGTGGCCGGCCGCGATGGGCGCGGTGTCCTCGTTGAGGAAGACATCCAGGCAGCGGACGTCGTGGTGACCGGCGAAGGCCCGCTCGATCAGGGGCTTCTCGTCCGCCTGGACACCGAAGGCGAGGATCTCCAAGGCTGCTCCCGCTGCTGGTGGGTTATGGGCCGAATATACGGCCCATAACCCCGGGGTGCGGGGTGGTGCCGGTCAGCCGAAGAAGACGCCGACCTCCTCGTACAGCGCCGGGTCCACCGTCTTCAGCTTCGCCGTCGCCTCGCCGATCGGGACGCGGACGATGTCCGTGCCGCGCAGGGCGACCATCGTGCCGAAGTCGCCGTCACGGACCGCCTCGATGGCGTGCAGTCCGAAGCGGGTGGCGAGCCAGCGGTCGAAGGCGCTGGGCGTGCCGCCGCGCTGCACATGGCCGAGAACGGTGGTCCGGGCCTCCTTGCCGGTGCGCCTCTCGATCTCCTTGGCCAGCCACTCGCCGACGCCCGACAGCCGCACATGCCCGAAGGAGTCCAGCGACTCGTCCTTGAGCACCATGTCGCCGTCCCGGGGCATGGCGCCCTCGGCGACGACCACGATGGGCGCGTAGGACGCCTTGAAGCGGGAGGTCACCCACCCGCACACCTTCTCCAGGTCGAAGCGCTGCTCGGGGATGAGGATGACGTTGGCGCCGCCCGCGAGGCCGGAGTGCAGGGCGATCCAGCCGGCGTGACGGCCCATCACCTCCACCACCAGGACCCGCATATGGGACTCGGCGGTGGTGTGCAGCCGGTCGATGGCCTCCATCGCGATACCGACGGCGGTGTCGAAGCCGAAGGTGTAGTCGGTGGCGGACAGGTCGTTGTCGATGGTCTTCGGCACGCCCACGCAGGGCACGCCGTACTCGTCGGACAGCTTCGCGGCCACCCCGAGGGTGTCCTCGCCGCCGATGGTGATGAGCGCGTCGACCTCCTGCTTGGCGAGATTCTCCTTGATCCGCCGGATGCCGTTGTCGTGCTTGAGCGGGTTGGTGCGCGAGGAACCCAGGATGGTGCCGCCGCGGGGCAGGATGCCGCGCACCGCGGGGATGTCGAGCCGTACGGTGTCGCCGTCGAGGGGACCGCGCCAGCCGTCCCTGAATCCGGTGAATTCGTAGCCGTACTCCTGTACGCCCTTGCGGACGACGGCCCGGATGACGGCGTTGAGCCCGGGGCAGTCGCCGCCTCCGGTGAGTACTCCGACCCGCATGGAAATATCCCTTCGCCGCGGTTGCTGATGAGGCAACGCTAGTAGTGATCCAGGTCACACAGCGAGGGTCAGGACAGGCAATTCCGGTGAATCGGCAGGCGGTTGGTTTACGCGTCGTCAAGCCCGCGCTCTATGGCGTACCGCACGAGTTCGACACGGTTGTGCAGTTGGAGCTTGCCGAGGGTGTTCTGGACGTGGTTCTGCACGGTGCGGTGGGAGATGACGAGGCGTTCGGCGATCTGCTTGTAGCTCAGGCCCTTGGCGACCAGGCGCAGCACCTCGGTCTCGCGCTCGGTGAGCTGCGGGGCGCCCGGCTGGCCGGAATCCCGGTCGGCGGGCGCGGGTTCGGCGGCCAGGCGACGGTACTCGCCGAGCACCAGCCCGGCGAGGCCGGGGGTGAACACGGGGTCGCCGACGGCGGTACGGCGCACCGCGTCCAGCAGCTCCTCGGTGGAGGCCGACTTCAGCAGGTAGCCGGTGGCGCCGGACTTCACGGCCTCCAGGACATCGGCGTGCTCGCCGCTGGCGGAGAGCACCAGGACGCGCAGGGCCGGGTTGTGGGCGACGAGTTCCTTGCAGACCTGGACGCCGGGCTTGGCGGGCAGGTTGAGGTCGAGGACGAGCACGTCGGGGCCCGCGGCCTTGGCGCGGCGCACGGCCTGTTCGCCGTCGCCCGCGGTGGCGACCACCTCGAACCCGGACTCGGACAGGTCGCGGGCCACGGCGTCGCGCCACATGGGGTGGTCGTCGACCACCATGACCTTGATCGGGCCGGTCTGCTGCTCGCTCATCGCGTCCCCCGGGACTTCTGCTTCGGTACTTTCAGTTCGACTTCCGTGCCCTGGCCTGGCACCGAGATCAGCTCGGCGCTGCCCCCGATGTCGCGCAGCCTCCCCCGGATCGACAGCGCGACCCCGAGCCGCCCCTCGCTCTCGGCCTGCGCCAGGCGCCCCTCGGGGATGCCGGGGCCGTCGTCCCGGACGGTGATGACGACCTCGTCGGGCTCGTCCTCGACCAGGATCCACGCGCGGGCCTGTTCGCCCGCGTGCTCCCGCACATTGTCCAGGGCGGCGCCGACAGCCGCGGCCAGCTCGCGTGCCGCGGCCGGGGGCAGTTCCACGGGCGCGCCGGGTTCGGCGAGGCTGACACGGGAGCCCGCGTAGCGGGAGAGCAGTCCGCGCAGGTCGAGCGGCCGGTCGTCGTCGGGTTCGTCCTCGACGGCCCGGACCAGGGCGCCTTCGGAGGCGTCCGTGGAGACCCAGGAGACGGGGGTGAGGCCGCCGGAGACCAGGGTGCGCAGGGCGACCTCCTGCTCGCCGGCCAGCCGGCCCAGCTCGGCCGCCTCGCCGCCGATGACCGCGCCGCGCCGCTGCACCATCGCGAGCACCTGGAGCACGCTGTCATGGATGTCCCGGGC
The DNA here is from genome assembly GCF_055657065.1 of Streptomyces sp. NPDC110618. Classification (NCBI taxonomy): domain Bacteria; kingdom Bacillati; phylum Actinomycetota; class Actinomycetes; order Kitasatosporales; family Streptomycetaceae; genus Streptomyces; species Streptomyces sp. NPDC110618. The sequence continues at coordinate 34,327 of NZ_JBVKBN010000005.1, read as the reverse complement.
GAGCCGCTCGCGTTCGCGGGTGGCGGCCTCGATCTCCAGGGCGCGGGCGAGGGTGCGCTCGGAGGCGCGGGCGACCTCGACGACGTAGCCGATGGCGATGGAGGCGACCCAGACGAGGATCACGGCGTGGACGGTGTCGCGGGTCGGGGAGCCGCGGTAGGCCAGGTTGGCGGCGGCGACCAGCGTGGAGGCGAAGGCGGCCCAGCGCCAGCCGCCCTTGATGGCGAAGGCCAGGACGGAACCGGCGGTCCATATCGACGGCAGGGTGGGGGCGCCGGACTCGATGTGCGCGGCGGAGTCGGCGAACCTGGTGAACAGGATGCCGAAGAGCGCGATGGTCAGGTCGGCGGCGAGGAAGCGCTTGGTGCAGGCGGCGGCGCCCGCGACCTTGGGCAGGGTGGCGAGCGTCCACACGGCCAGTACGGCGTAGTAGGCGATGGCCGCCCAGGGGCGGGCGAAGTGCTCGTAGGCGCTGATGAACAGGCCTATCGCGTACAGGAGGGTGAGGACGCGGTAGCCGCGGAGCGCACGCCACAGCGGCTGCTCCACGGACATTCTCAGCACTCGCTCGCGCTTGGCCATCTCCCCCACCCCCCGAACCGGACCGCGCCGCCGTCAGGACTCGGACTTCTCTTTGTCCGCCTGGTCCTGGTCGGCCTTGGCGAGGGCGGCTCTGGCCGCCTTCTCGGCTTCCTTCTCGGCCTTGGCGGCCTCCGCGAGCTGCCGCTTGGCGGCGGTCGCGTACATGTCGACGTACTCCTGGCCGGAGAGCTGCATGATCTCGTACATGACCTCGTCGGTCAGCGCGCGCAGGACGAAGCGGTCGTGCTCCATGCCCTGGTAGCGGCTGAAGTCGAGGGGCTTGCCGATGCGGATGCCCGGCCGCATCAGCTTGGGCACGACCTTGCCGGGCGGCTGGATCTTCTCGGTGTCGATCATGGCGACCGGGATGACCGGCGCGCCGGTCGCGAGCGCCACGCGTGCGAGGCCGCCGGGCTTGCCCCGGTACAGGCGGCCGTCGGGCGAGCGGGTGCCCTCCGGGTAGATACCGAACAGCTCACCGCGTTCGAGGACCTCTATGCCGCTCTTGATGGCGGCCTCGCCCGCGCCACGCGCCCCGGAGCGGTCCACCGGGAGCTGGCCGACGCCCTTGAAGAACGCGGCGGTCAGCCGTCCCTTGACGCCCGGGGTGGTGAAGTACTCGGCCTTCGCGATGAAGGTGACCTTGCGGTCCAGGACCGCGGGCAGGAAGAACGAGTCGGAGAACGACAGGTGGTTGCTCGCCAGGATGGCGGGACCCTCGGCGGGAATGTTCTCCAGGCCCTCCACCCAGGGCCTGAAGGCGACCTTCAGCGGTCCCCCGATGGCCACCTTCATCGTGCCGTACAACAACCGAGTGCCTCCTGTGTCTGTCGATCAGACCTTAACCCGGAGCGGCGGCAAAGACTCCGACGACCCTGGTCGGTGTCAGTGCGGTCGCGTACGGTGAAGTACCTGCAACCGACCTCATGAACAGGAGACCGAAGGTGCCGGTCCTTCCTGGAGCCGAGCCGTACCGCCATGAGGGCGGGGAGATCTCCGTCCTCCTCTGCCACGGCTTCACCGGTTCCCCGCAGTCGCTGCGCCCCTGGGCGGAGTATCTCGCCGAGCGCGACCTGACCGTGTCGCTTCCGCTGCTGCCCGGGCACGGCACCCGCTGGGAGGACATGCAGCTCACCGGCTGGCAGGACTGGTACGCGGAGGTGGACCGCGAGCTGCGGCGGCTGCGGGAGCGGCCGGGGCCGCTGTTCGTGGCCGGTCTGTCGATGGGCGGCGCGCTGGCGCTGAGGCTGGCGGCCAAGCACGGCGACGCGATCGACGGCGTGGTCGTCGTCAACCCGGCGAACAAGGTGCACGGCCTGGCCGCGCACGCCCTTCCGGTGGCGCGGCACCTGGTGCGCTCGACGAAGGGCATCGCCAGCGACATCGCCAAGGAGGGCAGCGAGGAACTCGGCTACACCCGGGTGCCGCTGCACGCGGCGCACTCGCTGCGGAACTTCTTCCGGCAGGTCGACCGCGAGCTGCCGCAGGTCACGCAGCCGCTGCTGCTTCTGCACAGCACGCAGGACCATGTGGTGCCGCCCGCCGACTCGGCGCGGGTGCTCAGCCGGGTGTCGTCGGCGGACGTGACGGAGATCGTGCTGGAACACAGCTACCACGTGGCGACGTTGGACCATGACGCGGAGCGGATCTTCGCGGAGAGCCACGCGTTCATGAGCCGGCTCGCCAAAGGTCTCGGCAAGGAAGGGACGGCTGTAGGTGGCTGAGCACGACTCCGACCGCGGGGAGCGCGAGCCGGACGACCAGGGCGCCCGTTTCGACGAGGACGCGGCCTGGGCGGCCATCGTGGCCGGGTACGGCGAGGAGCCGCCGGACCCGCCGGGCGCCAAGCCGTTCAAGTCCGTGGAGGACCTGGCCCTGCTGGAGGCCGAGACCAACGACCCGGAGGAGGCGGAGCCGGAGGAGAAGCGCCCCGCGGCCCCGCTCGGCGGCTCGGTCACCTTCGCCCCCGGTGTCGGCCCGCGCGACTACTCCCCGCCGGAGCCGGCCGCGGACGCCGACGACGAGGACGACGACGAGGGCCACTTCGTCCCGCCGGAGCCCCCGCCGCTGCCCGAGGCGGACACCACCACGAAGTTCGCCTGGCTGGCGGTGCTGGGCGGCCCGATACTGCTTCTGCTCGCCGTGCTGCTGAGCTGGGAGATGACCTGGTGGCTGACCACGGTCGGCATCGGCGGCTTCCTGGGCGGCTTCGCCACACTGGTGATGCGGATGCGCCCGGGCGACGAGGACGACGACGATCCGGGGCGCGGGGCGGTGGTCTGACCCCCGTCCGACCTCACGCGAAAGGGCCCGCCCGGAGCTGTTCCGGGCGGGCCCTTTCGCATCCGGAGGCGAAAAGGGAACTCGATCCCGCCGGGCGGCGAAGCACAGGTGAACAACCTGAAAGAGCCCAAGCCTTCGAGGCGTTCACACGAACAGAAGGAGCCCCGATGACCGTCGGACCACCGGGCGTCGGCACCCGCGACGAGGATCGCGAGATCAGTGATGCCCGCGTGATCGCACGGTCCCGGGACGAGCCCGAGCTGTTCGCCGTGCTCTACGACCGGTACGCCGACGCCGTGCACCGTTACGCGGCCCGGCGGCTCGGTCCGGAGGCGGCGGAGGATCTGATGGCGGAGACCTTCATCACCGCCTTCCAACGACGGCACACCTACGACCTGGGGCGGGACGACGCCCGCCCTTGGTTGTTCGGCATCGCGACCAACCTCGTCGCCCGGCACCGCCGGGCCGAGGCGCGCCGTTACAAGGCGCTGGCGCGACTGCCGGAGCCGGTGGAGCACGACGAGCCGGTCGCTGACCGGGCTGTTTCCAGGGCCGGTGCCACGGGGGTGCGCCGGGAACTGGCAGCAGCGCTGGGCGGACTCTCCGCCCGGCACCGCGATGTCGTGCTGCTGGTGGCCTGGGCCGGCCTCGACTACGAGGAGGCGGCCCAGGCCCTCGGCGTGCCCGTCGGCACGATCAGATCGCGGCTGCACCGGGCTCGCAGCAGATTGCGCGAAGCACTGGGCGGATCCGATCCGACCGCTTTCCGAGAGGCAGACGCCCATGCGTGACACCGACGAACTCCGCGCGCTGCGGGACTTCGACGCGGGGGAAGCCCCGCTCGACGACGCCACCCGCTACCGGGTGCGTGCCCGCCTGTTCCAGGCGATGACCGAACCCGCCCCGGCGCCGGTACGGCCCCGGCGTCCCGTCCTGCGCATCGCCCTGACCGGCGTGCTCACCACCGCGGTCGTCGCGGGGGTGCTGGTCGCCGTACGGCACGACGACGGCTCCGGGGGCGGTACCGCCCGCAAGCCCGTGCCGGCGACGTCCGCGCCCGCCATGCGGAACGTGAGCGCGCAGACCGTGCTGGAGGGGGCGGCCGCGTACGCGCGGAAGAACGAGCGTGCGGTCACCCCGCGGGACGACCAGTTCATCTACACCAAGGAGATCATCAAGGAGACCGAGAAGAAGACCGGCACCACCAAGACCTACGTCGACGAGAACTGGCGGTCGGTGGACGGTTCGCAGCGGTCCTGGACCATGGAGATCGGCCGGGGCTGGTGGGCCGAGCCGCTCCAGGAGGGCGAGATGATCTGGCCGCCGCAGGACTGGGGCACGCTGCGCGGGCTGCCGACCGAGCCGAAGGCGCTGATCCTCGCGATCCACAACCGGTTCGGTGGCAGCGGACCCGACAAGGCCGACTCGCTGGACGACCTCGACGACCAGGCCTGGTCGAACGTCCATTTCAGCCTGGCCGGGCTGCTCAAGCTGGTCCCGGTGATGCCGGAGGGGCTGCGCCCGGCGGCGTACGAGGCGCTGGGCATGGTGCCCGGTGTGAAGGCGGTACCGAACCAGCGGGACGCGAAGGGGCGGGTCGGGGTGGCGATCACCTACGACGACCCGACGCTGCCGGAGGGCATGGACGGCTTCGGAGGCTTCTTCATCTTCGATCCAAGGACCTACGAGTTCCTCGGCTTCCGTGATGTGCGCACCTCGGGCGACGGCAAGGCCATGAAGACGTACACCCAGCTCTCCTACCTGGACAGCTGGGCGGTGGTCGACAAGGTGAAGCAGCGGCCGTAGCCGGGCCGTGTTTTAGGACGCGGGGATTTTGAGGGTGGCCAGGACCGGGAGGTGGTCCGTGGCCGCCCTCAGGTCTTTCTCGGTGACGCCGGGCAGGTCCAGGGGGACGCCGCAGCCGGTGACCTCGATGCCCTTGGTGGCGAAGATCGCGTCGATGCGGCTGTGGGGTTCGGTACGGGTCCAGGTGTGCTCGCCGCCTTGGGGGGCGGTGGCCCAGCAGTCCTGGAGGGTGCCGGTCAGGCGGGTGAAGGTGCGGCCGCCGGGGCGTTCGTTGAGGTCGCCGCCCGCGACGGCGTGGTCGACGCCGAGCCCGGCCAGGCGGTCCAGGAGCAGGCCGGCCTGTTCGTGGCGCTCCCGCTTGTCCAGGCTGAGGTGACAGCTCAGGACGCCGATGCGGGCACCGCCGAGGCGGACGACGGCGGTGGCGAAGCCGCGGCGGTGCTGTCCGGGGGTGAGCGGGAGGAGGACGTCCTCGGTGCGCTCGACCGTGACGCGCAGGTCGCAGAGGATGGCGGGACCGGCGGCGGTGGCTCCGCCGGTGAGGATGACCAGGTCGGAGGCCTTGGCGAGGCGGGCCAGTTTCTTGCGCCAGCGGAAGAAACGGGGGGCTTCCTGGACCAGGACCAGGTCCGGGGAGCAGGCGCGGATCACCCGGGCCAGGGCCGCGGTGTCGTCGCGCATCGAGCGGATGTTGTAGCTCAGGACTCGGACGAGGGCTGAACCGTCAGGCATGCGGATCAATCTACGCCTCATGGCTCGGGGCGCGAGGCTCATGCGCGACCGGCTTTCGGCCAGTCGTCGGTCGCGCCGTCCCCGCGCCCCCCGAGTGAGAGCGTGCGCCCCGATTACATGACCGGGTCGGGCTCCCGGGCCAGGTCCGCCGCGCCCACCAGGCCCGCCTTGTTGCCCAGCTGGGCGGCGATCACATCGGCCACCGGGCGCCAGTTGCCGCCCACCAGCCAGCGCTTGTAGGACTTGCGGATCGGGTCCAGGACCAGGTCGCCCTCGTCGGAGAGACCGCCGCCGACGATGAAGGCGGACGGGTCGAAGAGGGAGGCCAGGTCGGCGAGCCCGGCGCCGGCCCAGCGGGCCAGCTCGCGGTAGGAGTCGACGGCCACCGGGCAGCCCTGGCGGGCGGCCATGGAGATGTGCTTGCCCTCGATGCCGTCGGGGGTGCCGTCGCCGAGCGCGAGCAGCACCTCGGCGCGCTCCGGGGTGGCGTTGGCACGCTGCTTGGCGTACCGGACGAGGGCGCGGCCGGAGGCGTACTGCTCCCAGCAGCCCTGCGAGCCGCAGCCGCACAGCAGGCCGTCCGGCACCATGCGGATGTGGCCGAACTCGGCGGCCACGCCGAAGTGGCCGCGGCGCAGCTTGTTGCCGATGATGATGCCGCCGCCGAGGCCGGTGCCGAGCGTGATGCAGATGACGTTGCGGTGGCCCTTGCCGGCGCCGAACTTGTACTCGCCCCAGGCCGCGGCGTTGGCGTCGTTCTCGACGACGACCGGGAGGCCCACGCGGGCCTCGACCTTCTCCTTGAGCGGTTCCTGGCGCCAGTCGATGTTCGGAGCGAAGTAGACCGTCGAGCGCTGGCGGTTGACGTATCCTGCGGCGCCGATTCCCACGCCGACGATGTCATGACCGGCGCGCGCCCCCTCCACCGCGGAGGCGATGGCGTCCACGATGCCCTCGGGCGTGCCCGGTGTCGGCACCTTGTGGGTCGAGAGGATGTTGCCTTCCTCGTCGACCACGCCGGCCGCGATCTTCGTGCCGCCGATGTCGACGCCGATGGTGAGTCCCATGAATCCCTCAGTTTCGGTCGAGCCCCGCTATGGCCAACCGTACCCGAGCGGCTTCAGTCCAAGTCGATGCGTTCCCCGGGACCGGACTCGTCGCCGGGGTCCCGGCGCTCGCGGAGATCGCGGTCGTCGCCCGTGGTCCAGCGGCGTTCCTGGGCCTGGACGGCGGAGCGGTAGGCGGCGAGGAGTTCGTTGCCGGCCGCGGCGAGATGGTCGAAGACGTCCGGGTTCCGTTCGATGACGGGTTCGACGGCGGCCTTCGCCTGCTGCACGACCTGCTTGACCACCTGCTGGGCGGCGGGTCCGGCGACCGCGCCGAGCAGCGGCGAGTTGAGCGAGGACAGCTTCTCGCCGACCGCGTCGACGAGCTTGCGCAGTTCCTCGGCGGCCGAGCCGGGCGGCGGGCCGTACTGGGCGCGGCGGCGGGCCTGCTCCTCGGCCAGGTCCTCGGCGCACGCCGTGGCCCAGGCGTCGGCGTCGGTCGCCCGTACCTCGTCGAGCGACTCCTCGCCGGGGACGTCGGAGGGCTGGACCTCTTCGCTCATGACGGACTCCTGACTACGGTTCGTCCCTCCGACGTTACCCGAACGGGCGTACCGGGTTCACCGGGCCGCGGGCCACAGCGCGGGGTCGGGGGCGAACCGGACGCGCAGTTCTCCGTCGCGCAGCGAGGCGCCGTCGACGGTGCAGCGGCGCAGGGCGGAGGGCAGGGGGACGATCCGGCGGAACGGACCCGCGGTGACGACGAGTTCGTCGCCGCGCCGGACGAGGTCGAGGTCCTCGCGTATGGCGCCGGGCAGCGGGATGGTCCACACCAGGACGCCGTCGTCGGCGAGGCGGTCGGTGACCGGCCACTCGACCGTGGAGGGAGTCGCGTTGACGGCTGTCCGCACGCCGAGCGCGGCGAGGTCGTCGGCGCCGCGCGGATCGCGGCCGAGGTGCGGGACGACCTGGACGTCGTAGGACTCCTGCCATCCCTCCAGCGTCTTGCGCTGCTGGGCGACGAGGGAGGGCGGCCAGTCCTCGGGGACGGCCCGGTTGGCGACCAGGAGCTCGGGGCGCAGTCCGCGCAGGGCGAGGGCGAGGACAGCCTCGCGTACGGCGTCGGAGCCGGCCGGTCCTGGCTCGGCGACGAGGCGTACGGCGGTGTCGCGGTCGGCGACGACGGCTTCGACGGCGGCGAGTTCGAGGTCCCAGCGGGCCGCGGTCTCGTAGAGCCACTCGGCGGGCATGGGGACCCCGGCCAGGCGGCCGAGGACGGGGCGCAGGGCGCGGGCGGCCTGGCGTTCCGGCGGGAGCAGGCGGCGCAGGTAGCGGCGGAGCTGTTCGGGCAGGGCGAGCAGGGCGAGGGCCTGGGCGGTGGCCGGGAGGTCGACGACGAGGAGGTCGTGCTGTTCGGAGAGGGCGGCGTCGCGCAGGGCGCGCAGGAGGGTCAGTTCCTCGGCGCCGGGGAGGGGGGTGACCTCCTCGGGGTCGAGGCGGGAGGCGCCGAGCAGGTCGAGGGCGGCGGTGGCGCGTTCCTGGAAGGCGGCGAGGTCGGCGCGGAATCCGGCGGCGGCGTCGGGCCGCCAGAGGGTGAGCCGTTCCCCGGCCCGCACCGGCGCGGGGCCCGTGGCGGTGCCGAGGACGGCGCCGAGGGTGTCGGCCCGGTCGGCGCTGAGCAGGAGGACCCGCTCGCCGTCACGCGCGGCGGTGAGGGCGGTGGCGGCGGCGACCGTGGTACGGCCGCTGCCGCCGGGCCCGGTGATCAGGAGGGTGCGCATGAGGGTGAACGGTAGGGCACGGCCCTCCGTTACTTGGTACCCGACTCCACCCGCTTCTTCAGTCCGGCCAGCGCGCGGTCGATGATGACCTTCTCCGCCTTGCGCTTGATCATGCCGAGCATGGGGATCTTGACGTCGACGGTCAGTACATAGGTGACCTCGGTGGAGCCGGCGCCGGCCGGCTTGAGGATGTACGAGCCGTCCAGGGAGCGCAGCATCTGCGACTTCACCAGGGTCCAGGAGACCTCGTGGTCGCCGGTCCAGGTGTAGGCGAGCACCTGGTCGTCCTTGATCGCGCCCGCGTCCATCACCAGGCGCACCTGCTCGGCGCGGCCCTGGGCGTCGGTGGCCAGCACCTCCGCCTCCTTCACCTCGCCGGTCCAGTCGGGGTAGCGGGCGAAGTCGGCGATCACCCCCATGACGTCGGCCGGTGCAGCCTCGATCGTGATGCTCGAACTGGTGTGTTCCGCCATCGTCGTGGCTCCTCCAGATGCGGGCCGGTAGGTCGTCCTCATACGCACGTGTGTGCAGCGTGAAGGCTACCGCGCACCCGGACCGCCGAACTCCAGCGCCCATGGCTTCCCGGTCCCGGCGAAGTGGCCGACATTCACGCACTCCGTGGTTCCGACCCGCATCCGGCGCACCAGGGGCTGGTGCACATGCCCGAAGAGGGAGTATCGGGGCCGGGTCTTGCGGATCGCCTCCAGCAGGGCGCGGCTGCCCCGCTCGAAGCGGCGGGCGACGGTGTCGTAGACGAGTTCGGGGACCTCCGGCGGGATGTGGGTGCACAGCACGTCGACCTCGCCGACCGCCTCGATCTTGGCCGCGTACTCCTCGTCGCTGATCTCGTACGGGGTGCGCATCGGGGTCCTCAGGCCGCCGCCGACGAAGCCGAAGGTCCAGCCGCCGATCTCGACCCGCTGCCCGTCCAGCACGGTGGTGCCGGGCCCGGCGTACTCCGGCCACAGGGGCGGCATGTCGACATTGCCGTAGGTGGCGTACGTCGGGGTCGGGAACGCCGCGAAGAGTTCGGCGTACTGCTTGCGCACCGCTTTCTCGATCACCGCGCCCCGGTCGGCGCCGATCCCGGCCCACAGCCGGGCGCCGAATTGGCGGGCTTCCTCGTAGCGGCGGGCGGTGCGCAGCTCCACGATGCGGTCGGCGTTCTCCACGCCGAAGAGATCGGGGAAGATGCCGCGGGAGTGGTCGGCGTAGTCGAGGAAGAGGACCAGGTCACCCAGGCAGATCAGGGCGTCCGCGCCGTCACCGGCTCTGGCCAGGTCACGGACGTTTCCGTGTACGTCGCTGACCACATGAACGCGCGTCCTGCTGTTACCGGCTGGTGTGGATGCCATGGCGATCAAGCGTAGGCCTGTGCGCCATGCGTGAACAGTGGCGGCCGGACCTGCGGTTACTGGCTAGTCGTCAAACCGGTCGACTACTGTGCGCAGCAGAAGCACCCATGCTTGCGGTACCGAACCGTGTGACGCAGCGAACATCTCGCCGGACCCTCTGTCGAAGAAGCCATACCGGCGGGTAACGTCCGGGCAGTCCAGTCGTGCTCAGGATTTCAACCACCGGGATTCCTGGGTACCTGCCCGAGCCTTGGACCGCACCGTCGCATCACACAATGTCGTGGCGCCGGCGCCCTATGAGGAGCAGCAGTCTTGCGCGAGTTCAGCCTTCCGGCTTTGTACGAGGTCCCCGCGGACGGCAATCTGACCGACATCGTCCGCAGAAACGCCGCGCAGCATCCCGACGTCGCCGTCATCGCCCGCAAGGTCGACGGTGTCTGGCAGGACGTCACGGCCACCGCTTTCCTCGCCGAGGTGCGCGCCGCCGCCAAGGGCCTGATCGCGGCCGGGGTGCAGCCGGGCGACCGGGTCGCCCTGATGTCCCGCACCCGCTACGAGTGGACCCTGCTGGACTTCGCGATCTGGTCCGCGGGCGCCATCACGGTCCCGGTGTACGAGACCAGCTCGCCCGAGCAGGTGCAGTGGATCCTCGGCGACTCCGGCGCGAGCGCGATCGTGACCGAACTGGACACGCACACCGCGGCCGTGGAGTCGGTGCGCGACCGGCTGCCCGCGCTCAAGCACCTGTGGCAGATCGAGGGCGGCGGCATCGAGGAGCTGGCTCGGCTCGGCCAGGACGTCAGCGACAAGACGGTGGACGAGCGAAGCTCGCTGGCGAAGGCCGACGACCCGGCGACCATCGTCTACACCTCGGGCACCACCGGCCGTCCCAAGGGCTGTGTGCTCACCCACCGCAACTTCTTCGCCGAGTGCGGCAATGTGGTGGAGCGGCTGCGGCCGCTGTTCCGCACCGGTGAGTGCTCGGTGCTGCTGTTCCTGCCGCTGGCGCACGTCTTCGGGCGGCTGGTGCAGATCGCGCCGATGATCGCGCCGATCAAGCTGGGCTGTCTGCCCGACATCAAGAACCTCACCGACGAGCTGGCCGAGTTCCGGCCGACGCTGATCCTCGGTGTGCCGCGCGTCTTCGAGAAGGTCTACAACTCGGCGCGCGCCAAGGCGCAGGCGGACGGCAAGGGCAAGATCTTCGACAAGGCCGCGGACACCGCCATCGCCTACAGCAAGGCGCTGGACAACCCCTCCGGCCCGCCGGTCGGCCTGAAGATCAAGCACAAGGTCTTCGACAAGCTCGTCTACAGCAAGCTGCGCGCGGTCCTGGGCGGCCGGGGCGAGTACGCGATCTCCGGCGGCGCCCCGCTGGGCGAGCGGCTCGGCCACTTCTTCCGGGGCATCGGATTCACGGTGCTGGAGGGCTACGGCCTGACCGAGACCTGCGCGGCCACCGCGTTCAACCCGTGGGACCGGCAGAAGATCGGCACGGTCGGCCAGCCGCTGCCGGGTTCGGTGGTGCGTATCGCCGACGACGGCGAGGTGCTGCTGCACGGCGAGCACATCTTCAAGGAGTACTGGAACAACCCGGGCGCGAGCGAGGAGGCGCTGCGCGACGGCTGGTTCCACTCGGGCGACATCGGCACCCTCGACGAGGACGGCTACCTCAGGATCACCGGCCGCAAGAAGGAGATCCTGGTGACCGCGGGCGGCAAGAACGTCGCCCCGGCGGTGATCGAGGACCGGATCCGGGCGCACGCGCTGGTCGCGGAGTGCATGGTGGTCGGTGACGGGCGGCCGTTCGTGGGCGCGCTGGTCACCATCGACGAGGAGTTCCTGGGCCGCTGGGCCGCCGAGCACGGCAAGCCGGAGGGGTCCACCGCGGCGTCGCTGCGTGAGGACGCGGACCTGCTGGCCGCCATCCAGTCGGCGATCGACGACGGCAACGCCGCGGTGTCCAAGGCGGAATCGGTGCGGAAGTTCCGCATTCTGTCCTCCCAGTTCACGGAGGAGTCGGGCCACCTGACGCCGTCGCTGAAACTGAAGCGGAACGTGGTGGCGAAGGACTTCGCGCAGGAGATCGAGGCGATCTACGCGAAGTAGTGACTGCTTGCGGCTATGGCGCGGCGTCCTCCACGAGGACCCGCGCCATCGTGCGTTCGGCGAGGGCGGTGATGGTGACGAAGGGGTTCACCCCGATCGACCCGGGCACCAGCGAGCCGTCGGTGACGTACAGCTTCGGGTAGCCCTTCACCCGGCCGTAGTCGTCGGTGGCCCGGCCGAGCACACAGCCGCCCAGCGGGTGGTACGTGAAGTCGTCGGCGAAGGCCCGGTTTCCGCCGAACAGGTCGTACCGGTAGATGGTGGCGTTGGCCCGGTTGATCCGGTCGAACAGTTTCTTGGCCATGGCCGAGGAGACCGCGCTCTGCGCCGCGGTCCAACTGAGCGCCAGGGAGCCGCCGGTGAGGGAGAAGGACGCCCGTTCCTGGTTCTTGGTGATCGCCAGGTAGAGGCTGACCCAGTGTTCGAGCCCCATGGGCAGGGGCGCGATCTCGGCGAAGACGGGGTTGGCGGTGTTGGCCCAGTCGTCGATGCCCATGACCGGCACGGTCGACTGCTTCGCCCCGACCGTGTCCCACAGGTGGTTGGCCCGGCCGAGCATCACATTGCCGTTGGTGCCCCAGCCGGTGCCGACACTGGCGTCCAGGGCGGGCAGCGCGCCGGTCTCCCGGGCGCGCAGCAGCAGCTCGGTGGTGCCGACGCTGCCGCCGCCGAGGAAGAGGTAGGTACAGCCGTACTCCTTGGTCTCGACGACGTTCCCGGCGTTGTCGATCCGCTGGGTCTGGACGACGTACGTCCCGCCCTCCCCGAGCCGGATTCCGGTGACCTTCTCCAGGGTGTGGATGGTGACGTTGCCGGTGCCGACGGCGGCGGCGAGGTAGGTCTTGTCCAGGCTGCGCTTGCCGTGGTTGTTGCCGTAGAGCAGTTCGGCGGCGAGCGCGGACTTCGGGGCGGTGCCGGCCTCCTCGCGCTGCATGTGGCCGAAGTCGTAGACGTTCGGCACGAAGGTGGTCCGCAGGCCGGTCCGTTCGGCGTGCGTGCGGGAGACGCGGCTGAAGCGGTACCAGTCCGTGGCCTCGAACCAGGCCGGGTCGATGGGGTTGACGCCGAGCATGGAGCGGGCGCGGGGGTAGTACGTGGCGTACATCTCGTCCGCGTCGACGGTGGGGAACTGCTCGGCGAAGTACGACTTGAGCGGGGTGACGGCCATGCCGCCGTTGACCAGGGAGCCGCCGCCGACGCCGCGTCCGCAGTAGACGGACATGTGGGCGAAGCGTACGCGGTCCAGGACGCCGGGGTAGAGGCTGATGTCCTTGTTGACGACGTCCAGCCACAGGAAGGTGGCCAGCGGGGCCTCGGTGCGGGTGCGGAACCAGGTGGAGCGGTGGTCGGGGGCGGTGGTGGAGCAGAACACCTTGCCGTCGGGGCCCGCGGAGTTCCACAGGCGGCCCATCTCCAGCACGATCGTGCGGATGCCGGCCTGGCCGAGGCGGAGGGCCGCGACGGCGCCGCCGTATCCGGAACCGACCACGACGGCGGGGGCGTTGTCGAGGGCGGGCGGCTCGGCGGCGTGGGCCGAGGAGAGCCCTATGCGGGTGAGTCCGGAGGCGGCGGCCGTCTGGAGGGCGACCATGCCCAGGATTTGACGTCTTGTCAGCTGACGCTGCATCAGGTTTGATGTCATGTGCGCAGCATGGGCGGAATTTCGGGTTCCGCCTAGGTTGTCGGCGCGTATTGCAGCAGCGCCTTCAACTTGTTCTCACAGCAGCGCCTTCAACTTCTCCGCCAGCAGGTCCCAGCGCCACTTCTCCTCGACCCACTCCCGGCCCCGCTCCCCCATCCGGCGCCGCAGTTCGGGGTCGCCGAGGAGGGCGGTGATGCGGTCGGCGGCCTGGCTCGGGGAGCCGCCGCGGACCACCCAGCCGGTCTCGCCGTCGAGGACCGCGTCGGGGGCGCCGCCGGAGTCGCCCGCGACGACCGGCAGTCCGGTCGCCGAGGCCTCCAGGTACACGATGCCGAGCCCCTCCACGTCCAGGCCCCGGCGCCGAGTGCGGCACGGCATGGCGAACACGTCACCGGCGCCGTAGTGGGCGGGCAGTTCGGACCAGGGCACCGAGCCGGTGAAGCGGACCGAGCCGGCCACGCCGGTGTCCTCGGCCAGCTTGCGCAGATCCTGCTCGTACGGGCCGCCGCCGACGATCAGCAGCACCGCGTCCGGCTCCTTCGCGAGGATGCGGGGCATCGCGAGGATGAGCGTGTCCTGGCCCTTGCGCGGGACCAGCCGGGAGACGCACACCACCACGGGCCGGTCGGTCAGGCCCAGCCGGGCCCGGACCTCGGCGCCGCCGGAGCCGGGGTGGAAGGTCTTCTCGTCCACGCCCGGGGGGAGCTGGACCATCCGGGAGGCCGCCTCGGGCGAGAGCGCGCCCGCGATCCGCGAGCGGGTGTACTCGCCGAGGTAGGTGATCGTGTCCGTGGAGTCCCCGATCCGCCGCAGCAGTTGCCGCGAGGCGGGCAGCTGGGCCCAGCCGGCCTCGTGCCCGTGGGTGGTGGCGACCAGCCGCCGCGCCCCCGCCTTCCGCAGGGCCGGGGCCATCAGGCCGAGCGGGGCCGCCGCCCCGAACCACACGGACGTGCAGCCGTGCTCCCGCAGCAGCCCGACCGCACGCCGGGTCACCCGCGGGGTGGGCAGCAGCATCGTCGTGGAGTCGCGGACGACGGTGAAGGGCTGTTCCGCGTCGAAGGCCGCCGTCGCCTCGGCGCCCTCCCGGCCGCGCTTCCAGGTGGAGGCGTAGACGACCAGCCGCTCCGGGTCCAGCCGCAGCGCCATGTTGTGCAGGAAGGCCTGGATACCGCCGGGGCGGGGCGGGAAGTCGTTCGTCACGATGAGCGTCTTGTGCATCGCGGCCGACCCTATCGGAGGCGTCGTGCACAGCGCGTCACGCCCGCCCTGGTGGCCGACCCACAGCCGCGCGGGACATCATGGTGCCCTCGACGACGAGCACGAACGGCAGGGGACCAGGTGGAGACGACGGGCGCGCGGTGGTCCCTGGCCGGCCTCCTCGGCATCTGGGCCGCGACCAGGGTCGTGCTGCTGCTCCTCGTGTTCAAGGTGTGGGTCTTCCCCGGCCCGGACGTCACCTCCGACGTCGCCGTGATCTACCAGGGCTGGTCCGAGGTGCTGGGCACCGGATCGTTCCCGCAGGACGACGTCACCTGGCAGTACCCGCCCGCCGCCGCGCTCGCGATCCTCTCCCCCAAGCTGCTCTTCTACCTGGACTACGCCTCCGCCTTCTTCGTCCTGGCCTTCACCGCCGACCTGGCCGTCCTCGCCCTGCTCCTCTACACGGGCCCGCGCCCCGGCCGCAGCGTGCGCGGCGCCTGGGTCTGGGCGGTGGGCGTGCCCCTGCTCGGGCCGACCGTGTACGCCCGGTACGACGTGATGGTGACCGCGGTCGCGGTGGCAGCGCTGCTGGCGGGCGCCCGGCACCCGCGGGCGATGGGCGCGCTGACCGCGTTGGGGGCGCTGCTGAAGGTGTGGCCGGTGCTGCTGCTGGTGGCCGTCCGCGACCGCACCGCCTGGGCGTCGGCCGTGGTGACCGGGGCCGTGCTGGCGGCGCTGTTCGCGGCGGGGATGCCGGGGGCGTTCGCGTTCCTGACCTTCCAGCGGGACCGCGGCACCGAGGTGGAGTCGCTGGGCGCGCTCGTCTTCCATGTGGCCCGGCACCACGGCTGGGACGGGGAGGTGCTGCTGAACTACGGCTCGGTGGAATTCCTCGGCCCGCACGTGGACACGGTCAGCAACATCGCTCTGGTGCTGTCCGCCCTGGCCTTCGGCTGGCTGCTGCTGTGGCGGCTGCGGGCCCGGCGGTTCCGCTCGCACACCGTCGCGGACGCGGCGTTCGTGGCGGTGCTGCTGTTCACCACGACCAGCCGGGTGATCAGCCCGCAGTACCTGGTCTGGCTGGTCGGTCTGGCGGCCGTCTGCCTCTGTTTCCGGGGCAGCCGGATGGGCCCGCCGGTCGTCGTGCTGCTGGCGGCATGCCTGGTGACCATGCTGGAGTTCCCGCTCTGGTTCGCGCACGTGGTCGCCAGCGACGGCCTCGGCATCACGCTGCTCTCCGTCCGCAACGGCCTGCTGGTGCTCGCCACCGTCCTCGCCGCCCGCGTCCTGTGGCGCTCCACGGTGTCCGAGGACGCCGTCCGTCCGCTGCCCGCTCAGGCCACCCGGACGAGGGAGACCTCGCTGCCCTCCTGACGCCGGGCCCGCCACCCGAGCAGGGCACACTGGAGCGCCATGGCGAGCGCCAGCGCCAGACACACCCCCGGCAGCCCGAGCCCGGACAGCGCGTACGCGAGCGGCAGTTGGACCGCTGTCCCCAGTAGCGTCACGCGCAGCAGCAGCGGGGAGCCGCCACTGCCCTCGAAGACCCCGCCGAGGGCGATGAAGCAGCCCATGAGCAGCAGATAGGGGCCGATGCAGCGCAGGAAGAGCACGCCTTGGTCGGCGACGCGCGGTCCGGCGCCGAAGGCGGCCATGAGCCAGGGCGCGGCCACCGCCAGCAGCACGGACGCGGTCAGGGCCACCGCCCCGGCCACCAGGACGACCTGCCGTCCGATCGCCCGCCGCTCGTCGCGTCCGGCGCCGCGGGTGTGCGCGGTGTGGATGGCGGCGGCCTGGCGCAGCGCGTAGAAGGCCATGGTGGCGACGTAGAGGACCTTGTAGGCGATCGCGTACGCGGCCACCGCGGTCACCCCGAGCCGGGCCACGATCGCCACCAGGGCCAGTGCGCCGGTCTGCCGGACGGTGAAGTCGGCGGCCATGGGCAGTCCGGTGGCGAGGGTGCGGCGGGGCGAGAAGGGGGCGGGTGAGCGGGATGCCTCGCGCAGCAGTTTGTTGCGGCGCAGGGCGAGAAGGCCGACCGCGAGGGCGGCGGTGCGGCACAGGACCGTGGCGGCGGCGGCGCCCCGGACGCCGTAGTAGTGGATCGCGAAGGGGTCGGTGACCAGGATCAGGCCGTTGGCGAGGAGGGCGAGGCGCATCGGGGTGCGGGTGTCGCCGGTGCCCTTGAGGATGCCGTCGAGCAGGGTCTGGGCGAAGAAGACGGCGATGCCGGGCAGGGAGATCGCGAAGTAGGCGGTGGCGAGCGGCACCGCCGGGCCGTCGCCGCCCAGGACCAGCCGGGCCAGCGGTTCGCGCAGCAGCAGGCCGCCGCCGATGACCAGCGGGGTGACCAGGGCGTACAGCGCCCAGCCGCCGCGCACGGCCGCGCGCACGGCCGCCGGGTCCCGGGCGCCCCTGGCGTGCGCGACCAGCACGGTCGTACCGGAGCCGAAGACCAGGGCGACGCCGAGGAGCACGTTCTCGGTGTTGGTGGCGACGGCCACGGCGGCGACGGCGGGGCCGCCGAGCCGGGAGACCCAGACGGTGTTGATGATCCCGGCGGCGACGGAGGCCAGGAGCGAGAAGTAGACGGGGTGGGCGAGCGAGACGAGTGTCCGGCGGTGAGCGTCCATCAGCGAGTTCCCTCTTTCCGAGCTACCTCGAATCGAGGTAGCTCGGAAAGAGGTAGCATGGCGGGCACATCGCCCGCAAGGAGGTACCGGTGCTGGAGCTGTCGATCCTGGGCTTCCTAGCCGAGCAGCCGCTGCACGGCTACGAGCTGAAGGAGCGCATCAAGGCGCTCAGCGGGCATGTCCGGCCGGTCAGCGACGGCGCGCTGTACCCGGCGATCACCCGGCTCACCAAGGCGGGTCTGCTGGACCAGCGCACCGAGCCCGGCGCGTCCGCCGCCCCGCGCCGGATCCTGTCACTGACCGAACAGGGCCGCGCCGAGCTGCTGGAGCGGCTGCGGCACCCCAAGCCGGTGGAGATCAGCGACCAGGTCCGCTTCAACACCGTGCTGTCGTTCCTGCGGCACCTGCCGGACCCGCGCGAACAGGCCGCCGTCCTGCGCCGCCGCCTGGAGTTCCTCAACGCGCCGTCGAGCTTCTTCTACCGGGACGGCGAGCCGGTGCGGGCGGAGGAGGCCGGCGATCTGTTCCGGCAGGGGATGCTGCGGGTGGCGCGGGCGACGGGGGCGGCGGAGCGGGCGTGGCTGACCGAGGCGATCGAGCTGCTGGACCCACCCGACGGGACTCAGTCGAACTGACCGCGCAGGTACTCCCGCCACTGCGCGGTGAAGTCCTCCGGGCTCGTCCCGAGCACCTGTTCCATCGCCTGTTGGACCGCGCCGGAGCGGGTCTCGTGCGCGCCGACGGCCCGGTAGAACTCCCCCAGCTTCGCCTCGCCCCAGCGGTCGGCGATCATCCGGCATGCCATCCAGCCGCTCTCGTACGCCTGGGCGAGGCTCGCCGCGTCCCCGGTGAACGCGAAGTCCTCGTCGGTCGGCAGCCGCTGCGGGATCTCGTCCTCGGTCACCGCCCGCCACAGCTCGGGCGCGGCGTCGGAGGGCTCGCGGCCCGAGCCGAGGTAGCCGACCCAGTCGGCGTAGCCCTCGGAGAGCCACAGCGGGGTGGCGGGGCCGGTGTGGGCGCGGGTGGCGACATGGGTGGTCTCGTGGGTGAGCACGACCTGCTTGCCGCTCTGGCCGAGGACGCCGTACGCGACCGGGTTGAGGATGATCCGGTCCGCGGGCGCGTGCGCGCGGGTGCCGGTCTCGCCGGTGGTCACGGCGGCGATCCCCCGGTACGAGGAGGCGGGCGCCCCGAGCAGCCCGGCCATGCCCTCCAGTGACTTCGGTACGAGCACGACGGTGCCGCGCGGCCACGCGGTGCCCCAGGCCCGGTTCACCGCGGGCACCGCGCGGTCGGCCATCTCGGCGAAGGCCCGCAGCCGCTCGTCGGACTGCCCGACCCCGAGGACGGTGCTGTGCTCGCCCCGGACGACCTCGACCCGCCCCTGGTCCCACAGTTGCTCGGGCGCCTTGGCGGCGGGCCGCTCGGACTCCACGTACCACTCCCCGGCGGCGTCGAGCCCGAGCCGCACGGTACGGCGGACGACGACCGGCGCCCGGTCGTGCCCCTGGATCCGGTAACTCAGCTCGACATCGGCGGTGGCGCTGTCCCCCTCCCGCTCCACACCGGTCACCCGGTACACCCAGTCGGCGAACGGCACCGCCGCGAGCTCGTCGAACCCGGCCCGCGTCCCGGTCCGCCCGTAGGCCGCCGCGTCGTCCGCGACGATGGCCTCGGCCCGCCGGTCCAGCACCCGCTGCACGGAGTCCCGGGCCGCGTCGGCGACCTCGCGCCCCCCGCACGCCGAAACCAGCCCGAGCAGCACCCAGAGCACCACCACCCCGGACGCCCACCGCCGACCAGCCATGCGGAGATCGTACGGCGCGAATCGGACGGAGGTCAGACCGCGGGAGCGGGCCGGGACCGGCCCGGGCCGGTCAGACGCGGGTCACCGTCGCGCCCGGCATCATCCCCACCGGGTCGTAGCGGACCGGGGCGCCGGGGTAGGGGGCGTGGATGACCTGGCCGTTGCCGACGTACATGCCCACATGGCTCGCGTCGGAGCGGTAGGTGACCAGGTCGCCGGGGCGGGCCTGGGAGAGGGGGACCTGGCGGCCCGCGTGGCGCTGGGCCTGGGAGGTGCGGGGCAGGGAGACGCCCGCCTGGGCGTAGGACCACTGCATCAGGCCCGAGCAGTCGAAGCCGCTGGGGCCGTTGGCGCCCCAGACGTACGGCTTGCCGAGGGCGGAGCGGGCGGCGGCGATCGCGGCGGCGGCGCGGCCGGAGGCCGGGACGGCGCCCCCGAGGTCGGGCATGCGGCCGGAGCGGGAGGCCCGGTCGTAGGCGGCGCGCTCGTCCAGGGGCAGGGAGTTGAGCAGCCGGCGGGCCTTGGCCAGCTTGCTCTCCACCGTCCGCTTGTGCGCCGCCACGGCCTTGCGGCTCTTCTCCAGTTCCCCGAGCTTGCGCGTGGCTTCGGCGCGGTCCTGCGCCAGTTCGCGCATCGCGTCCTGAAGGTCCTTCAGCTCGCCCGCCTGGCGCGCCGTGATCCGGTCCAGGACGGAGGCCTTGTCGAGGTAGTCGTCCGGGTCGTCGGAGAAGAGGAGCGCGAGTGACGGATCGATGCCGCCGGAGCGGTACTGCGCCCCGGCCAGCGAACCCAGTGACTCCCGCATGGAGTTGATGCGCTCCTGCTGGCGGGCGATCCGGTCCCGCGCGGTGCTGACCTGCCTGCGCAGCGAGTCGGCGCGTTCATCGGCCTTGTTGTACGCCTCGGTGGCTTTCTCCGCCTCCTCGTAGAGGCGGTCCACCTCGGACCGGGTGTCGTCGTGCGGCGCCGCCGAGGCCGGCAGGACGCCCAGCGCGGCGGCCGCCGCTGAGATGACACAGAGCGCGGCGCTCGCGCCGCGGTCGAACCCGGACGGTACAAGGCGACGATGGGACCCCACAGGAAGCCGCACCCCTTCCGCTGGCGGACAAGGACCGTTCCCCGGCGAGGGGGAAACGCGGCAGACAGTAGCCCCGCGACAGGGCACCGACCAACGACCGCCGTGGCCACAAACGGTGACGCCCCGCCTATGACGCAGGTCATGGGCGGGGCGCGGGGTCAGTTCCGGTCGGTGCGATTCGCCCGAACGGGCGGCACCGTGTCCTGATCTTGGAAGGGTCAGATCCGGACGCCGAACTGGAACGGCATGTTGTTGATCGACTCGTAGCGCACGACCGCGCCGGTGCGCGGGGCGTGCAGCACCTGGCCGTTGCCCGCGTAGAAGCCGACGTGGTGCAGGTCGCCGTAGAAGATGACCAGGTCGCCGACCTTGAGGTCGGACTGGCTGTAGATCCGGGTACCGGCGTTGGCCTGCGCCTGCGAGGTGCGCGGGATGCCGACGCCGGCCTGGGCGAAGGCCCAGGAGGTCAGGCCCGAGCAGTCGAAGGAGGACGGGCCGGAGGCGCCGTACACGTAGGGCGAGCCGATCTTGCTCTGCGCGGCCTGGAAGGCGGCCATCGCCCGGCCGGAGCCCTGCGCGGAGTTGCCGAGGTCGACACGGTCGGCGGAGGACCGGGTGGCGCGCGCCTCCTCCTTGGCGAGGGCGGCCTTCTCCTCGGCGGTGAGGGAGTTCAGGAGCTTCTGCGCCTCGGCGAGCTTGTCCTGGACTTCCTTCTTCTTCTTGCCCAGTTCGGTCCGGGTGGAGGCCAGGTCCTTGAGCTTCTCGGTGGCCTCGGCGCGGTCCTGGGCGAGTTCGCGCTGCTTGTCCTGGATCTTCTTCAGCTGCTCGACCTGCTGGCTGCTCAACTGGTCGAGCGTGGAGGCCTTGTCGAGGTAGTCGTCCGGGTCCGCGGAGAGGAACAGCTGGACCGAGGAGTCGATGGAGCCGGTGCGGTACTGCGCGGCCGCCGCCAGGCCTATGGAGTCACGCATGTCGTTCAGGTCTTCCTGACCGCGCGCGACGTTGTCCTGGATGGTGGAGATCTCCTTCTGGAGCTTCTCCTGCTTCTCCTTGGCCCCGTTGTACTTCTCGGTGGCCTGCTCGGCCTCCTCGTAGAGCTTGTCGACCTTGGCCTTGACCTCGTCCTTGCTCGGCTTCTCGCTGGGCGCGGCGTTGGCCGCCTGAGAGCTGATGGCCACGGCGGCGGCAGCGGCGGTGGTCAGCACGGTCACACGTGCGCGGCTCGGCTGCTTGGGTCGACGGTGGGACGCCACGGAGGCGAACTCCTTCTTCTCAGTGATCTTCCGATCGAAGGTTCGAAGGCAGACCCTAGTGATACCGCTGTGATGAGTTCAAATCCCTGGGCGATTTATCCCGCCCTTAGCCCGGATTCTTTACCTTCAACCCACGTGCCGTGATAGCCACTTGACGCTGGGTTGCGTGACACACCCGCCAATTCGGGCATTACCGCTCTACGTTGACCTTCAGGACAGTCGCTTCAGAAGCACCGCAGAAGCCACCGGCCGGGCGCCCGCCTTGGCGATGCCGTCGGCCACCTCGCGATCGGTCGAGACGACGATGACCGGACGCCCCGGCGGCTCCGCCCGCACCAGCTGGCGGATCAGCTCGTCCGCCGTCACCCCGGGCTTGGAGAACAGCACCCGCACCCCGCGCGGCGGCGCCAGCAGCACCGGCGCGGCCAGCTCCGCCCCGTCGAAGACACAGGTCACCTCGGCGCCGGTCTGCGCGGCGAGCTGGGAGAGCTGGCCGAGGAGTCTGAGCCGCTGCTTCTCCAGCGGCATCTGGGGATAGCCGGTCTTGGTGACGTTGTAGCCGTCGACCACCAGATGCGCCTGGGGCAGGGCGAGCAACTGGTCGAGGATGGCCGGATCGTGCTCGGACAGCGCGCGGGCGGCGATGTCCTTCGGGGTCATACGTCCCGGTTCGACCGCGTCCACGGTCTCCGCCGGACGCACCGACACCGGTGGCAACGCCAGCTCCCGGCGCAGCCCTTGAGTGGCGTCCAGGAGGGTGTCCAGCAGCAGCCGTACCCGCATGTCCTCCACGCTGCGGCCCTCCCGCGCCGCTCTGCGGGTGGCCTCCAGAGCGGCCTCGGCCTCCCCGAGCCGGGACTTCAGCCGCCGGGTCTCGCTCTCGGCCGCCGACACCTGCCCCTGCGCCTCGGCGCGCACCGCCTCGATCTCGCCGTGCGCCTTGCGCAGCGCCGCCTCACCGCGCTTGACGTCGCTCTGGGCGGCGCGCAGTTTGCGGTGAAGCGATTCGGCTTCCTTCTTGGCCGCGTCCAGCTCGGTGCGCAGCCGTTCGGTCTCGGTGCGGACCTGCTCCCGCGCCTGGGCGAGTTCGGCGCGCAGCCGCTCCAGCTCGGCCCGGCTCTCCTCGTCGGCGCGCTCGGCGTCCGCCCGCTGGGCCTCCTCGCCGGCCGCGGTAACCAGCTTCACCCAGTCGGTGGGCCGCAGCACATAGGCCGCGGCCGCCACATCGAGCGGGTCCGCGGCCGGGGGCGGCGAGCCGGAGTCCAGGGCGCCGGCGAGTTCCGGCTGCGCCTCTCTGAGCTTCTCCCCGATCCGCTGGCGGAAGAGCGGATCGGTCTCCAGGGCGGCGGCCATCGCGTTCCCGGCGAACTTGGCGCGGCGGTTCGGGGCGAACCGGGCGTACTGCCGCAGCTGTGCGGGCAGTTCGCCGATCGTCAACTGGCCGAAACCGTCCGAGACGATCTGGACGACCCGCTTGCGCACGCCGTCGGGCAACGGACGGTCGAGCACCTCAGCGGCGCCGTCGCCCGGCCCCCCGCCTGCGGTCTCCACCATCCGTCGTCACCCCAATACCTGTGCGGGATCCCCCGGCTGAGGGGATCACCCGAACGGGGCCCGCTCCCGCTCAGGAGCCGGCGCCCGGCCTGTCCACGAGTTCCACCTGGTCCACGGCGTTGCACCAGCGGCAGCGCACCGACTCGATGGTCTCACTGACCACCTCGCGCTCCTCGACCTTGGGCTCACCGGCGAGGTCGAGGTGGACGTACTCGACGACCTTCGACGAGCGCGTCACATCGAAGCGGGTGAGGTTGCCGCAGAGCGTGCAGCGCCACCGCGTGGTGGCGGTCGGCAGGGGAACCGTCATCTCGACCGTTCTTTCCTTCCAGTGTCGGTGACCCACCGGCATCCCGGTGTGTATGGCTCGTAACCCTACGGCCTGTGCGCGACTCGCCGCTCGGCTGTCCACGGCGGCGAGGCACTCTGTCAGAGTTGCTCCCTTTACGTCATGCTCTGTGTTCATGATCAGCAAGTGGAGCAGCACGGCCAGAGGACTGCGGATGCCGTCCGCACCGGTCACCTACGCACTGATCGGGCTGTGCACACTGATCTTCCTGATGGGGCCCGCCTCGGGGCTGAACCCGGGGTACGGCACCGGGGAGGAGCTGATCGCGACCCAGCGGGCCTACTTCCGGCGCTGGGGGGTGGTCCCGGCGGTGCTGTTCGAGGGCGAGGCGCGGGCCGCGCTCACCCCGGCGACCGCGCTGTTCGTGCACGGCAGCTGGGTGCACCTGCTGGGCAACATGCTCTTCCTCTACGTCTTCGGCGTGATGACCGAGGAGCGCATGGGCCGCTTCCAGTACCTCCTCTTCTACCTGGGCTGCGGCTATCTCGCCCTGCTCGGCTACGCGGCCGCCAACGCCGACTCCGAACAGTCACTGGTCGGGGCGTCCGGGGCGATCTCGGCGGTGCTCGGCGCCTTCCTGGCGCTGTTCCCGCGGGCCCGGGTGACCAGTCTGCTGCCCTTCCTCCTCTTCCTGCCCCTGCGCTTCCCCGCGTGGGTCGTGCTGCCCTTCTGGGCGGCCCTGCAGTGGCTGGCGGCGGGACAGGCCACGAGCGGCCCCGGAGTGGCCTACCTGGCCCATCTCGTGGGCTTCGGCCTGGGGTGCGGCTTCGCCTGGGTGCGGTTCGGCCGTACGACTAGAGTGAGGCCGACGCCTGCGACGCCGGCCCCCCAGGGAGAGAAACAGCCGTGATCACTGCGATCGTCCTCATCAAGACCAGCGTGGACCGGATCCCCGAGATCGCGGAGCAGATCGCTTCGCTGGACAGCGTGAGCGAGGTCTTCTCCGTCACCGGCACCTACGACCTGATCGCCATGGTCCGGGTCAAGGAGCACGAGGACCTCGCCGAGGTCATCCCCGGCCGCATCAGCAAGATCCCCGGCGTCGAGGGCACGGACACCCACGTGGCCTTCAGGACGTACTCCCAGCACGACCTGGAGGCCGCGTTCTCGATCGGCCTGGACGGCTAGGGCGTACGGCGGGGGGCAGCCGCGCCGCCCCCCGCGCGCGGGTCGGTCAGACCGCCGGCACGCAACGCCCGTCCTCGGTGCGGTAGTTCCACTTGGCGCCGTCGCGGACCAGTTCGCGGGCCGCGGTGACGAAGCGGTCCACGTGTTCGTCGGGGGTGCCGGCGCCGAAGCTGACGCGGATGGCGTTGAGGGACTTCTCGCCGGGGGCCGCCTCGGGGGCGCCGCACTCGCCCAGGGTCTGCGGGTCGCTGCCGAGCAGGGTGCGCACCAGGGGGTGGGCGCAGAACAGGCCGTCGCGGACGCCGATGCCGTACTCGGCGGAGAGCGCGGCGGCGAAGTGGGAGCTGTTCCAGCCCTCGACGACGAAGGACAGCACACCCACGCGCGGGGCGTCGTCGCCGAAGAGGGAGAGGAAGCGGACCTCCGGCACGTCCGCGAGCCCCTGGCGGACCTTCTCGATCAGGTACCGCTCGCGGGCCACCAGGGTGTCGAACCCGGCCTCCGTGAGGGCCTTGCAGGCCGAGGCGATGGAGTAGGCGCCGATGACGTTCGGGGAGCCCGCCTCGTGCCGCGCGGCGCTCTCGTGCCACTCGACGTCCACTCCCCCGTCCGTACGCCGGGTCACCTTGCGGCTGGCACCGCCGCCCGCGAGGTACGGCCGGGCCTCGCGCAGCCAGTCGGCGCGGCCCGCGAGCACTCCGGAGCCGAAGGGCGCGTAGAGCTTGTGCCCGGAGAAGGCGACCCAGTCGACGTCGAGGTCCTGGACGGAGACCGGGTGATGCGGGGCGAGCTGGGCGGCGTCGAGGACGATCCGGGCGCCGTGCGCGTGCGCGGCGGCGGCCAGCTCCCGCACCGGCCACAGCTCGCCGGTGACGTTGGAGGCACCGGTGACGCAGACCAGGGCCGGTCCGTGGGGGTCGCGGTCGGCGAGGGCGCGCTCCAGGGTGGCCACGGCCTGCTCGGGGGCGCGCGGCGCGTCCAGGTAGGTGACCTCGGCGTCCTGCCAGGGCAGCAGCGAGGCGTGGTGCTCGGTCTCGAAGACGAAGACCTGGCAGCCGGCCGGCAGCACGGCGGCGAGCAGGTTCAGCGAGTCGGTGGTGGACCGGGTGAAGACCAGCTGGTCGTCGGCACGGCAGTCGAGGAACTCCGCGACGGTCTTCCGGGCGTTCTCGAACTGGTCGGTCGAGAGCTGCGAGAGGTACCCGGCGCCCCGGTGAACGCTGCCGTAGTACGGCGCGTAGGCGGCCACGTCGTCCCAGACGCGCTGCAGCGCGGGGGCGCTGGCGGCGTAGTCGAGCGCGGCGTAGGTGACCTCGCCGCCGGTGACGAGCGGGACGGTGACATCCCGCCCCAGAACGGGCAGCTGGGCACAAACGGACTGAGCGGAGGCAGCGGTGAGGACGGACATGGCGAAGCTCCCGTGAAAGGACGGCGCGCAGAGCGCAGCGCGCAGAGAAGGAAGGAAAGGGGGTACGCGGAGGCGGGGCTCGGCGGCCCTATCGCATTCGCTTGCTCACGGAAGACTCCCTCGAACGACCAGGACCCCTGGGTTTCGAGAGGGGTCCGCGCTTGCCGTAGACCTCGCTGCCTACGACCTGGTCTTCACCCGGGGCACCCCGCCACGGACGGAGGGTTGCCGGACAGTCGGCCGGGGCCTCATGACTGTCACTCATGACCTGGTACAGGAACCTAGGGCAAAAGATCGCCGTCCCGCAACCCGAGTCCGGATTGCGGGACGGCGGACGTCGAACGCCGAAGCGCCTACGCGTTGCTGGCGGCGACCCAGCGCTCCAGGGTCCGCTTGGCGGCCCCCGAGTCGATCGACTCCGCCGCCTTCGCCATACCGGCGCGGATCTGCTCGGTCAGCGGCTCCCCGGTGGGGTGCAGGGCCACCAGGGCGGCGGCCGAGTTGAGCAGGACGGCGTCCCGGACGGGACCCGTCTCGCCGTTCAGCAGGCGCCGGGCCACATCGGCGTTGTACGAGGCGTCCGCGCCGCGCAGCGCCTCCACCGGGACGAGGTCGATGCCGACCTCGCGCGGGTCGAAGGTCTCCTCGCTGACCTTGCCGTCGCGGACGACCCAGACCCGGGAGGTCGAGGTGGTGGTCAGCTCGTCGAGGCCGTCGTCGCCGCGGAACACCAGCGAGGAGTTGCCGCGTTCGGCGAACACGCCCGCCACGATCGGCGCCATCCGCGGATCGGCGACGCCGACCGCCTGCGCCCGCACCCGGGCCGGGTTGGTGAGCGGGCCGAGCACATTGAAGACGGTCCGGATGCCCAACTGCCCGCGCGCGGCGCCCGCGTGACGCATCGCCGGGTGGAACTTGGCCGCGAAGCAGAAGGTGATCCCGGCCTCCTCGGCCACCTCGGGCACCCGGGCCACCGGCAGTTCCAGATTGACCCCGAGCTTCTCCAGCACGTCCGAGGAGCCGGAGGCGGAGGAGGCCGCCCGGTTGCCGTGCTTGACGACCTTGGCGCCCGCGCCGGCCACCACGATCGCGGACATGGTGGAGATGTTGACGGTCTTGGCGCCGTCGCCGCCCGTGCCGACGATGTCGACGGTGTCGCCGGACACCTCGATGACGTTCGCGTGCTGGTACATCGTGCGGACGAAACCGGTGATCTCCTCCACCGTCTCGCCCTTGGCCCGCAGCGCCACCACGAACCCGGCGATCTGCGCGTCGGTCGCCTCGCCCCGCATGATCAGGTCCATCGCCCAGGCCGTGTCGTCGGCGCCGAGGTCCCGCCCCTCCAGCAGACCGTTCAGCAGCAGGGGCCAGGAGCGGCCCGCCGCGGTGTCGCCTCCAGCGGGGGTCACAGCGCTCATAAGGCCGCTCCTGAATGTCGTAGCAGAGTGTCCGCCCCGGTACACGGGGTTGTGCTCCCACCCTATCCAGCCGGGGGCACGGAGAAGGGCCCCCGTCCGAACACCGGACGGGGGCCCTTCTACCGCGCGTGGCGAGCGCAGCGATCAGTGGTGGCCGTGGCCGCTCGTGATCTCCTTGTACTCCTCGACGGTCGGCTTCGGAATCTGGGACTCCTCGCCGAAGTACGCCTTGCTGAGCTTGGCGCGCAGCTTCTCGGTGCCCTTCACCTTGCGCTCGACGCCGTTCTCGTCGACCGTCGGGCCGATCTCGACCGGCTTGTACTGCTCGTGCGCGGTGAGGGTGTGCAGCGCGTCCTGGCTGAGCGGCTCGTGCACCTCGATGAACTCACCGTGCGGCAGGCGCTTGATGATGCCGGACTCGCGTCCGTGCAGCACCTTCTCCTTGTCCCGGCGCTGCAGGCCGAGGCAGATCCGCTTGGTGACGATGAAGGCGAGGACCGGGCCGACGAAGAACGCGATCCGGACGAACCAGGTGATCGAGTTGATCGACAGGTGGAAGTGGGTGGCCCACAGGTCGTTTCCACCACCGATCAGCAGGATCATGTACCAGGTGATCCAGGCGACACCGAAGGCGGTGCGGGTCGGGGCGTTACGCGGGCGGTCCAGGATGTGGTGCTCGCGCTTGTCGCCGGTGACCCAGGACTCGATGAACGGGTAGACCGCGATCGCGACCAGGACCAGCGGGAAGATCATCAGCGGGATGAACACGCCCAGGACGAGCGTGTGGCCCCAGAAGTTGATCTCCCAGCCCGGCATGACACGGATCAGGCCCTCGGAGAAGCCCATGTACCAGTCGGGCTGGGCGCCGGTGGACACCTGGTCCGGGCGGTACGGGCCGAGCGCCCAGATCGGGTTGATCGTGGCGATCGCCGAGATGACCGCGATGACACCGAAGACCAGGAAGAAGAAGCCTCCGGCCTTGGCCATGTAGACCGGCAGCAGCGGCATGCCGACGACGTTCTTGTTCGTCTTGCCCGGACCCGCGAACTGCGTGTGCTTGTGGTAGACGACCAGGATCAGGTGGCCGACCACCAGACCGAGCATGATGCCCGGCAGCAGCAGGATGTGGACCGAGTAGAAGCGCGCCACGAAGTCGCCGCCCGGGAACTCCCCGCCGAACAGGAAGAACGCCAGGTAGGTGCCGACGATCGGCACGGACAGGACCGCGCCCTCCATGAAGCGGACACCGGTTCCGGAGAGCAGGTCGTCGGGGAGCGAGTAACCGGTGAAGCCGGTGAACATGCCGAGGACGAACAGCAGGAAGCCGAAGACCCAGTTGATCTCGCGCGGCTTGCGGAACGCGCCGGTGAAGAAGACGCGCATCATGTGCACGAACATGCCCGCGAGGAAGATCAGCGCGGCCCAGTGGTGGATCTGCCGGATGAGCAGACCGCCACGGACGTCGAAGGAGATGTGCAGCGTGGAGCTGAACGCCTCCGACATCAGCTGGCCCTGCAGCGGGACGTAGCTGCCGTGGTACTCCACCTCGTTCATCGACGGGTGGAAGAACAGCGTCAGGTACACACCCGTGAGGATGATGATGATGAAGCTGTAGAGGCAGACCTCGCCCAGCATGAACGACCAGTGGTCGGGGAAGATCTTGCGCATGTTGGCCTTGGCCAGGCCGTAGATGCCCAGCCGGCCGTCGGCCCAGTCGGCGACGCGCTCGCCGGCCGGTGCCTTCCCGCGTGCGCGGGACTCAGTGGTCTCTGTAGTGCTCATCCGCGCTCCCAGAAGGCAGGACCGACGGGCTCCTCGAAGTCGCCGAGCGCTTCGAGGTACCCCTCGTCGTTCACGCCGATGCGCAGCTGCGGCAGGGCGTGACCGGCGGGACCGAAGATCACTCGGGCACCGTCGGACAGGTCGAAGGTGGACTGGTGGCAGGGGCACAGGGCGTGGTGCGTCTGCTGCTCGTACAGGGAGATCGGGCAACCCACGTGGGTGCAGATCTTCGAGTACGCCACGATGCCCTCGTGCGACCACTCAAGCTCGCGCTTGTCCTTGATGTTGTCCGGCTGGATCCGGACGATCATCAGGGCGGCCTTGGCGATCTCCTTCTGGAAGTCGTGGTCGTGCTCCTCCAGGCCCTCCGGCTTGGCGAAGGTGAGGGAACCGACGACGACGTCCGAGGGACGCAGCGGCTCGTTGGTGTTCATGTTGACGAGCAGCTTGCCCTTGGACCACAGGGTGTGGCGGAGCTTGGTGCCGGGCAGCGGACCGAGGTCGCGCAGCAGGACGACACCGGAGAGCGGGAACAGGGCCAGCGCGCCGAACATCGTGTTGCGGATCAGCTTGCGACGGCCGAGCGCGGACTCCTTGGCGCCCTCCTTGAAGTCGGCCAGCACCTTGGCCTTGACCTCCGGGGCGGAGGCGACCGGGTGCCGCTCCTCGGCGACCTCGACGTCCGACATCAGCGTGCGGGCCCAGTGGACCGCGCCCGCGCCGATGCAGAACAGGGAGACGCCGAGCGTCATGCCGAGGGCGAAGTTCAGCGCGCTGATGTGACCCAGCGGCCAGATGTAGACCGACTGGTCGGCGTCGATCGCCACGTAGGAGGCGATGAAGCCGATGGTGGCCAGCATCGACACCGTGAACAGCAGGGCGACCGTGCGCTCGGACCGCTTGGCGGCCCGCTCGTCGATGTCCTGGATCCGGTGCTCGTGGGGCGGCAGACCGGGGTCCGCGAACGGGTCCTTGTCGTCCGCGACGCCTACCGCGCCGTGTGCGTCCTGCGCTGCGGGCAGGTTCTCTTCAGGAATGTCTTGGCTACTCATGACTTCTTGGCCTTTGCGGTCCGAGCGGCGACCCAGACGGCGACCGCGATCAGCGCGCCGAGTCCGAAGACCCAGGCGAACAGGCCCTCACTGACCGGACCGAGTCCGCCCAGCTCAAGACCACCGGGGCTCTCGGTGTCATCGCCGTTGACCGCGTCGAGGTAGGCGATGATGTCCTTCTTGTTCTGCTCCGACAGGATCGTGTCGGGGAAGGAGGGCATGTTCTGCGGGCCGGTCTGCATGGCCTCGTAGATGTGCTTCGGGTCGACACCCTCAAGGGACGGCGCGTACTTGCCGTGGGTCAGCGCGCCACCCTTGCCGGTGAAGTTGTGGCACTGCGCGCAGTTGGTGCGGAACAGGTCGCCACCCTTGGCGATGTCGGCACCCTCGGGGCCGTACTCCGCCTCGGTCGGAATGTTCGGACCGGCGCCCAGCGAGGCGATGTACGCCGCGAGCTGGTCGATCTCGGCCTGCGTGTAGACAACGTCCTTCCGCGGCACCTGGGCGCCCTGGGAGGTCGCCGCCGGCATACGGCCGGTGCCCACCTGGAAGTCCACGGCCGCGGCGCCGACGCCCACCAGGCTCGGGCCGTCGGAGGTGCCCTGACCGCCGGTTCCGTGGCAGCTGGCGCAGCCGACGGCGTAGAGCTTCTTACCCTCGTCGATGGCGAGAGACTGGGCGGTTTCATCGGCCTGCGCCTTGCCCGTGGGCGCGACAAAGGCGTACAGCCCCCCAGTGGCCGCCAGCGCGAGGAGTAGGACGACGACCGCCGCCAGCGGATGGCGTCGTCGTGCGGAGAGCTTTTTCACGGATTACCCCGGTGTCAGGATCTTCTGCGTCGATGCTTCTGGGATGTGCTGCTCGCGTGCCTGCTCGCAGCGCTCGGGACGGGCCCGGCTACTTGATCATGTAGATCGTGGCGAAGAGGCCGATCCAGACGACATCGACGAAGTGCCAGTAGTAGGACACGACGATGGCGGCGGTCGCCTGCTCATGAGTGAACCTCTTGGCCGCGTACGTACGGCCGAGGACCAGCAGGAAGGCGATGAGGCCACCCGTCACGTGCAGGCCGTGGAAGCCGGTGGTCAGGTAGAAGACCGAGCCGTACGGATCCGAGGAGAGCGAGAGGCCCTCGTGCTTCACCAGCTCGGTGTACTCGTAGACCTGGCCACCGATGAAGATCGCACCCATGACGAAGGTGACGATGAACCACATCCGGAGCTTCTTCACGTCACCGCGCTCGGCGGCGAACACGCCGAGCTGGCAGGTGAGGGAGGAGAGCACCAGGATCGTGGTGTTGGTCGCCGAGAAGGGGAAGTTCAGGAAGTCTGCCTTCTCCTTCCAGAACTCGGCTCCGGTCACCGATCGAAGGGTGAAGTACATCGCGAAGAGGGCCGCGAAGAACATCAGCTCGGAACTCAGCCAGATGATGGTTCCGACGCTGGTGAGGTTCGGCCGATTGACCGACGGGTGCGCGTGCCCGGTTTCTACTGTCGTTGCTGTCGCCACGACCGACATTATGTCGGTCGCTTATCCCGCCCTCACTCCGGGGGGTGCCGTTCGGAGTGTCTCCCTGCTCCATACCGGTGTTGACGTGGTGTTCAAGGGAGTAGCATCCGCCTCAACGGGCTTGTCCTTACGACGCTGACGTCACGGAGGAACCATGCGGCCGACCGCCACGGTGCTGGTCTACAGCGACGACTCCAACACCCGCGAGCAGGTGCGGCTGGCC
Source organism: Streptomyces sp. NPDC110618 (assembly GCF_055657065.1). Classification (NCBI taxonomy): domain Bacteria; kingdom Bacillati; phylum Actinomycetota; class Actinomycetes; order Kitasatosporales; family Streptomycetaceae; genus Streptomyces; species Streptomyces sp. NPDC110618. The sequence goes on along the minus strand of NZ_JBVKBN010000005.1, from coordinate 2,597 downwards.
ACCGGCAGGCGGCCCGCTCCCGATGTCCCGCTGGTCGAGTTCGTGGAGTGCGCGACCCCGGCCGCCGTGCTGAAGGAGCTGGACAAGGGCGGTATCGACGTCTGCGTCCTGGACGGCGAGGCCGTGCCCATGGGGGGCATGGGGATGTGCCGTCAGATCAAGGACGAGGTGTTCAACTGCCCGCCGGTGCTGCTGCTCATCGGGCGCCCGCAGGACGCCTGGCTGGCCACCTGGAGCCGCGCGGAGGCGGCGGTGACGCACCCGGTGGACCCGGTGGAGTTCGCCTCCGCCCTGGCCTCCCTGCTGCGCACCCAGCGGCTGCAGAGCGCCTAGTACGGGCGGCCGGGGGTGCTCAGACCGCCGCCGGCCGCAGTCTGGCCACCTGCTCCGGCTTCGGGGTCTCGGGCGTACCGCCCACCAGGGCGCTGCCCTTGCGCCACTTCCGCCAGTCGATGTTCCAGTCCCCGAAGCCGTTGCCGAAGGGTTCCATGGTGTCGCCGTAGGAGTTGACCACCTTGACCAGGTCGCCCTCGCGCACGTTCTTGAAGAACCAGGCCGCGTTGTCGGTGCTCATACCGGTGCAGCCGTGGCTGACGTTGGCGGCGCCCTGGGAGCCGACCGACCACGGGGCGGCGTGCACGTACTCGCCGCTCCAGGTGACCCGGGTCGCGTAGTAGACCGGCAGGTCGTACGACTCCGCCGAGCCCTCCGCGATGCCGATGCTGGTACCGCGCATCCGTACGAAGTACTCCTTGGCCAGCACCACCTTGACGCCGTTGCGGGTCTCGAAGCCCGGCTTGCCGGTGGTGACCGGGATGGAGTTGATCTCCTCGCCGTTGCGGTAGACCGTCATCCAGTGCGTGGCGGCGTCCGTGACGGCGACGACCTTGTCCCCGGTGGTGAGGCGCAGCGGCCTGGCCTTGCCGCCCCGGAGCCGGTCGCTGATCCTGACGCCGGCCAGCTCGCTGCGTACCCGGATGGTGGCGTGGGTCGGCCAGTACTCCTTGGGCCGGTAGTGCAGCTTCTTGTCGTCCACCCAGTGCCAGGCGCCCTCGACGGCGGGTACCGACTCGACCCTCAGGCCGCGTTCCACGGCGGCGCGCTGGGCCGGGTCCTTGACCGGCTTGCTCAGTTCGGCGGTTATCGGCTGGCCCACGCCGTACGTGCCCGACTTGGGGCCGAAGGTGATGTTCAGCCGCTTCTTGGTGAGCGGCTTGCCGGTGTCGAAGGTGATCAGGCGGCGGCCGGGGGCGCCGTCCTCGTCCTCGGTGGACACCCGGACCGTGTAACGGGCGTCGGCGGCCAGCGGGGAGGTGCTGTGCCACCGGCGGCCGTCGGCGGAGAGTTCGCCGCTGACGTGGCGCCCTGTGGCGTCCTTGGCGGTGACGTCCGTGATGCGTCCGTCCTCGGCGGTGACCTCCAGGGGCTTGTCCGGGTCGGCCTTCTTCCCGTCCCCGGTGGGGGCGTTGAAGGCGATCTGGTCCGCCGCGTCGTAGGGCGCGGCGGACAGCGGGTTGCCGTCACCGCCGCACGCCGTGCCGCTCGCGCCGAGCGCGATCACCAGCAGCGTGCATCCGACGACGGTGCGGGTGCGCGGATGTGTGTTCATGGAGTTGACGCTAGGGAGCCGCGTCAAGGGCGGCGCGCCGGGCAATCCGTACGAGTGACCAAACGCGCGGCAAAAGGGGGAGCCCGGACCCTCCTGTCGGAGTGTCCGGGCTCCAGAGCGCTCGGCGCGTGTTACTGGGTGCGGTTCTCACCGCGGTAGTACTCGAAGACCCAGCCCCAGATACCGACCAGGATGATCGGGGCCGAGAAGTACATCAGCCACCAGCCGATGGCGACCGAGAGGAAGGCGAGCGCGCCGCCCAGGGCGAGGGCGAGCGGCTGCCAGCTGTGCGGGCTGAAGAACCCGACCTCGCCGGCGTCGTCCGCCACATCGGCGTTCTTGTTGTCCTGGGCGCCCACGTCGACCCGCCGGGCGGTGAAGCCCAGGTAGAAGCCGACCATGATGCACAGGCCGAAGGCCAGGAAGAGGGCCGTCGTACCGGCTGGCTCCTTCGACCACACGCCATAGACGATCGCCATGGCGAGGACGAAGACGCTCAGCCAGATGAACATCCTGCCTTGGATCTTCACTTGCCGGCCTCCTTGCCGCCAGCCAGGGCCTTGTCACCGTGAGGGGCGTTCTCAAGCTGGTCGAGAGCGGCGATCTCAGGGTGGTGCAGGTCGAACGCCGGGGATTCGCTGCGGATCCGCGGCAGGGTGAGGAAGTTGTGCCGCGGGGGCGGGCACGAGGTGGCCCACTCCAGCGAACGGCCGTAGCCCCACGGGTCGTCGACCTCGATCTTCTTGCCGTACTTGGCGGTCTTCCAGACGTTGTAGAAGAACGGCAGGAGCGACAGGCCGAGGACGAAGGAGCTGATCGTCGAGATCGTGTTCAGGGCGGTGAAGCCGTCGGCCGCGAGGTAGTCCGCGTACCGGCGCGGCATGCCCTCGGCGCCCAGCCAGTGCTGGACGAGGAAGGTGCCGTGGAAGCCGAAGAACAGCGTCCAGAAGGTGATCTTGCCGAGCCGCTCGTCGAGCATCTTGCCGGT